>CAZTMA010000037.1:13888-38057 GCA_964614645.1 uncultured Anaerolineales bacterium
GAGAGATGGCGGTCCAGCGCAAGCTCCACCGCTTCCAGCGGCAGCACGCCTGTCACGGCCAGATAGGCGCCAATCAGCACGACATTCGCCTGGCGGACGTTGCGCAGTTCTTCCGCAATCACGTTGGCGGGCACCGGCACGTAACGAATGTCCGTGCGCGATGGCTGGGCCGGGATCAGGCTGACGTTGTAGACCAGGAGTCCGCCCGGCTTGACGAGCGGCTCATATTTCTCGAACGACGGCAGGTTGAGGGCGATGACCGTGGCAGGCCGGCGCACCTGGGGCGAGCCGATCTCCTGGTCGGCCATGACGACGGTGCAGTGTGCAGTGCCGCCGCGCATCTCCGGCCCGTAGGAGGGAATCCAGGTGACGTGCAGCCCCGCATCCAACGCCGCATAAGCCAACAACTGCCCGGCAAAGAGCGCGCCCTGGCCGCCAAATCCGGAGACAATGATTTCTTCGTTCATCGTGGCTCCTTTGCCATTCATGACCCGCTATTCCAGCGCCTTGACTTCGTCGCTGACCTTGAAGTCGCCCAACGGGAAGTAGGGGACCATGGAGTCGCGAATCCACGCCAGCGCATCCGGCGGCGACATATGCCAGTTGGTCGGGCAACTGGAGAGGAACTCGACCAGGCTGAGGCCCGTGCCGGCCAGTTGTGCCTTGAACGCGGTGATGACGGCTTTCTTGGCCTGGCGAATCGTCCGCACATCGTATACGCTGCGGCGGACGACATACGCGGCCCCGGGCAGCCCGGCGATGATCTCCGCCATGCGCATGGGGTAGCCGTGCAGTTTGGCATCCCGCCCCAGCGGTGAAGAGGTTGTAACCTGGCCCGGCAGGCTTGTGGGGGCCATCTGGCCGCTCGTCATACCGTAGACCGCGTTGTTGACGAAGAAGACGGTGATGTTCTCTCCGCGGTTCGCCGCGTGGAGGATTTCGGCAGCGCCGATGGAGGCCAGGTCGCCGTCGCCCTGGTAGGTGAACACCACTTTGTCCGGCTGCGTGCGCTTGAGCCCCGTCGCCATGGCGGGCGCGCGGCCATGCGCGGCCTCGACGCCGTCCACGTCGAAATAGTAGTACATCAACACCGAGCAGCCCACGGGCGCGACCAGAATGGTCTTGCCGCCGATGCCCAGTTCGTCGATCGCCTCTGCGATGAGGCGGTGGATGATGCCGTGGGTGCAGCCAGGGCAGTAGTGCGTCAGGTTGTTGGTCAGTGCGTCGGGCCGCTGATAAATGACCTGGCCCTGCTCGATGATCTGCTCCGGGGTGATGTGGTTGCCGTCAATCATCGTGACCTCCTCACGCAGCCCACGCTGCGACGGGCTCGGCCTGGCGAGCGGCTACGATGCCCATCAGCGCATCCAGGACTTCGTCCGGCAGCGGGATGACGCCGCCCGTCCGCCCGTAGAAGTGGATGGGACAGCGTTCGGCGACAGCCAGCCGCACATCTTCGAGCATCTGGCCGGCGCTCATTTCAGTGACGAGGATGGCCCGTTTCCCCTCTGACAACTCGCGCAGCCGCGCGTAGGGGTACGGCCACAGGCTGATCGGGCGGAATAATCCCACCCGCAGTCCCACCGCACGTGCCTCACGAAGTACCGTCTTGCAGGTGCGGGCGACCGTGCCGTAGGCGACCAGGAGATACTCGGCGTCTGTGGTCTCGATTTCCTCCCACCGCTGCTCCGCGGCTTCGATGACCCGGAGCTTGGCCTGCAGGCGGTGGTTGAGATCCTCCAGTTCGTCTTCCTTCAGGAACAACGAGGTGACGATGCGCTTGGCCCGGTTGCCCTTGCCGCGCACGGCCCAGTCGCCGCGCTCTTCTTCCGTCAGCAGCGGTCGCATGGGCGGCATTTCGGCCGGTTCCATCATCTGGCCGAGCGAGCCGTCGGCTGCGATGATGACGAGGGTGCGGTATTTCTCGGCCAGCGGAAACGCGTCGTAGACCATATCCACCGCTTCCTGGATGGTTGCAGGCGCGAGGACGATGGGGTGAAAGTCGCCGTGGCCGGCGGAGCGGGTAATCTGGAAGTAGTCGCTCTGGCTGGGCTGGATGTTGCCCAGGCCCGGCCCCCCGCGCATGATGTCCACGAGGACCGCCGGAATCTCCGAGGCGGCAATATAGGAGAGCCCCTCCTGCATCAGGCTGATGCCGGGGCTGGATGAGGAACTCATGGCGCGTGCCCCGCCGCAGGCTGCGCCGTAGACCATGTTGATGGACGCGACTTCGCTTTCAGCCTGCAGGAAAGTGCGCCCCAGTTCCGGCATGCGAGCGGCCATATGTTCGAGCAGCTCGGTCTGAGGCGTAATCGGATATCCGAAGAACGCCTCGACTCCGCCACGGATGGCGGCCTCGGCAATCGCCTGGTTGCCTTCCCATAGCTCCTTTGCCATGAAAACGCCTCCTATGCGCGCACTCGGCGCTCATCGTAGCGGTAGACCGTGAGCACGACATCAGGACAGAGCAACGCACACAGTGCGCAGCCTGTGCATTTGCCCTCCGGATCTACCAGCATAACAGGACGGTAGCCGCGCGCGTTGAACTGCTCGCGGCTCATGTGCAAGATGCTCTGCGGACACACCGTCGTGCACAACTCGCAGCCCTTGCACCGATCCGTTTCTATGACCACAGTTCCTTTGGCCATACCTCTGTCACCTCCTTGGGACAGTGTCTTATTGATCTCTGTACCGTGCCGGGCATCCTGCAGGATGCCCGGCACGGTACAGAAGAACCTATGAGTTGTCCACGCGCACGGCCGCGGGCCGGCGGAAGGGTGCGCTCAGTGTTCGCCCGATGGCCTGCGCCGTATCCTGCGCAATCATACGCGCGACTTCGGCATAGTTCAGTTTCGGCCCGATGACATCCAGGTTCAGCTCGCGCTTGTCGCACACGGTGGACATGTTCGTCTGTTCGACCTCTGGGCGCAGCCGTGCCATCTCCCGCGCGAACTGCTCCGGCGTCGTAGTGACCATCAACTGGTCGATCTCCGCGATGAGCCGCGTGGCCCGGTCGATGCGTTCTTCCGTAGCCTGGGCCTGCTCCATGGGAACCAGCCCGTACTCGGCCTTGATGCGGTTGAGCCGCCGGCCTGCCGCGTAGGTTGCGTCTACGAGCTGATGGCGGTTCATCCAGCGCGTCTCGTAGTTCAGCACATACTTCCAACTCGGCTGCACAAGCAGGCGGCGATGCTCTTCCAGGGTGTGCGCAAACAGGTGATAGCCGTGTTCGTCGGGATTCTCATAGCCGCGGCTGCCGGGATCGAGGAAGGGCGCAAGCGGCGAGATGAACGGTGCGAGCCGGCCATCCTTGCCGAACCGCGACAGCAGGTCCTCGCAGTAGTCGATGGTGCCCAGGACGGACTCCGCGGTCTGCTGCGGCAGCCCGGCCATGAAGAACACATCGAGCCGCTTCGCGCCGACGTCCAGTGCATCCGCAATGGTGCGCTCCATGGGGGCATTATCGTAGGCCTTGCCGAACGCGTGCCGTACGACCGGGTCATGGCTCTCCAACGAGACTTCGAGCGTGAAGTTGGGCAGCGCGTCGGCCACCTGCTGCAGGAACTGGCGTGACGCCGGCGAGAACAGCTCAAGAATTACGGGGCCGTCGAACCCGTGAATCGCATTCAGGAAGCGGTCAGCGTAATGACGGCCCTGGTCATCGCGGCCTGCCTGGCGCAGGTCGCCCAGCACGAACACGGGGCCGCGGCTCATCTTGGCCGAGCGCCGCACGTCCTCCGCCAGGCGTTCCGGGTCACGGAAGGCCGGTTTGGTGCGCCCGTGCATCTGCTTGAACGAGGCAGCCGATCCGCCGCAAATCACGCAGCTTTGGGTGCAGCCACGGCAACTCAGCGCGGCCAGGATCGGGTAGTCCGCCCAGTCCTTGAACGGGACGTAGTTGCCCATGCCCAGGTCTCGCACAGCAGCCCGCACGACGTAGCGATAGTCCAGCATGACGTGATCGAGATTGTCAGGCCGGTAGGTATGCGGGTTGACGTGGACCTCGCCGTCGGGGCCTTTCCAGGTCAGGTTCGGGATATCGGCCAGCGACTTGGGGTGTTTCCCATCGCCGCCCGCGCGCAGCCCGGTCAGGTAGGCCATCAACTGGCGCAGCGGTTCCTCCGCCGAATCGCCCCGGATGACATAGTCCACATAGGGATAACGGATGAGCTCCTCATGGAAGTACGTCGAGGAGAAGCCACCGAAAATAATGGGTGTGTCGGGATGGTGCCGCTTGACCATTTCGGCCACCGCCAGCGCACCGTGCGCGTGAGGCAGCCAGTGGAGGTCGATGCCGAACGCCGTCGGATTCAACGGCTTAATGAGCATTTCAGGGTCAAATTGCTCATCATTCAACATCCGCACGGCCAGGTTGACGATCCGGACACGCAGCCCGTGCCGTTCCAGGTACTCGGCCATCGTCGTGAAGCCGATGGGATACATCTCGAACACAGGCGTCGACGGCACCAGGTCACTGACCGGCCCGTACAGGATCGAATGCTTGCGGAAGTCATACACGCTCGGCGCGTGTAGAAAGATCAAATCAGCGCGACTAAACATTGGGAAACCCTTATAAGATTAAAGGACACCTGCGGATTGCGCAGGTGCCCGTTTTACGGAAGAGCTTTGTCACGGCTGCGGCGCCTGCGCGCCCACTCAAGTGACCTGCTCAAGCAGCAACATTCTCAGTGGACAGCAACTCGATTAAGAAGTCCAGCAGGTCTGTTTCCGTGATAATGCCCACCAACTGACCGTCTGCAACGACTGGCAGACCGCCGATCTTATGGTTGCGCATCTGGCGCGCCGCCTCGGCGATCGTTGCATGCGGTTCGATAGTCAAAGGATTTGGGGTCATGCAGGAACCCACCTCGATATGGTCGAGGATGAAGTTATCATACCACTGTTCGCGGACGACAAACGGCGAATTAGCGGCCCGGCGCAGGTCACGATCGGTGATGATACCCACCAGCCGGCCGCGATCGACCACGGGCAGCCGCCGGTAGCCACCTTCGCGCATCAGATTGACGGCGGTACGGATGGCATTCCGCGGTGTCACTGTCACCGGGTTGGGGCTCATGATGTCTCTCACCACACGCTTGGCCTGCATGGCCGGTCCTCCTCTGTCTGACCCTGACTGGCGGGTGGCCCCCGAGCCACCCTGCCGGGCACCCCCCGATACGCCTGCTCCGTTTCCCTGGCATATCAGGTGCAGAGGTATTCTAGCACTCGCGCCCGCGCGTGGGTATGATTCCGGTCATGTCGCCTGCTGCGCCCGGATTTCATGCGAAACGCCCCGCAGTTGTGAGGCTACAGGGCGTGCCGGGGTCTTAATGATGCAGCGATGCTATGCCGGATAGGTCTGATGCGCTGTCCTACAGGTAATAGGTCATGCGCTGCAGGCCCACCACCGGGTCGATGTACTGCACCCGCACGTTGGACGGCACGGTGAGCGTAATCGGCGCATAGTTGAGGATGGACTTGACGCCCGCCTCAATCATGGTGCGCGCCACGGCCTGCGCTTCTTCGGCCGGCGTCGCGATGATGCCGACGGTGATGTTGTGCTCGCGAATCACCTCGGCCAACTCGTTGATCGGCTGCACATTGATATGGTCAATACCCATCGGCCTGCCGATCTTGTCCGAGTCGTTATCGAAGATGGCGCGGATGACAAAGCCCTTGCCTTTGAAGCCATTGTAATCCGCAATGGCCTTGCCTAGGTTGCCCGCGCCAACGAGCACGACATCCCACATCCGGTTAACCTTGAGAATCTGGCGCAACTGGTCATACAGGAAGTTGATGTCGTAGCCGGTGCCTTGCTTGCCGAACTCACCAAAGTGCGACAGATCCTTACGAATCTGCGCTGATGAGATGCCGAGCCGGTCACCCAACTCCTGCGATGACGTAATCTGCCGCCCTTCGGCGATCAGGAAGCTGAGCGCGCGTAAATAAACCGGAAGCCGGCCCACCACAATGTCAGGGATCGTTCTTTTTGCCATCTTTCCTCCACATACATCTGTCCACCGTGCGCGACTGTGGCCCACACCTGCCACTGAGTCGCACGCTGCCTGTAGTTGCCTCGTGTTTCTTTTGTGAATGTTCGAATCCATTCTATCACACGTTCCATTCTTGTGCAACTCTTGACAAGACGCTTGCTCCCTTCGCCACACTCTACCAGATGGCTATGGTAGGGCAGTTTTGTGGTATGATGAAATAGCGGAATCTCGCTTGCGGAGCGATCTCCTCCGGCATGCGATGATACACCCAGATTGTGCAAAGTCTCTACGGACCTTTTTGGGAGTATGAATGAGGAAGTTTTTGGTAGCCGTCCTGGTTCTGGCAGTGCTGGGGGCCGGCGGCTGGTTTGTCTACCAGCAATTCAATCAGGCCCAGGCTGCGGAAGCCCCGGCCTGGGATGTGGTGAAGGTCGAACGCGGTAATATCGCGGCCACCGTCAGCGCGACGGGCGCAGTGCTCGCCGAACGGGAAGCCAATCTGGCTTTTCAGTCCACGGGAACCATCGAAGAGGTCGCCATCGCAGTCGGTGAGCCGGTGACCGCGGGGCAGGTGCTCGCCCGCCTGGACACGACCGACCTTGACCTGGCGATCCGCCAGGCGGAAATCGGCGTGCGGCAGGCGCAGGCGCAGTTCGACCAGTTGCAGGACGGGCCCAGCGACAGCGACCTGGCCGCCGCGCAGGCGGCCCTGGCGAGTGCCCAGGAAGCCTACCAGCAACTCCTCAAGGGCGTAGACCAGGATCAGTTCGCGGCGGCGCGCGCCCAGGTCGAACAGGCGCGCGTGCAGCTTGATCAGGCGCAGCAGGCCTATGACAAGGTCAAGGACCGGCCTGATGTGGGCATGCTCCCCCAGTCGCTGCAGTTGCAGCAGGCGACGATTAACTATGAGGCGGCCGAGGCCCAGTATCGGGTCACGACCAAGGGCTCCACCCCTGCCCAGCTTGCGCAGGCTCAGGCCCAGATAGCCCAGGCTCAGGCCAGCTTGGACCGGCTGACGCAGGGGCCATCCCAGGCACAACTGGACGTCGCACAGGCCGGCGTGGATCAGGCCGAACTCGCGCTGGAGCAAGCTCGGCGCCGGTTGGACAATGCCGTGCTGACGGCCCCCTGGGACAGTGTAGTCACCGTAGTCAACGTTGTGCCGGGTACGCTGGCCCAGCCGGGCACCCCCGCGTTCCAGCTTGCAGACACGACCCGGTTCCACCTGGATGTGCAGGTGGATGAGATCGACGTGGCTGCAATTGCACCGGACCAGGAGGTCGCCATTGAGATCGACGCCCTGCCCGACCAAACATTGGCGGGGAAGGTGGCGCGGGTTGCCCCATCCTCGAACACGCTGGCAACCGGCGGGGTCACTTACAGCGTGCGCATCGATATCGATGACCCTGACGTACCTCTGCGCGTCGGCATGAGTGCGACCGCGACCATCATCGCCAGCACGCGCGAGGACGTGCTGCTGATCCCCAATCGCGCCGTGCAGGTCGAGCGCGAATCAGGACGTACGTTTGTGGAGCGGTTGACCGGGGATGAGCCACAGAAGGTGGAGGTGCGTTTGGGTTTGCGCGATGATGCGCGCGTCGAGGTGCGCGAGGGGTTGGACGAGGGCGATACGCTGGCCATTCGCACCGTCTCCACACTCGAACGCCTGCAGGAGACCTTCGGTGGTTTCTAGCATGGACGCGGCTATGGTGGCGCAACCCCTGGAGCATGCGGGCTCCGACATGGCTTTCGGGCCGGTCATCGAGATTGAGGGCCTCACTAAGGTCTACCAGATGGGCGACGTGCAGGTTCACGCGCTGCGCGGCGTCTCGCTGACTATCTGCCAGGGCGAGATGGTAGCAATCATGGGGCCTTCCGGCTCCGGCAAGTCGACCTTGATGAACATCATCGGCTGCCTGGATCAGCCGACGGCAGGGCAGTACCGGCTGGCCGGCGAGGATGTGTCGCGGCTCAATGATGACCAGTTAGCCGACATTCGTAACCGGCGCATCGGGTTCGTCTTCCAGAGCTTCAATCTGCTGGCCCGCACGGACGCCCTGGCGAATGTTGAGCTGCCGCTGATTTATTCGGGTCTGCGCGTCGCGGAGCGTCGCAATCGCGCCCGTGCTGCGCTGGACATGGTCGGCCTGGGCAACCGCCTGCATCACCGGCCCAACGAGTTGTCCGGCGGCCAGCAGCAGCGTGTCGCTATCGCGCGCGCGCTGGTCAACCGGCCCAGCATCATCATGGCCGACGAGCCGACCGGCAATCTGGACTCTAAGGCTGGAGCTGAGGTCATGGGCATCTTTCAGCGGCTGAACATCGAGCAGGGCATTACAGTGATTCTGGTCACGCACGAGCCAGACATAGCCGAGCACACCCGCCGCGTCATCAGACTGTACGATGGACTGATTGACAGCGATATCCAGGTGACAGAGCCCCGCGTGGCGGGTGATTCGGCCTACGCGGCGCGCCTGGGCCGGCCGCAGAGGTGTTAGTCTATGGGTATCGTTGAGCAGATCCGCCTGGCATTGCGCGCGCTATCCGCGAATAAGCTGCGTTCCACGTTGACGATGCTCGGCATCATCATCGGTGTGGGAGCAGTCATCACTCTGCTTTCCGTCGGCCAGGGGGTGCAGGCTCTCGTTGCGGACCAGTTGCAGAGCATCGGCACGAACTTGCTGTTCGTCGTCCCCGGCAGTCTCGATCAGGCCTCCATGGGCCGCAGTTCCTCCGGGTTGACACTGTCGCTAAAAGACGCCGAGGCCATTGCGGACCCCTTCAACGTGCCGGATGCGGTGGGTGTGGCGCCGGAAGTGATGTCGTCGGCAGATGTGAGTTACGGCAAGGTTACGCTACGGCTGTCGGTCTCAGGCATCACCCCATCTTACGAGTGGGTCCGCAATTTCCCGGTCGCCTATGGCAACTTTGTCGACGCCACTGATGTGAGTACGCAGGCGCGCGTCGCTGTGATCGGCAGCCGGATTGCCGAGCGCTTCTTTGATGAGACAGGCGCCTATCCGATCGGCGCAACCATCAAAATCAACAACATCCCGTTCAAGGTTATCGGCGTGCTGCAGGAGAAGGGCGGCACGGGCGGGCCGGGTGGCAACCAGGATGAGACGGTTCTCGTGCCGCTCTCGACCGCGCATCAGCGGTTGTTCCCGCGCTTCTATAACCGCCAGGGTGAAGCCATGCTGTCGGTGATATATGTGCAGGTCGTCAGCGAGGAGCGCATGGAGGCAGCTGCAGATGAAATCAGCGAGCTGCTGCGCCGGCGCCACGACATCCGCTTCCAGGATGAGGATGACTTCAGTGTCATCAATCAGCAGGACTTGCTCTCAATTTTCGGACAGATTACCGGCGTCCTGACCCTCTTCTTGGGCGCGATTGCGGGCATCAGCCTGCTCGTCGGCGGCATCGGCATCATGAATATCATGCTGGTGTCCGTGACCGAGCGTACGCGCGAGATAGGTCTGCGTAAGGCCGTCGGCGCAAAACGGCGGCACATTCTGGTGCAATTCCTGATCGAATCGGTGGTGTTGGCGATTATCGGCGGCCTGCTGGGCATCGCGCTGGGAGCAGCAGGCGCGTTCGGCATCTCCCAGTTGCAGGATGATCTTAATGCCGTCGTCACGCTGCAGTCGGTCCTCCTGGCGACCGGCTTTTCTGCCGCGGTGGGCCTGTTCTTCGGTATCTATCCGGCGACCCGGGCCTCCCGGCTCAATCCAATCGAGGCTTTGCGCTACGAATAGTGATTTGACCGCAGCCCGGCGCAGTGGATGGTTGGCGCCGGTTCTGCTCGTGCTGACCTTGGTGGCGCTGGCAGCCTCCGGCTGCGGCGGTCTGACATCGCGCCTGCCGTCCGGTCCGACCGCCTCGGCAACCGTCTCCACTCTGTCGGCCTCCCCGACAGCCCTGCCGGGCAACCGGACGGCCACGTTGGCTGCAGTGGCGCTGCGCCCTGCCCGGCGTAGCTCGCCGGACGGATTGGAAGCTACTGCGACGGGCGACATGGTCTTGCTGCGCAGCGCGCCCGCGGTCGATGCACGGGTTATCGCGCAGGTCACTGGCGCGCGGGTGCTCTGGGTCGAAGGCCGCACGCCCGATGCGGGCTGGCTGTGGGTGTCCTATGATGAGGCCGGACGGCACGCCTGGGCAGCGGTGAGCGATTTACAGCTTCGCGGCGATCTGGCGACATTGCCGGCGGTTGTGCGCGGGCCGGATGCTGCCACGGCCACACCCACATCCACGCGCGCCCCGCTGGTTGCGGACAAGCCGTCTCTCACCCCTACCGCAACTGCCAGTCCTTCACGGATAGCCGTGCCGGCCGCAGCCGCTGCAACTGCACCGCCGCGCCAGACCCCACCGGCCTCCGCTCCGGCGGCTGGCCGTCTGCTCATCCAGCCAGCCATCGGCGAAATCTACCTGATGAACGCGGACGGCAGCGGCCTGCAGCGGCTGACGAATGGCATCGACCCGGTCTGGTCGCCGGACGGCCAGCGCATCGCGTTCGCGCGCTGGGGCCCGCCGGACGGTATTTACATCCTGGACCTGGTTACCGGCCAGGAGCAGCGCGTGGCTCAGAGTGAAGGCGTGCGCGGGCCGGCCTGGAGCCCCGATGGCGGGCGTCTCGCCTTTAGCCGCGTCAGCGGCCAGGTGCAGTGCCTGGACACGCCCATCGGCTGCTTCCGGGAAAGCGTGATCCGCGATTTCTTCAAAGGCAAGGAATGCATCGACACCCTCTATGGCCGCTACTGCATCAGCGATTTTGCGATGGTCCTGCGCAACGAACTGACGCTGGCCGCCGTGAGCACGGTGGATGGTGCGTGGACGGATCTCGCGGCCCAGGCCGGCGCGCAGAGCCCCACCTGGCACCCGCATCGCAACGAGATTGTATACAAGGGCAGCAGCGGCCTGCAGGTCATGGTGCCTGACGCGCCGACCCGCCCGCTGGCGGATAACCCCGCACTTGCCAGCCCGGTCTGGTCGCCGGACGGCAGCCGGCTCGCAGCTCAGGTGCGCGTACACGACCACTGGGATGTCTTCGTGCTGGACGCCAACGGGAATACGATCGCCCGTCTGACGGAGCCCGCACCGCTCTCGCCCCGTGCACCGAATAATGTCGCGCCTGCCTGGTCGCCCGACGGGAATACGTTGTTGTTTCTGACGGATCGCGAGGGTGCCTGGCGACTGTACCGGACCAACCTCGACGGCTCTGACCAGGCTCCCTTCCAGCCTCAGGCCTTCGCCGCGCTGACCTTCGAGTATGACTACGCGGCGGAGCGGGTCGTGAGTTGGAGCCGCTAGCCCATGCTTCGGAGGCAATGATGACCGACTATCGCGTTCGTTCTGCCCGTCTTGCCCTCACCTTCGGCTTGGCGCTGGTGCTGCTTGGCGCGGCCCTGGGCGTTTTGCCTGTGCAGCCCAGCGCGGCTGCTCAACCAGTCGCGGATGTCGCAGCCAACCACGTCGTTTTTCTGCCGCTGGTGCAGCGGCCTTGGCCCAACGTGACCGGCGTCTATAACACGATTTCGTCGGGCCTGGTGCATAACTGCTCAGTCGCACCGGTGTTGCCCGGGCCCGTCGACGTTCAGGTGACACAGAACAACACAGACCTTTCCATGACCTTCCCGGCCGGTGCTTCCACCGGGCTGTTCAATGTCAATACGGGCGCTTTTGTGGTCAGGCAGTCGGGCGTTTCACCTGCCTGTCCCTATGGCTGCGACCGTGTGACGGCCGGCACGTTCGACCGGCAGGCGATGCCTCTCACGTTCAGCGCGCGTACCGAGATTCTGGTATACAGGATGGATGGTTCGGTGCTGTGCAGCTTCAGCTTCGATCAGAACGGGACGCAGAATTGAGCAGGATCTCACCCCCCGGCCCCCTCTCCCGACGCATCAGGAGCGGGGGAAATGGTGCAGAGATATCGCCTTTCCCTCGCCGGAAGACACGGGTTTCTGTCTTCAGACGAGGGGGTCGGGGGGTAAGGTCGTCGCTCCTATCCATGCTCCTCGTCCTCGTGACCACGGTCGCATGCCAGGGAGTTCTGCCTACGCCCGCGCCGCCCACGCCCACCCCGCTGCTCTTGGCTCGCGAGCCCGTGCCCGAGAACCTGGATTCAGCGCGGGCAACCTCGTCTCCTACTGCGCGCGCTGCTACGCAAGACCAGCAGCCGGCCGGCCCCGCGCCGCGACCTGTCATAACTGCACCGGCTACTGTGACCCGGCCCACACCCGTCGCGCGGCTAATGGCGGTCGGCCGTCGCGCCAGTATCCCCTTGCGTGCAGGTCCCGCAGCGAACATGACGGTCGTGGCGCAGTCTGCCGGTTCTGCGGTGCTGTGGGTTGAGGGGCGTACGGCTGATGACCGCTGGCTGTGGGTCAGCTATGGCGACACCGGCGCGCGGGCCTGGGCTGCCGCGGGCGATGTGCGGGTGTTCGGTGACCTGGCGACTGTCGCAGTGACGGACGCTGCCGGCGCGGCGCTGTCGGAACAGCCTGCCGTTGCACCGACGCAGGCTGCCGCTGCACGGCCCTCGCCTGCGGCTCCGCGACCCACTGTCGCCCAGTCGTCCCTGACAGGCAAAATCGCCTTTCAGACTGCACCTGGCGGTGATATCTACGTCATGGACGCCGGCGGCACGAACCTGCGGCGGGTGACACATGGCCTGGACCCGGTACTCTCGCCCGACGGCACGCAACTGGCGTTCGCGCGTTGGGATGCGCCCCACGGCGTCTTTGTGATCGACCTGGCAACCGGCGCCGAGCGCCGGCTCGCCAGCGCGGACCGGCCCCGCGGCCCCAGCTGGCAGGCGAACGGTGCGACGCTGGTCTTTGCGCAGGTCAGCCGCGATGTGGCGTGCCGCCAGACCCCCTTCGGCTGCTTGACCGATGATGCGCTGCGACGCCAGTTCGGCGGGCAGGAGTGCGTGCGCACGCCCTTCGGCCAGTACTGCATTGGTGACTTCCCCGTGACGCAAATCTCCGAGACCGGCCTCGTGCAGGTGGGCGCACAGGGCGAGAACCGCCTGGACCTGCCCGCGCTGAATGATGCGCAGTCGCCGGCCTGGCATCCGCAGCGCGCGGAAGTGCTGTATCGCGGCGGCGGGGGACTGCAAATCACGGCCCCTGATGGCGCAACGCGGCCCGTCATTAGCGATGCCAGCATCAACAGCCCGGCCTGGTCCCCCGACGGTTCGCGCCTCGCGGTTCAGGTGCGGCTGCACGACAACACCGACATCTTTTTGCTCGACCCAGCCGGCAATCGGCTGGCGCGGCTCACCGCACCGGCCGGCACGACTGCCGCGGCCGCTGACAGTGTTGCGCCCGCCTGGTCGCCGGACGGTCGTTACCTCGTCTTTTTGACCAATCGCGACGGCGCGTGGCGGCTCTACCGCATGAACGCGGATGGCTCCAACCAGGTCCCGCTGGCCCCGCCTGCGCTGGGCGGCATCCCGTTGCGCTACGACTATGCTGCGGAGCGCGTGGTAAGCTGGTCGCGCTGAGTTTTCACCCAAACAGATGTTCGTTTTCGGTGTCCGAAATTTGCCCTTTTCCGATTTCTGCGGTACACTCCGCCTTAGCTTTGTAGTCAATCGGCGCATCCTATCCGTATCAGAAACGAGGTACTTTCTAATGGCCGAAGCCGGCAAGATTAAGGCACTTGATACGACACTCGCAAGTTTGAAGAAGCGCTTCGGTGAAGGCACTGTCATGAAGTTGGGTGAGAGCGAGCGGCTCAAGGTCGCCGCCATTCCCACCGGTTCGCTTTCGCTTGATCTGGCGCTTGGGATCGGGGGCGTGCCACGCGGCCGCATCACCGAGATCTACGGGCCCGAATCCTCGGGCAAGACCACCGTCTGCCAGCACATCATCGCTGAAGCCCAGAAGATGGGCGGCATCGCGGCGTTCATCGACGTCGAGCATGCGCTGGATCCGGATTATGCGCGGCGCTGCGGCGTCAACGTGGATGAGCTGTACATCTCCCAGCCGGACACGGGCGAGCAGGCTCTCGAGATTGCGGAGGCGCTGATTCGCTCCGGTGCGGTGGACGTGGTCGTGATTGACTCGGTAGCGGCGCTCGTGCCCCGCGCTGAGATCGAGGGTGAGATGGGCGACAGCCACGTCGGCCTGCAGGCGCGCCTGATGTCACAGGCGTTGCGCAAGCTCGTCGGCGCCATCAAGGCGAGCAATACGTCCCTCATCTTCACGAACCAGATGCGGCAGAAGATCGGCATCATGTTCGGCAACCCGGAGACGACGCCGGGCGGCCTGGCGTTGAAGTTCTACGCCAGCGTGCGCATGGACATCCGGCGCATCGAGAGCATCAAGTCGGGCGGCAACTCGGTTGGCAACCGGACGCGCGTGACCATCAAGAAGAACAAGGTCGCTGCGCCCTTCCGCCAGGCTGAGTTTGACATCATGTATAATAAGGGCATCAGCAAGTCGGGTGACTTATTAGACCTTGGCACAAATATGGGTATAATAGAGAAACGCGGCGCGTTCTACAGCTACGAGGATTTGCGGCTGGGACAGGGCCGTGAGAATGCCAAGGAATTCCTGGAAAAGGATCCTGTGTTGATTCAGCGGATCGAAATGGCGATTCGTACAGCAGCATCCATGGTTCCGCTCCAGGTGGTCGAAGCGTCGGATGAAGAATCCGACGATGAGACCGTCGAGTAAATCACCTGAAGGAATACGGGCAGCCGCGGGCTGAGGCGCGTGGCTGCCTGAACTGAGTTGATGCCCACCGATAACTGCGACGGGCGCAGTGAGCGGAAGATCTTGGAAGTGGCGGCTCATGTACTGGCGGCCACGTCCGGGGTGTTCCGGCGGGGGCGACTGACCACAGCGATCTTGTGAAAGTCATTGCACGCCACGCAGCGGCGTTGACCCCCAAAGACTCGCGGGAGTAGATCGTGTTGACCGATCGCCTGGTGACTTAAGGCTATCACAGGCTGAAAGTTGCATAGGGGAAGGCAGATGCCCCCGGCTCGCAGGCTTGTTCGTGCCGACCGTGAGCCGGAGCTTCTGTGACGGCTGGCGCAGCGCCCTCGACGGCGAGGAGGCTCGCACCAGAGGGCCGAGCCGGATTCTCCGGGCCCTGAGCCATCCGGCAACCGGAGTGATCCGGCAACCGGAGTGATCCGGCACTCTCCGTGTCATTAACCTGGCGCGTTTGACGCTGTTGCGCGGACCGTTGGCCGTAGGGCGAACCGTGCGCGCATTAGGCGCGTTCTGAACAAGAGCTGTGGACAGGACTGTATGTGCTGTCGCACGGCTCTTTTTTTATTCTGTTGTGGTTGAGGTGTAGAGATTTTGGCCGGCACGATCACAAGCTTGCAGTACCAGAAACGGGCCGCCGATCGGGTCAACGTCTACCTGGACGGCCAGTACGCCTTCGCGTTGCCTGACCTGGTGGCAGCGTCGCTGCATATTGGTCAGTTTCTGAGCGATGCGGACATTGCGCAACTGGAGGCCTCGGATAGCCTGCAAAAGGCCTATGACCGGGCCGTCCGCTTTTTGAGCTTCCGCCCGCGCAGCATCGCGGAAGTGCGCCAGTATCTGACCCAGGCCGAGGCCGGGTACAGTGCGGAGCTGATTGAGGCGGTGATTGCCCGCCTCAGTGAACAGGGTTATCTCAACGATGCGGAGTTTGCCCGTTTCTGGGTGGACAACCGCCAGCGTTTTCGACCCAAGGGGGCCTATGCCCTGCGCCAGGAATTGCGCCAGCGCGGCCTGGAGAAAGAGGCCATCGAGGCCGCCCTTGCCGGTCTGGACGCGCTGGAGGCTGCGCAGCAGGCAGCCCGCCCGCGTGCAGAACGCCTGTCTGCGCTGGCTCAGGCTGATCCGCCGGCCTTTCGACGTAAGCTAACCGATTTCCTCTTGCGGCGTGGCTTCGGCTATGACGTGGCCGAGGAAGTCGTAGAGGCTCTTTATAAGGAACTAACCCATAACCCATGATGATGTGAAAGTGAGGAACCACCAATGTTTGCAGGAAGTCCAGGCCTACGTGTTGTGGTGGACCTGCTGATCTTCCTGGTAGCCATGGTCGCCGGGGGAGTCATCGGCTATCTGCTGATGAAGTCCCGCCAGTTGCAGGCTCGCACTGAGGCCGACACCATCGCCCGCAACGCCGAAATCGAGGCGAAGCGGATGCTGGCGGAAGCGGAGAGCCGGGCCAAAACCATCGAACTGGCTGCACAGGAGCAAAGAGTTCAGGTCATTGAGGAGGCCGAGCAGGAGCTACAGCGCCGCCGGCGCGAGGTGGATCGCGCCGAAGAGCGTCTGCAGCGCCGCCAGGAGTCGCTGGACGGCCGGCTGGAACAGCTCGAACTGCGTAACCGCAAGCTGGATCAGCGCCAGGCCAGGCTTGACAAGCGCGAGACTGATCTGGCGAAAGTCGAGGATGACCATCGTGCTGAGCTGGAGCGGGTCGCATCGATGACCCAGGAGGAGGCTCGCCAGGAGTTGTTAACCCTGGTGGAACTCAATACCCGCCAGGAGATGGCGCGCAAGATTCGTGAGGTCGAAGCTGCAGCCATGGCGGAGGCCGATGAGCGCGCCCGCCAGATTATTACCCGCGTCCTGGAGCGCGTCGCGTCCGATCACGTCTCTGAGACGACGGTGACGAGCGTACCGCTGCCGAACGACGAAATGAAGGGCCGCATCATCGGACGGCAGGGCCGCAACATCCGGGCCATCGAGCAGGTCACGGGTGTGGACCTGGTGGTCGATGACACCCCCGAAGCCATTATCGTTTCCAGTTTTGATCCCATTCGCCGTGAGGTCGCGCGGATTGCGCTCAGCCGTCTGGTTCAGGACGGCCGCATCCACCCGGCGCGCATCGAGAAAGAGGTCGAGAAGGCCCAGCAAGAGGTCGAGAAGTCGATCAGGGACGCCGGCGAGCAGGCAGTCATCGAGGTTGGCATGCAGATGCTCCACCCGGAGATTGTCAAGCTGTTGGGCCGGCTGAAGTATCGCACGAGCTACGGCCAGAACCAGCTTGCCCACGCCGTCGAGGCGACGCACATCGCGGCGATGCTGGCCGCAGAGATGGGCGGCAACGTGCAGACAGCCAAGATGGGCGCGCTGCTGCATGACATCGGCAAGGCCGTAAGCCACGAAGTCGAAGGCGCACATGCGCAGGTGGGCGCGGACCTGGCGAAGCGGTACGGTGTGCCAGCGGAAGTCGTCAATATCATCGCCTCGCACCACCACGAAGTGGACCAGCTCTCCGTAGAGGCGGCGATTGCGACCGCGGCCGATGCCATCTCCGGCTCGCGGCCCGGTGCACGGCGCGAGGCGCTCGAAACCTATGTCAAGCGCATACAGGCGCTCGAAGATATCGGCAACTCCTTCAAAGGCGTGCAGCAAACCTACGCGATTCAGGCGGGCCGCGAGGTGCGCGTGATCGTGAAGCCGGAGGATGTGGACGACCTGGCCTCGATCCGGTTGGCGAAGGACATTGCCAAACGCATTGAGGACAACCTGGAGTATCCGGGGCAGATCAAGGTGATGGTGGTCCGCGAGACGCGGGCCGTGGAGACCGCAAAGTAGAAGCCTGACCTCACCCCCTGCCCCCTCTCCTGACATCGCAACGTCACGAGAGGGGGCAGGGGGTGAGGTCGGTCGCTTACCCCCGCTGCGTCACCACCCCCACAACCATCGGCCGGCGGCGGGTTTCCTCATAGAAGAACTTGCTGAGAGCGTCTTGCGTCCGCTCGACGATGGTCTGGCGCCGGCGCAGCCCGCTACCTTGCAGACCAACCCACGCACGCTCCGCGGCCCGGTCCAACAGCTCACCGCTCTCCCGCAGATAGACAAACCCGCGCGAGACCAGCTCGGGCCGGCCGTTCGGCTCACCCGTCGTCGGGCTGACCGGGATAACGGCAATGACAAAGCCATCGCGCGCCAAGACCTCCCGCTCTGCCATCACCTTCGGCCCGATATCGCCCACGCCTGAACCCTGAACAAAGACGTTGCCGCTGGGTATCTGCTCCACTACTTGCGCCGTATCTTTGGTGAATTCCAGTACGGTGCCGTTCTCGATGATGAACATGTTCTCGCGCGGTGTGCCCAGGCGCTCGGCCAGCCGCGCGTGGGCGTGCAGATGGCGCAACTCGCCGTGGATGGGCACGAAGAAGCGTGGCCGGGTCAGCGACAGCATCAGCTTGAGTTCTTCCTGGCTGGCGTGGCCGGAAACATGCACCGGCATCAGCGGCGGATAGATGACCTCGGCCCCGCGCGCGATGAGCCGGTTAATCACGCGCGCGACTTCTTCCTCGTTGCCGGGAATCGGCGTGGAGGAGACGACCACAGTGTCGCCCGGCTTGACCTCGATTTGCCGGTGGGTACCCTCGGCCATGCGGGCCAGCGCGGCCTCCGGCTGCCCCTGGCTGCCGGTCGTCACGATGGTGACGCGCTCATCCGGCAGGCGCAGCGCCTCCCACAGGTCGACCAGCAGCTCGGGCGGGGCCTGCAGGTGGCCCAGTTCACGTGCGATTTCGGTGGTCTTGACCATTGAGTACCCCGCCACAGCCACGACCCGGCCATGCCGCTGCGCCGCATCGAACACCTGCTGGACGCGGCTGAGCAGGGAGGCGAAGGTCGCCACGATGATGCGGCCCTTGGCGCTGCGGAAGATCTGGTCGAAGGCCGGCTCGATGACCGCCTCGGACAGGGTATAGCCGGCCCGTTCGGCGCCCGTGGAATCGCTGAACAGAGCCAGAACGCCCTGTGCGCCCAGCTCACCCAATCGCGCAAACCCTGGCTGTCCACCGCGGACGGGCGTATAGTCAAACTTGAAGTCGCCCGTATGGATGACGGTGCCGACGGGCGTGTGCAGAGCTAGCCCGACGCCATCGGGAATCGAGTGGGTGATGGCGAGGAACTCCACGCGGAAGGGACCCACGGTGAACGATTCACCCGCCAGGACCTGGTGCAGGTTGAGAGCCTCGCGGCCCGGATACTCGGCCAGCTTGGCCTGGATGAGCCCGCCGGCCAGCCGGGTCGCATAGACTGGCGTGTTGGCCGGCAGCACGTCATTCAGCAGGTAGGGCAGCGCGCCGATGTGGTCCTCGTGCCCGTGCGTAATGATGATGGCTGCCACTTTGTGCGCATTCTGGCGTAGATATGTAAAGTCCGGGATGACCAGGTCGATGCCCAGCATGTCGTGTTCCGGGAACATGATGCCCGCATCCGCGACCAGGAGCGTTTCGCCGTATTCGAACAGCATCATGTTCTTGCCGACTTCACCCAGGCCGCCCAACGAAATCACCCGCAGTTTTTCGGTCATAGTTGGCTACCTCAAAGCTATGCACTCTCTCATAAAACGATACCTTGCATTATACCACTTTCCTGCATTGTAAGCTTGCTGCGTTGACGCGTCATCTATCTGTCGGTATACTGCTCCGGTAGTGTGGTACAGGTTTTTAAGAAAGAGGTGGCACTTGGACGGCAGCAGCGATCAGCGCAGGCCCAAACATCATCCGCGTACGGCTGCGCGCGTATTCAGCGGCGAAGCGGTGGTCATCAGCCCGGCAGAGAACATGGTGCGCATGTTCAACCCGGTCGGCTCGCGCATTTGGGAGCTGGCGGACGGCCAGCGCACCGTGGAGGAGATTGCGCAGCAGTTGACTGCAGAATATGCCGTCGAGTTGCCCGCTGCACGCGTTGAGGTGGGGGAGTTTGTGGACGCACTGGTGGCCAAGGGTTTGCTGACTTTTGCCGAATGAAGCCAATTAGTATATAGTAGTGTTTCTTTATTAGCGTGCATTCCGTGGCACGATGTGAGAAGGGTGTATCGGTATGGCAAACGTCCCGCTTAATCTGAATCTGGGGGCCGTTACCATCGATCGAGCGGCGCCGCTGGATCGTGGTTTCCCGGCCTGTGGTGCTGTCACGGAAGCACGCGATCCCTATGATGCTCTGTTGTCTCGCCTTGGCAAGGAGCATATCCCCTTCACGGTGCTGTGGGAGCTCACCCACATTTGCAATCTCAACTGCATCATGTGTTACAATGTGCCCTTGCGGCAGCCCGAGTTGTCAACGGCAGAATGCTATGCCATTCTGGAGCAACTCGCTGAAGCGGGCACGCTCCGGCTCATGCTGACCGGCGGCGAGATTCTATCCCGCCGTGATTTCTTTGACATTGCCGGCCGGGCGCGTGAGTTGGGATTTGCGCTGGATCTGAAGACCAACGCCACGCTGATTACGCCTGCCATTGCCGACCGGTTGGCTGAGCTGGCGCCGGTGCAGGTGGATGTCAGTTTGTTGGGTGCGACGCCCGAGACCTTCGATGCAGTGTCCGGTTCGCACCATTCCCTTGAACGGGTCCTGCGGGGGGTTAAGCTGCTGCAGGAACGCGGCGTCCGGGTGAAGCTGAATACTTTGTTGCTCGACCTGAACGTGCATGAGCGCGTGCAGATGCTTGACCTGGCGCTGCACCTTGGTGTATACTACGAACAGGTTTTGAAGGTCTCCCCAGCGGATGATGGCAGCAATGGCGCAGGCCTTCACCAGTTGTCGCTGGCACAGATGTCGGATGCCCTTGTTGCTGACCAGACGCCGTTTGTTCCTGCGCAGCCAGGCCCGACAGCGCGTACATGCGGTGTGGGGCTGTCATCCTGTCTCATCAGCCCTTATGGTGTCGTTTATCCGTGCATCGAGTTGCGCATTCCGGCCGGTGACCTGCGTCGCCAGTCCTTCCGCGAGATTTGGGAGACGGCGCCAATCCTGGAGCGGCTGCGGGCCAACCACACCTGGGCGAATTTGCCCGAGTGTCAGGTCTGTCCGCTGAACTCTTATTGCGAAGGGCGATGCGCCGGCATCGCCTGGAAAGAACACGGTGACCTTTACGGCGGTCACCTGACGGCCTGTCAACAGGCGCAGGCGCGTTATGCGCAGTATAACCCGGGGCAGCCGATCCCTGTGACGCCTTTGCAGGCGAAGTTGGGTGTGGCGCCAACATCTGTGCCCGTGAGCGATGGTGTATCTTTCGCTCAACCGATTCGACTCTTGGAATAGTGTTGGGTTGCATCCTCGGCCATCGTGGCCGGCAAGGCTACGTCGAGGACTAGTTTGGTCGTGTTGTTTCGTCTGCATAGCTATAATGGAGGTTGCTCAATGGACGCAAATACGTTGAATGCACGGAATCAGATGACATCCGATGTGCGCAAGGCCTGGGAAACGCCGCGCATCGTCTTGGAGCGCTCGCTGGAAGTCTCCGCCCAGGGTGGCCCTCCCGGTGGCGCGCCGAACGGCTTTATCGGGCCGCTGAGCACGTCCGGTGGATCCGGAAATTGCGGTGTACCCAAGTAATAGGGTGTCCGTACTATCGACGAGTGAAAGATCTAATGTTGCCGCTGTGTTGTCCGGTTGAGCGGTGTATTGATTACGGAGATCGTAATGCGACGACCCTGGCCCCGTCATTGGCGCGGTGCAGTGTGGGCAATCATGGTGGCGGTCCTCGTGTTTGGCAATATGGCCGCGCCGGCTGGCGCGGCTTATTTGTCCACTAGCGAAGGCCCATCCCCCATCACACTGCTGGTGCGCACCCCCGAATACCATCTGTCTGATACGGGTATCATCGTACCCGGTTACGCTGTCGAAACCACACCTGGACATCCGCTCTTGCCAGTCTATGGCACGCTGGTCGCGCTGCCGCCGACCGGCGGGTGGGAAATGACCTTTGAAGTGCCCGGCAGCCGCCTGCTGGAACCGCGCGTCGCGGTGCCGGCCGTGCCGGTGCCGGACCTGGATGTGAGCGACGCGGCGAGCTGGGTTGCGCTGCCGCCGGAGGAACGGCCATCGGCCGTACCGGTGATCGACCGGCCCGATCCCGCGGTCTACGGCGTCGATGCTTTCCATCCCGCAGCCCCTGTGGTCACGGGCGAACCGATCTGGCAGGGCGAGCAGCGCCTGTTGCCTGTCCGCGTCTATCCGTTCCAATATAACCCGGTAACGCAGCAGCTCCACTATCACCCTGAGTTCCGCATCCAGATTACCCCGACGGAGACACCGGAAGAGGCCGCGGTCAGCGAGTTGCCGGTGGCTGTTGCAGCCGCGCCTGCAGCGGCCAATGCCCTGCGGATTCATACCAGCAATGAAGGCATGCACCGGCTGACCTATGCGGACTTGACCGCCAAAGGTGTGCCTGCGGGCACGAGCACTGCCGGCTTCGCCATGACCTATCTGGGACAGCCCATCGCTATCGAGGTGGTGGATGCGGATGGAATCCTGAACGACGGCGACCTGGTCATCTTCTACGCTGAAGCGTACCGCGGCCGCTACATGAAGGAGAATGTCTATTTCTTCACCTATGGAGGCGCTGCGGGAGGCCGGATGGCCCCGCACTCGGGCACCCCGCCGGCGGCGCCAGTGACGACGAACGTCATGCAGCAGACGCTCCGTTTCGAGCAGGACCGGGTGTATTACAGCACCTACGATCTGCCGCGCAATGTGGATCACATCTTTGATAACCCTTTGTACGCCAATGCGTCTGTGCCTGTGGCCGCGACGACTTATGCCCTGGCTTTGCAGAATCTGGCAGGGACGGGAACCGCCCGGCTGCGTGCGGCCTTCCATGGCGGCCAATCGCTCGCCCAGGTGCCGGACCAATCAGTTGCACTGAGTATCAATGGCTACGATCTTGGTGTGCACCAGTGGGATGGTAGCGTGACGCACGTAGTCGACGTCGACGTCCCGCTCGCAGCGCTGATGGAGGGCAATAATAACCTGCGCCTGGAAGCTGCGCTGGCCCAGTTGCCTGGCGTGACCGGCTATTGGGTTTCGCCAGACTGGGTGGAGTTGGACTATCCTGCGCTGGCCAAGGCCCAGCAGGACCGGCTCCACATCAAGGGGTTGAATCTGGCGCCCACGGATACGTCGGTGACAGTCGAAGCGACGGGCTTCACCACAGACCAGGTGACGGCCTACGATGTCCGTGACCCGCGGCAGCCGGTCATCCTTGCGCCGCCGCAGGCCACCAGTACAGGTGCGGGCTACGACATCCTCTTCTGGGATACGTGGTCTGCCGGCAGCCCGGCCCCAAGCTACTACCTGGCGAGCCAGGCTGCGCTGCTGGCGCCGGCTGCGGTGGAAGTTGCCGATGCACCGGCATGGAATACGCCGGCCAACAACTATGACTACATCGCCATCGTCCACCGTTCGCTGTGGGATGCCGTCCAGCCACTGCTGGACTTCCGCACTGCTCAGGGGCTGCGGGTTGCGAAGGTGGACGTGCAACATGTCTACGACCTCTACAGCGGCGGGCGGCTCGATCCGGAGGCCATTCGTAACTTCCTGACTTACGCGTATTTCAACTGGAATGTGGGCGGTCCGCGGCCTCACTACGTGCTGCTGGTGGGTGACGGCCACTACGATTTTAAGAACGCCCTTGGTTCGCCCATGCTCAATCTGATTCCACCCTATCTGAGCGATGTCGATCCGTGGATCGGTGAGACTGCGGCCGATAACCGGTATGCCAGCGTTAACGGGCCCGACGATTATATGCCCGATATGGCGTTGGGGCGCATACCGGCGCAGAATCCGGCAGAGTTGACCGCGGCGATCAACAAGATACTGCGGTACGAGGATGCGACGCGGCCAGATTTTGCTCCGGATGGCGACTGGCAGAAGATGGTCAGCTTTGTGGCCGATCAGGCGGACGACCCGGCGGGCAACTTCCATGCGTTCAGCGAGGAGGTGCGCCTGAACTGGCTGCCCGCTTCATATGACAGCCGTCACTTGTACTGGGAATCTGATTACATCTATGCCTATCCGGAAGACGGCACGCCTAACATGAACGATGCCATCAAGGCTGCGCTGGGCGACAGCGTGATGCTGCAGTGGTTCGGCCATGCTTCGAAGTTCATCTGGGGTAGTACGCAGGTCATCAGCAACTTCTCGATCAAGAATATGTCGCCGACAGCGCAGTGGCCGCTGACGGCAGACTACTCCTGCTGGACCGGCTATTTTGTTAATCTCTATGATTTCTACGGCGACTACCGGTCATACGGCGAGGCCATGTTCCTGACCGCGAACCAGGGCTCGATCGCGACGATTGGCCCGAGCGGCCTGCACGTGGGCAGCGCGCTGATAACCTTGAATCAGGGGCTGGTCAAGGCCATCTTCCAGGACGACACCCGTGCCGTCGGCGATGCGCTCAATGCG
>CAZTMA010000038.1:0-37868 GCA_964614645.1 uncultured Anaerolineales bacterium
GGTAGGGTGCCACTGAGGGGTCAGCGGCGATGCACGCAAAAGCGTCGATCACGCGGGCCAGGTTCTTGCGCGGCTGCAGCGTCCCGATGTAGAGCAGGTAAGGTGCAGGGCCCTCGCCTCTCGCACCCGCCAGTCCGTACCGGGATAATACCTCGATATCGGCAGCCTGAGCGGGCGTGGAACGCGGCCCTCCAGGCGAGTCCGCGCCGGTCCAAGGCTGCGTCACACCCTCCGGCCCGCCCAGATAGACCACGTGAACCTTGCCGGCGGGAATCCCGTAAGCTTGCACCAGGTCGGCCTTTGTCGCGGCCGAATCCGCAATGACCGCCGCAGCCTGCCGGGCATTCCAGCCCGTCGACCAGCGCAGGTAACGCAGGTCGCGGGGCAGATGGGCTTCCGGGTAGCGCAGAAAACCCAGGTCGTGCACCGTTGCGACGCTGCGCCGCGGATGCACCAGCGGCAGCACGTGCGCCGGCACGAACAGCACGTCGGGCGGGTGCAGGGCCATCTCCGCGCTCAGGCGCAGGTGTGTCCACAGCCGCGGAAAGGGCATGAACCGAATCTCCGCACGCGGCGCAGCGAAGAGGTCATCCGGCGGGAGCCGCTGCGTGTAGAGGCGAAACCGATGCTCCGTCTCGGCCTGGAGCAGCCCGCGGATCAGGCGCAGCGAGTAATTCTCGGTCCCGGTGCGGTGGGTTGTCGTGGCACGGCTGGCGTCAATGCCGATTAACATGCAGCAATTATAACATAGCCGCTTCGATGTCTGCCAGAGTGAGAGGCCCTTCACGAAGAATCACCGGGGTCTCGCCGGTCAGGTCCAGGATGGTGGAAGGCGTGCCGCCCGGACACGGCCCCCCGTCCAGGATGAGGCTGACGCGACCGCTCAGCTGCGCGGCAACTTCGGCGGCGGTGACGGGGCTTGGCTCTCCTGAGAGGTTGGCGCTGGTGGTCGCGAGTGGCGCGCCTGCGGCACGGATCATTGCGCGCACCGCATCGTGGTCCGGCACGCGCACCGCGACGCTGTCGCCGCCCGCAGTGACGATGTCCGGCACACGGCGGTTACGCGGGACAACCAGCGTCAGTGCGCCCGGCCAGAAACGCTCGGCTACACGCAATGCTGCCGGGGGCAAGTCCGAAGCGACCAGGAGCAGGTCTGCCGGGTCGGCCAGGAGTACCGGAATGGCCTTGTGGCCTGCCCGGATCTTGGCGGAGTACAGCTTGTCTACCGCGTCCTCGTCCCACGCCACGGCGCCTACGCCGTAGACGGTGTCGGTCGGGAACGCGACAAGTTCGCCCGCCTGGAGCAGCGCCACCGCCTGCTCGACCGATCGCTCGGACAGATCGAGCACAGGGGTCGGAGCATCAGGTGCGGCCATTGTGCACCACGAACTTGTCGATGGCCGCAACCAGGCCGTCGTCTTCGACCGAAGGGGCAACCCAGTCTGCGACGGCAGCGGCTTCGTGTAATGCGTTGCCCATCGCCACGCCGACCCCGGCCCACGCAATCATGCTGGCATCGTTGCCCGAGTCACCGACTGCCATGGTCTCAGCCTGGGGAATGCCCCACAGTTGCGCCAGGTGCGCGAGTGCATGGCCCTTCGACGCGGCCGGTGAGATGAGCTCCGCGAACAGGTCGTGCGACCGGACCACGCTCAGGCGCTCACCAAAGCGCGCGCGCAGGTCAGGCACGAGCCGGTCGTTCTCGGTCGCCTCCGCAATGTACAGGCCTTTGATCGGATAGCTGCCGGCTGCACGGATGTGGGCGACGGCCTCGGGCAGGCTGGGCACGCGGCGCATGGGCATCCCGAACCAGCGGTCGTAGAATGCCTGCGGATGCCGCATCTCCGCATAGTACATGGCGGTTTCGTCGTACAGGGTCAGGTCCAAGCCCTCTGCCTCTGCATGGGCCAGGACCTCGGCCAGGGGCTCTTCCGGCAGGGGCTCGATGAGCAGCGTATGCGGATCTGTCCCGGCCAGCTCGCGCACCATCGCGCCCTGGTAGCAGATCACCGGGTCGTGCAGGCCGAGTGCGCGTGCGTACGGCAGCGCCGAGGCGTAGGTGCGCCCGGTCGCCAGCACCACGCGCACCCCGCGTGCCTGTGCACCCGCCAGGGCCTCACAGACCGCCGCGCTCGGCAGCCCGCCGTCGATGGCGGCGGTCCCGTCATAGTCAAAGGCCAATAGTCGAATGGTCATCCGTCACTCAAAAGCTAATCACAGCCACCCGGTCCAGCGCGGCGTAGTCCACCTGAATTTCGACGGTGGCCTCGGGCAGCAGATCACGCACCAGTGCACGCATTGCGGCGCCCTGGTCTGAGCCAATCTCCAGGTATACCCTGCCCCCGGGCTTGAGCTTGCTGCGGCCTTCCGGTGTCGCCAGTTGGCCGAGGAGCTTCGCGATCACCCGCAGTCCATCCGGCCCGCCGTCCAGCGCCAGCACCGGCTCGTACTCCCGTATCTGGGGCGGCAGCTTCGCCAGTGCACCCGTCGCCACGTAGGGCAGGTTCGCCAGGATCACGTCCGCCGGCTCAGGCAGAACGTCCAGCAGGTAACCCGGCAGCAGGTGAACCTGCTCGGCCAGCCCGTAGCGCCAGATGTTCTGCTCAGCAACGGCCAGCGCGTCGCCGGAGATATCCACCGCATACACGGTAGCGTGACGCGCGTTGCAGGCCACTGCCACGGCAATCGCGCCGCTGCCCGTGCCGACGTCTGCTACGACCGGCGTCTTTACATCCTGTGACCGCCACTGCAGTTCGGCGAGCGCCCGCTCGACCAGCATCTCGGTCTCCGGCCGGGGAATCAGCACCCGCTGGTCCACCGTGATATCGAGCCCGTAGAACGCCTTGTAGCCGATGAGATACGCCACCGGCTCATGGCGCATGCGCCGCCGCACCAACGCCTCGTACCGGCTGATCTCCGGCTCCGTCAGCGGGCGCGAAGGGTGGGCATATACCCACGTCTTGTTGACGCCCAACACATATGCCAGCAGCACTGCGGCATCCAGCTGGGCCGATTCCACGTCCGCTTCGCGCAGCCGCCGCACTGCGGCCAGCAAGGCGCGTCCGACATCGCTGGTCCGGTCCAATGACCAGACGATCTCATAGCGCCCATTCCCGCTCTTCGTCGTGCCGTTGGCTTGCTTCTCCGGCGCACCGATGCCTGACGCCGGGGCTATGCCATGGATGCCTGCTGTCTGGACCTCATGCTCGCCGGCGGCACTGCCATTCGAGCCTCCCCGTTGGGGCTCGGACGAGTTCCCGTGAGGTGGTTGTTCTTGCACGTCTATTCCTCGCTGATCGCTTCTAGTCTCTCGGTCTGTTCGGTTGACGCCAGTTCTTCGATAAATTCATCGAGGCCGCCGCTCAACACGCCGGTCAGGTTATGGCTGGTCTTGCCGATACGGTGATCCGTCACCCGGTTCTGCGGGAAGTTGTAGGTGCGAATCTTCTCGCTTCGATCTCCCGAGCCAACCTGGCTGCGCCGCGTCTCGCTGCGCTCGTTCTGGCGGCGCTCCTGCTCCGCCTGGTAGAGCCGCGCCCGCAAGATTTGCATGCCCTTGATGCGGTTCTGCAGCTGCGACTTTTCGTCCTGGCAGCTTACCACCAATCCGGTCGGCAGATGTGTAATCCGCACCGCGGAGTCGGTCGTGTTCACGCTCTGTCCGCCCGGCCCGGTTGCACGGAAAACATCGATGCGCACGTCCTCCGCCCGGATGTCCACCTCGACATCGTCGACTTCGGGCAGCACTGCCACGGTAGCCGTCGATGTGTGGATGCGGCCCTGCGCCTCCGTCACCGGCACACGCTGGACCCGATGGACGCCGCTCTCGAACTTGAGCTGCGAGTAGGCGCCGCGGCCGCGTACCTGGAAGATGACTTCCTTGAATCCGCCCGTGCCCGTCTCGTGGTGGCTCAGGATATCCGTCTTGAAGCCGTGATTCTCGGCCCAGCGCGCGTACATCCGGAACAGGTCGCCGGCAAACAGGGCGGCTTCATCGCCTCCCGTGCCTGCGCGGATTTCCACGATGACGTTCTTGTCGTCGAGCGGGTCCTTGGGCAGCAGCAGCAGGTGCATGCGTGCCTCACGTTCCGCCTGCTCGGCTTCGAGCCGGTCGATTTCCACCTGCGCCAGCTCGTTCATCTCAGGGTCGCCGCCCTCATCGCGCAGGAGCATCGCACCGGCCAGCTCGTCGTTGGCAGCCAGATACTGCCGGTAGAGCATCACCAGTTCCTCGATCTCGGATTGCTCGCGCGCCAGGTCCGCCAGCCGGCCGGGATCGGTTGTCGTCGCCGGGTCGGCCATCAGGCGGTTCAGTTCTTCATAGCGGCGGTCGATTGCCGCAACTTTCTCGATCACAGGCTAACCCAGAAACACGGGCAGATTGCCCGTCGCAATGATGTGCTTCCACTGCTCGGGATCATTCCCCTCGGTCAGGGCCGCAGACTCGGCAACCACGGTTCCGCCCGCTTCGGTGACCAGCTTGCGCATCCCAGCCAACGTGCTGCCGGTGCTGATGACGTCATCGACCAGGATGATGCGCTTGCCCTTTACCAGGCCCAGGTCCTTGCCATCGAGCCAGAGCAGTTGCGGCTGGCCGGTGGTGATGGACAGCACCTCGACGCTCACTGCGCCGACCATGTAGGGCTTGCGCGTCTTGCGCGCGACGATGTAGGGCAGATTCATGCGCACGGCCAGCGCGTGAGCGAGCGGGATGCTCTTGACCTCTGCCGTCATCAGCGCGTCCACACCCTCCCGCGGCAGGCGGCGCGCCAGCTCTTCTGCAATGGCCTCAACGACTTCAGTGTCACCGAGCATATTGAAGATCGCGATGCGGACTTTGGGCGCCACCTCGAACAACGGCAGTTGCCGGGTCACTCCGCAAATCTCGACTGTGTACGAGTCCTGTGACATAGGTTATCTCGTTCCTTTCTGGCATAGTGTAACCGCGCAGAACGGGCCGCGGCGCCTTTGCCCTGGCCCTTCACGACCTGATTTTACCACGCCTGCCCCGAAAATGCTATAATCACAGGCCAAACTCCACGAACAGGAGCCGCCATGTCAACCCGCCGCTTGAGCCGCCTGCTGGCAGCAAGCCTGCTCTGGGCAAGCTTGCTCTCGGTGAGCTTGCTCTGGGGGAGCGTGCTCCCACTGATAGCGACGTCGCGCGACGCAGTCGCGTTCCAGGCCGAACCGGGTCAGGGCACCCCCCCTGCGCCCCGCCTCTACACCGTCGTCCTCCCCGCGTCAGGTGCGGCCGAGCGCACGGCCCTGGTGCAGCAGGGCATCGCCATCGATGGATTGAGCGGAGAGAACGCGGTCAGCGTGATGACCGAGGCGGAGCTGGCAGCGGCCCGCGCAGCCGGCATCCGTCCACTGGCAGTCACGCCGCTCGACTTTCCGCCGGCGGATGCGGCCTACCACAACTATGCCGAACTCATGGCTGCACTGGCGGACACGGCAGCCGCTCATCCCGGCATCGTCCGGCTGGTCGATGTGGGCATCAGCGTGGAAGGACGCACCATCCCGGCAGTCAAGATCAGCGACCATCCGGAGCGGGCCGAGACCGGCGAACCGGCCATCCTGTTCGTTGCCCTGCACCACGCGCGCGAGCACCTGACCGTCGAGATGGCCCTGGCGATCATCCGCCTGTTCACCGAGGGCTACGGCATCGATCCCGCGCTGACCAACCTCGTCGAACAGCGGGAGATCTGGATCCTGCCCAACGCCAACCCGGACGGCGGCGAATACGACGTCGAGACCGGCTACTACCGCTACTGGCGCAAGAACCGCCGGCTCAACAGCGACGACAGCTACGGCGTAGACCTGAACCGTAACTACGGCTATCGCTGGGGCGGCGAGGGCTCGAGTCCCTTCCCTTCGACCGACACCTACCGTGGCCCCGCGCCGTTTTCCGAGCCCGAGACCCAGGCGATTCGGGATTTCGTCATAGCACACCCCAATATTACGGCAGCCATCAGCTTCCACACCTACGGCGAGCTCATCCTGTACCCGTACGGATATACCTTCGAGGAACAGCCGGCCGACATGCACCCCGACGATTATCGTGCGTTTGCCGCCCTCGCAGGGCGCATGGCTGCTACGAATGACTACACACCACAGCAGGCTTCCGCGCTGTACCTCACCGCCGGCGACACGGTGGACTGGCTCTATGGCGAGCGGGGGATCTTCGCCTTCACCTTCGAGATGTACCCGGTCTTCTCCAACCCGGGCTTCTATCCGACGGCCCTCAGCATTCCGCACGAGACAGAACGCAACCTCCCTGCCGTGACCTACCTGACGGGCATGGCCGACCATCCACGCAAGAGCATCGGCCTGGGCGGCGATGTCAACTCCCCGCAGGTGAGCCTCACCGCAACGCAACTGCCCGGCAGCCCCGTCGTCTCGCTCGCGGCCGAAGCGACCGACGACACCGCCGTCACGCTCGTTGCCTGGCAGGTGGACGGCACAACGGTCGCACTGGACCGCAGCGCGCCTTACACCTATTCCTGGACGGCCCCTGCGGCCGGGACGTATGAGGTTACGGTGCTGGCATTCGATGCGGGCGCGAACAGCGGTCACGCACATGCTACCGTCGAAGTCACCGGAGAGTTCGAGGCGACCTATCTCCCGCTGCTGTTCGGCGGTCAGTAAACTGCTTCCAGGGTGAACCCGACGGGCAAGGCCTTCGAGGTCAGCGCCAACCGAAGGTTGGCACGAGACCTCGAAGGCCCGCTGTGTATCTCCTGTCACGCGCCGAATGTTGCGATAATCGCGATCTCGTGCTATCCTTCGCTTCACCGGATTGGGAACGCATTCACTCATGGGGACGTCTACTGCCATAAGGACGTCGATTGCCCAAACGTCATCCGAAATCAGCGAAAATCCGCTTCAAGGTTAACCCGCATTGAACAGGACAATACAGCGCGCGGCCAGGTGGAGCCTGCTCGCGTTTTTGGTGGCCGGAGCCCTCATACTGGCAGCCGGCCTGATACGTTATGGCGGCCCCGAGGGGCTGTGGCGGCGTGCGAACGCCGAAATCGCAGATTACCTGCCCCATCCCGTCTACGTGCCCACGCCGATGGCTGCGGCGCAGCCGGCTGCAGACTTTGAGTTCACGTCGTCCGCCGTGTCGTCCGGCGTACTGCCCCGGGAGAACACCGCCGTCGCTGCTGCCGTTGTGCCGGCTGTGGTCGAACCCTCACGCCCGGCAGTCTCGTCCGACACGATAGCCTCCGGCCCCTTGTTCCGCGCAAATACGACGGCCCGCACGGTCGCCGAGCGCAGCGCAGTCGTGGCTGCGGCAGCACAGGCAGGTGCGGCGCTCGCAGGCATCGACGACGATGCCGAGAGCCTGCATACGCAGCGACCAACCCGCATGCCCACCCCCACGCCGACTATGCCGCCGCCCACTGCGACCCTCGCGCCGCCCGTCCTGCCCGCCAACCAGCTCACCGGGCTGGCCCATTACTGGCAGACCTGGAACAACTGCGGCCCGGCCACGCTGGCGATGAACCTGAGCTACTTCGGCGTGCAGCACGGCCAGGATACCGTCGCCTCAACCCTGCGCCCCTATCGCGATGATAAGAACGTTAATCCGTGGGAAATGGCCGAGTATGCGCGCAGCCAGGGCCTGCGCTCGATCGCGCGCGTCAACGGGGATGCGGGCCGCCTGCGCGCGCTCGTCGACGCCGGTGTCCCGGTCCTGATCGAGACCTGGTATGAGCCGGAGCCGAACGATGGCATGGGCCATTACCGGCTCATCGTGGGCTATGACGACCCGGCCGGCGAATGGGTGGTCTACGATTCCTATGATTCGCACGGCATCAAGAAGGACCAGCCCTACGCAGGCATCCGCCTGCCGTATGACGGGCTGGACCGGCTATGGGCCGTGTTCAACCGGGCGTATGTCGTGACGTATGACGATGCACGCGCCGCAGCGGTGGAGGCCATCATCGGCGGCGACCTGGACGACACGGCCATGTGGCAGCGGTCGCTCGCCGCAGCCGAGAGTGCGGCGCAAGCCAATCCACAGGACCCGTTCGCCTGGTTCAACCTGGGCAGCAGCCTGGTCGCGCTGGGTGACCATCCACGCGCAGCCCAGGCGTTCGACCAGGCACGCAATATCAAGCTCCCGTGGCGCATGTTGTGGTACCAGTTCGCCCCGTTCCGGGCGTATTTCGAGGTCGGGCGTTACGACGAGGTCATCGCGCTGGCGGATGCCACCTTGGCGCAGGCCAAGTCGGTCGAGGAGCTGTTCTTCTGGCGCGGCCGCGCGCTTCAGGCCAAGGGCGATGTCGAGGGTGCGCGGGCAGCCTGGCAGGCTGCGCTGGAGTTCAACCCACATTATGCGGAGGCGAGCGTCGCGCTGGCGGGCCTGCCGTGACCGACGAGGGCCGCCGGACCGCCCGCCACCTCGCGCGCAATGTGCTGATGGTGTCTGCGGCGTTCGCGGTGGCCGCGGCCGCGGGCCTGTTCCGCAACATGATTATCGGCCGCACATTCGGCATCGGTGCGGGGCTGGATGCGTACTATGCGGCCTTCAAGCTGCCCGACCTGCTGTTCACGATCGTCGCCGGCGGCGCGCTGGCGACTGCCTTCATCCCTGTCTTTGCGGACTTCCTCTCCGTGGAGGATCGGCCGGGCGCGTGGCGGCTGGCGAGCGCGATCACCAACTGGGTCGTGCTGGTGGTCGGGGTGCTGGCGGTCCTGGCCGCCATCGTCGCGCCGTGGCTCGTGCGAACGGTCATTGCACCGGGCTTCGATGCGGCACAGCAGGTTGAAACCGCCGGCATCATGCGCATCGTCCTCCTGTCCACCGTCATCTTCGGCATCAGCGCGGTGCAGGGCAGCGTGCTCCACGGCTTCCAGCACTTCCTGTTTCCTGCGCTCGCACCCATCGTCTACCCCCTGAGCATCGCAGCAGCCGCACTATGGCTCGTCCCCACCTGGGGTGTGCGTGGACTGGCCGTGGGCGCCGTGATCGGGGCACTGCTCCACCTGCTCATCAAGGTTCCCGCACTGGTCCACTATGGCTTCCGGTGGTGGCCGGTGCTGTCCGCCGATCGCGGGAGCGTGCGCCGGGTCGCCTGGCTGATGGGGCCACGCGTGCTCGACCTCGGCGTCTTTCACCTCAGCCTGCTTGCGACGACCAACCTGGCGTCTCGGCTCGGCGCGGGGAGCGTCAGCGCGCTCGAATGGGGCTGGGATGCCATGCAGTTGCCGGAAACCATCATCGGCACGGCGTTCGGGCTGGTCGCCTTCCCGACGCTGGCCGTGCTCGCCGCACGGCACGACCACGCAGGGCTGCGCCGCACCCTGGGCGAGTCGCTGCGTACGGTCCTCGCGCTGGCGGTTCCGGCTGCGGTCGCGCTCGTGCTGCTCGGAAGACCCCTGCTCGCGCTGCTGTATCAGCGCGGGGAGTTCGATGCGGCAGCGACGGAGGCCGTCTACGTGGCGCTGCGGTTCTACGCACTCGGGCTGGCCGGGCACACCTGCCTGGAGCTGGCCGCGCGCGCCTTCTTTGCGCTCCAGGACACCGTCACTCCCCTGTGGCTGGCAGCCGCGTCCGCCGCACTCAGCATCGGCCTCGGCCTCGTCCTGATGCGCAGCCTGGGTTACGGCGGACTGGCGCTGGCAAACTCCATCGCGATCACGCTGGAGGTCGTCGCGCTCCTGTTCATTCTCGGCCGGCGGATCGGCGGCATCGAAGGCCGCGAGACTGCCCTATCCCTCCTGCGCACGCTGGCGGCTTCGGCTGCGATGGCCGCCGTCGTGCTCGTCGTTGCCGGGCTGGCAGAGCACGCAGGCTGGGGCGGCCTGGTGACGCTGGCCGCCTGTGGCGCAGCGGGCGCCGTGGCGTATCTGGCAGCCGCCCGGCTTGTCCGGCTGGATGCCCTCTGGCGCTTCGCAGCAGCTCTGACCGGCAAGTCACCCTCCGAGCCAGCCATCGCCCCTTAGTCCCGCGAATATGCGCCTCGGCTTACCACGCACCCTTGCTTCGCTGCGCCAGCGCAACTTCAGGCTTTTTTGGTCCGGCCAACTGGTATCGCTGATTGGCTCGGACATGCAGAGCCTGGGCCAGGCCTGGCTCGTCATGGAGCTGACCGACAGCCCGTGGCAGCTTGGGCTCGTGGGCGCGCTGCAAGCCCTGCCGATCCTGCTTTTCTCGCTCTTCGGCGGCATCCTGGCCGACCGCTGGCCTAAACGCCGGCTGCTGCTCGTCTCCCAGACCGCCGCCGCGCTGCAGGCATTTGCCCTCTGGGTGCTGATAGTGGCCGGCGCCATCCAACTCTGGCACCTGTACACGCTGGCGTTTCTGCTGGGGCTGACGAACAGCCTGAGCCGCCCGGCACGGCAGGCGTTCGTGGTCGAACTGGTGGGCCGCGACGAGAGGCCCAACGCAGTCGCGCTGAACTCCTCGCTGAGCAATCTGGCCCGCATCATCGGTCCGGCCTTTGGCGGCATCATCATTGCGGCTACCTCCGTGACCTCGCTGTTTCTGCTGAACGCGTTGAGCTTTCTGCCCCTGATTGTCGCGCTGGCCCTGATTCGCAGCCGGGAGCTGCATGTTCCGGCGCAACGGCTGCCGGATAGCACGCAGCGCCTCGACACCCTGCACAGCGTGCGCGAAGGCCTGAGCTACATCCGCCGGACACCGGCGGTCCTGCTCGTCCTGAGCGTGGTCGGACTGGTGCTGCTCTTCGGCTCGAACTTCGGCATCGTGCTCCCGTTCATCGCCACCGACGTCCTGCAGGCGGGCCCGCAGGGACTGGGCTTCCTCTCGACGGCCAGCGGCGTCGGCGCGCTGGCAGCAACGCTCTGGCTGGCCTGGCGCAACCGGCAGCCCACGATCCGCAGCATCCTGCTCAGCGGACTGGCCTTCAGCCTGCTGGAAGCGTTGTTCGCGTTCTCACGCATCTATCCGCTCTCGCTTGTCCTGTTCGCCGGCGTTGCCTGCGCCGAGATTGCCTTTGCCGTCCGAGCGATCACCTGGCTCCAGATGACGACCCCGGACCACCTGCGCGGCCGGGTGATGAGCGTACACATTCTCTTCTTCGACGGCAGCCTGCCCCTCGGCTACGTGCTCATCGGCTGGCTGACCGACGCCTACGGGCCGGCCGCCGCCCTCCTGACCGGCGCAGTCCTGGGCCTGCTGGTCACGAGTGCCGGGGGGCTGTGGTACCGGGCTCTGCGCCTCGCTGACTGAGATGCGGCGATCGCCTTTCGCCCCTGTACCCGCGCTCACAGAGAAACGCAGCGGCACGGTGTATTGTCACCAGATGTGCTATGATTGGCTGTCGTAAAGAGAGAGTGAGATACCGTGACTGATCCGTATTCCCAGCCACCCGGCCAGCCGGCCGCCCGGCGCAATCCTTACATGGTTGCAGGCATTGTCCTGATCGCCTTCGTGTTCATCGCGGGCATCTTCGCCGCGATGACCTTCCGCCAGCGCGTTGGCTCCTCCGGCAGCGCGTGGACGCCGCCCGCCGTGACCTCCACGCCGGGCACGCCTGGCGCAGTCGCGCAGGCGACGGCGACTGCAGCCCCCACTGGCGTGCCGGCCGCAGGAACGCCCACCGCGACGATGACCGCACTCCCCACCGCAACCGTCACTCCGACACCTGCACCGACCGAATCGGCGACGCCGACCGAGCCGCCGGCCTGTACGTCGGATGTTGCAGCAGACCTGGCCCCCCTCTACAGCCTGGCCGAGCTCGGCTGTGCACGGGGTCCTGCGTCGGTCGTCTGGGCTGCCTGGGAGCCGTTCGAGCGCGGCGCGATGCTCTGGCGCAGCGACACCGACGAAGCCTATGTCCTGCTGAACGATGGCGGCTGGCTGCCGATCACCGAGCCCTGGAACGGGGAGCCGCCTGCGGGCCGCGGCAGCGCGCCGGCCGGACTTGTCGCTCCGGAGCGGGGGTTCGGCTGGGTCTGGTCGACCCGCGACGATGTCTTCCGGGCGCTGGGCTGGGCAACGGACCGCGAGAAGGGCTTCTGTGCCCTGCTCCAGCCGTTCGAGCGGGGCTTCCTGCTGCGCAGCTCAGGTGTCGCCTCTTGCACCGCCGACGAGCTGTATAACTTTGCAGCCGAGCCCGGCTGGCGGCCGCTCGCACTCGCCGTGCACGCGACCGGCTGGCGCAGCGCCAATCTCGGTGTACTCAGCGCGCCTGCGTCCGGGCCGGCCTCTGCGGTCGCCCGTCCCGCCGGCCAGGGGAGATTCACGGCGCAGCCGCTGGCCGCCACGCTGGATGCCGATTTCAGCGAGTGGCCCGGCGACTGGCAGCCCGTCAGCGGACTCGTGCACGGCCGCGCAGCGTGGACCGGCGCAAGCGACCTGGCAGCGCGCTTCCAGGTGGCTTGGGCCGCCGGCGGCCTCTATCTCGCGCTCGAAGTGACCGATGAGGCCTATGCGCCCGGCCCGCAGAACACCGACATGTGGCAGGGCGACGGGCTCGAGCTGAATTTCGACCGGGACCTCGCCGGCGACCTGGCCGACCCCAGCAGTTCGGCGGATGACTACCAGATCGGGCTGAGCTACGGGCCGCAGGCCGCCAGCCCACGCGGCTATCGGTGGCTGCCGTATGCACGCGAAAGCACGCTCGATATTCCGGCAGCAGTCGCGCAGGGCACCACCGGCTACCGGGTCGAGGCGCTGATTCCGTGGGCCGCCTTCGATCTGACTGCCGGTGAGGTGACTGCAGCGGCAGCCGCCGGCACACCTTTCGGCTTCAATCTTGCGGTCAACGACAACGACGGCAGCACCCCGGCCCAGCAGACGGTCCTGTCGTCCTCCCCCGCACGCTCGACGCATGACAACCCGACCCAGTGGGGCACGCTCATCCTTGGGAAGTAAGGGCGGGAAATCCAGCTGGAGCGTCATGCAGACGATGGGAGGTTGGATCCAGATTTCCTCGATCGATACACGCGCCACCGGCCGCTCCTGTGGTATAATCGTGCGTTGCTGACTGCGAATGCTGAGGAAACGATGGACGAGATGGACGAAGCGCTGCTCAAGAAGCTCCAGGTCAAAACGGGCCGCACCGTGCTGCTGCTCAACCCACTGCTGGGGGGATCAAGGTGCTGCGGCGCAAAGGCTGACGCGCAAGGTCCAATGATCGAAGTGCAGGCCGTGAACGGTTCCTGTGATAGAATGATAGATTGTTGACCGGTGAAGGGTGTTAAGGGTGTGGAGGGTGTGGAGGGTGTGGAGGGTGTGGAGGGTGTGGAGGGTGTGGAGGGTATATAGGATGCAAATTAACATTGCCGAAAAAGTATTTAACAATACTACCAACCCTCCACACCCTCCACACCCACCGGCCCGATGCCCTCAGGCCGGGGGATTTCGTTGTCAATCCGCATGCGCAGTCCGTGCGCAGCATGTATCGTGAGAAAATCAACGCACTATGGCCGTTAATCCATTGAATCCGATGGTCGTGCAGAGCGACCGGACGGTCTTGCTGGAAGTCGATAACCCCAGCTACCAGGAAGCGCGCGACGCGCTTGCGCGCTTTGCAGAGCTTGAAAAGAGCCCCGAGCACATCCACACCTACCGGCTGTCGCCCCTCTCGCTGTGGAATGCCGCGGCCAGCGGCCTCGACGCCGACGCCATCCTGCAGGCGCTGACCCGCTATAGTAAATACGACGTTCCGGGCAACATCCAGGCCGACGTGCGCGATTATGTATCGCGCTTCGGACGGCTGAAGCTGCGCCGTGCACCGGATGGCGGGCTGCTGCTCAGCGCAGAAGACCCGCTGCTGCTGCTGGAGGTCAGCCGCCAGCGGAAGGTCAGCCAGTTCATCACCGGCCAGATCGATGAGCGCACCGTGCAGGTCAACCCGGCCATGCGCGGGCACGTCAAGAAGGCCCTCGTGGATGTCGGCTTCCCTGCGGAAGACCTGGCGGGCTATGTCGATGGCGCCGGCCTGGCGCTCCGCCTGCTGGAGGCCGCACGACGCGACGGCAAGGCCTTCAGCCTGCGCCACTATCAGCGCGATGCGGTCGAGACGTTCCACGCCGACGGGTCGGCCCGGGGCGGCTCAGGCGTCGTCGTGCTGCCCTGCGGTGCGGGCAAGACCATCGTGGGCATGGGCGTCCTGGAGCGGCTGCAGACCAACACCCTGATCCTGACCACGAATACGGTGGCGGTGCGCCAGTGGATCGAGGAGCTGCTCGATAAGACCTCCCTATCCGCTGACGAGGTGGGAGAGTACACCGGCGACGTCAAGGAAATCAAGCCGGTGACCATCACCACCTACCAGATTCTCACCTATCACAAGCGCAGGCCACGCGCCGCCGAGGAGGCCGACCTCTTCGATGACTTCGGGACATCCGTCCAGCCGCTGACGCCGGACGACTTCCCCCATTTCAAGCTGTTCAACGAGCGCGACTGGGGCCTGATCGTCTACGACGAGGTGCATCTGCTGCCGGCGCCGATGTTCCGCATGACCGCCGAACTGCAGGGACGGCGGCGCCTCGGGCTGACGGCCACCCTCGTGCGCGAGGACGGCAAAGAAGATCACGTCTTTGCGCTGATCGGCCCCAAGAAGTACGATGTGCCGTGGAAGGACCTGGAGCGGCAGGGCTGGATCGCGACGGCCCACTGCCACGAAATCCGGCTGGACATGGCCCCGGAGCGCCGCTTCGAGTACGCGATGGCCGACAGCCGGGCGCAGTATGGGCTGGCCGCAACGGACCCGGCGAAGATTCCGGTCGTCGAGCAACTCATCGCCAAGCATCCCGATGACCAGGTGCTCGTCATCGGCACCTACCTGGACCAGTTGCACGACATCGCCCGGCTGCTGAACGCCCCCCTGCTGACCGGCCAGACGCCCGTACGCGAACGGCAGAAGCTGTACGGCCAGATGCGCGAGGGCACGCTGCGCTGCCTGGTGGTGTCGAAGGTTGCCAACTTCGCCATCGACCTGCCGGATGTCAGCGTCGCCATCGAAGTGAGCGGCACGTTCGGCTCGCGACAGGAGGAAGCGCAGCGGCTGGGCCGCATCCTGCGCCCCAAGCAGGACGGCCGCCCGGCGCACTTCTATGCGCTCGTCATGCGGGACACGCGCGACCAGCTGTTCGGGGCGAACCGGCAGATGTTCCTGACCGAGCAGGGGTACAAGTACGAGATTCTGTATCGCGACGACCTGGCCGGCTACAACCCGGAACTGAACGGTGCGGAGTGGTAGGCGGAGATGACGCAGGCACCCTCCTCCAACCCGCAAGATGCGCAGCGTGATGAACTTCTTCGGCTGCTGCAAGCCCGTTCTGTCGCGGACCTGCGTCAGGTTGCGCGCACCCAGGGCTGGCCGCTCAAGGGGACGGCGAAGTCCGACCTGGTCGAGCAACTGGCCGGCTACCTGCTGGACGCACCCCGGATGCGGGCTATCTACGACGCGTTACCAAGGACGCAGGCCGCCATCCTCCAGTGGCACGATATTCTGCAGACCGCAAGCTACGGCAATCAGGCGTCGGCGCTTTCATATGTGGAGCAGCGGACTATCAGCCAGGCGGAATATTCGGCCAGCCTGGATGCTCTGCAGGCGCGCGGCCTGATCTTCCTGGCGTCCACACACTATTTATCGGTTCCGGATGCTTTCGATACCTGGTTGCCACCACTGAGCCTGCCCTGGCTGCATACACCAGAGCCGACGACCGTCACACGACCGCCCTTCAGTGTGAACGAGCTCAACTCGATCATCTACCGGCTCATCTCGCGCATCGAGAGCGAGCAGCCTGTCGCCGTACAGCCGGCGCATCCCGCGTCACCCCTCAGCCCGGGCAGCAGTGGCCGTCCGTTCACCAAACGGCCCGGCCTTGTCAAGCGAGACACCCTGATCACCTGGGGGTATGCCACGCCCGCCGAGAGAGACCTCGCCCGCTTCCTCCTGGAACAGCTTGCCTTGGGCCAGGTGGTCAAGCTCGACCGTACCGGCCCCGGTGCACGCCTGGTCGTCGATGCCGCGGCACGATCGACCTGGGAGATCATACCACCGCACGAGCGCGTGTTGCATCTGCGCACCTGGTGGGTCATGGGCGACCTGCAGCCTTCCTACGGCAGGACCTCGACGTGGAACGAACTGGACCTTGCCGTTGCGTCCGTCGAGGGCTTCACGCTGCGCTACAACACACCCTGGATGGATGCCTTTGCCTCCTACGGTTTCGTGGACCAGTTCCGCCAATGGCTGCTAAACCTTCTGTTGCATCTTGACGCAACATGGCTCAAACTCGAGGAATTTGTGCGCTTCATCCGGCAGATCAACCCGACACCGCTTGGCACCGGCAACATCGGCAGATGGCAATGGTACCAGGGCGGTAAGGCGCTGGACTCGGGGAAGATGGATTGGCCGACCTGGCACGCCACCAATGGTCGCCTCGTCGAAGCGCTTCTGACGGGCCCGGCCCAATGGCTGGGCCTGGTACAGGTCGGGTATGCCGGACAACAGCCGGTTGCGTTCCGGCTGCAGACCGAGCTTCCCGCCGAGGATACTTCCCTCCCACCGGACCTGCTCCAGTTCATCCAGCCAAACTCTTTCAGCGTGCAGAACGTCTGGCAGGCCGGGCCGCTGCATGCCCTGCTACGCCTGATTGCGGTCGAGAGTCGCCGCAACAGTGAGCGGATACACTATCAGTTGAACGCGGCGGTGTTCCGTACCAGCCTGGCGCAAGGTCTGACGGTAACTAGCATGCTGGAGGGCTTCGCGGCCGCGGGGGTGTCCCTGCCTGCGGAGGCCGTTGCCCGCTTGCATGACTGGGAGCAGCGGGCCGGCCGCTTCCGCCTGCACGACGGGGTGGCCGTCATTGAGTTTGGCGCCGACATGACGCCGGAGGAAATCCAGGCCATCCTGCGCATCGGCGGCGACTGGCTTTACCAGGTCGCGCCGCGCTGCATCGTGGCACTCGATGCGGAGCGCGTCACCGAACTGGTGGCTGACCTGCGCCGCCGCGGCTACACCCCGCAGGTGAAGCCATGACCCGCCCGAGCCTCTACGACGCTATCAGTCTCTTCAACGCGAACGATCTCGGCACCATCCTGATCGAGGCGGGCCAGGTCAGCCCGCCCAAGAATAAGGAGGGCAAGACACGGCTGTGGCTGGAGCTGATTGGCCAACCTGAGCGGATTCGCCGTGCCCATGCACGTCTGAATGACCGGGCGCGGCGCGCCCTGGAACAACTCCAGCTCGCCGGCGGCGAAATGCGCACAAGCCGCTTCCAGAGCCTCCTGGTCGATGCCGGCATCATCGAGCGGGAGAACAAGCGCAAGCCAGCTTCGATTTGGTCCACCCTCTCGCGACCCGAGATGGCGCCGCACCCGCAGGCTTTCAGCGAGATTCTGGCCCACCTGCTCCTGCACGGCATGATCTGGACTTACGGGCAGCCGACGGCCTTCACCACTGCGACACGGCTAGGCTTCAGTGGTGGACGTTATGTCTATATTCCCGACGAGGTGGCCCGCCACCTGCCGGAACCGACTAGCGTCGCTCCGACACCCCCGCCGTCCATCGAACATGTGCTGTCCGGTTCGGCCCGCATCTGCCAGCGCGACCTCTACCTGATGTGGAGCGCAACGCGCGAGACGCCCCTCTCCCTGACCAACAGCGGCCTGTTGCGCGTCGCGGACCTCAAGCGCGTCGCCGGTCAACTACTCACCGCCGAGACTGTGACCTCCGGGACCAAGGAGACCGACTATCGCCGGCTCTTCTTCCTCCGTGGCCTGCTCAGTGCGCAGGGCCTCCTTGAGCTGGACAAGAACTTCGACAGGCTGATCGCCCATCCGCAGCCGGCTTTCTTCAGCCAGGCGGCTGTAGCGCGGGTGCGGGCCAGCTTTCACGCGTGGCGCGATGGCGCCTGGTGGAATGAGCTGTGGACCACCTACGTCCAGGGATCGACCCGCGCCGCCGGCGCGATCACCGACTTCGCACCGCCCGCCGTCGTGCAGGCGCGGAAGCGCGTCCTGACCGCCCTGACCGAGCTGCTCCGCCGGCACCAGGCGCAGGATGCGGCCGCCGAGCCGTGGATTGCGCTGGATGTGCTGGATCGCTATCTCCGCAACAGCGACGAGGGCTTCCTCGTGGACCGGGAACTGGCGGAGACCCAGGCGCGCTATTACTATTACAGTGACAACCAGTTTGCATCGCCGTATCTCGCAAACTCGCTCGGCTGGACGTGGGCCGATTTCGGCCGCGACGAAGATGCAGGCTGGCGCGGTGTGGAGCGGGTGTTCATCAAGGCTGTGCTCAGCGAAGGGCTTTACTGGCTGGGGCTGGTAGACCTGGGGTACGCACAGGCAGTGACGCCTGCGGGCGGCAACGCTCCGGAGGGCTGGAGCGCAGTGCGGCTGACGGACATGGGCCGCTGGCTGCTCATGGGTGGCCCGGAGCCCACCATCCCGGAGGAAACGGGGCGGGTGGTGCTGCAGCCCAACTTCCACGTCTTCGCCTTCGACCCCATCTCCGACAGCGTTTTGGCCCACCTGGACAGCTTCGCCGTGCGTCTCAACGCGGAGCGCGCAGTCGAATTCGAGATCACGCGCGACTCCGTCTACCGCTCGCAACAGGCAGGGCAACCGGTGGGGGCTATCAAGGAATGGCTCGAGCAGGTCACCGGCAGCCCGCTCCCGCAGAACGTCGGCCGCAGCCTTGACGAGTGGCACGCGGCGTTCGAGCGGATCATCGTCTGGCCGGATGTGAGCTGGCTGGGGGTGGCCGAGCCGGGCCAGGCCGAGAAGCTTCTGGCCGATCCTGAGCTGCAGGGCTCCATCATCAAACAGGGCACGCCGACCGGGTTGCTCGTCCATGCCGACAAGGCAACCGAGCTGGAACAGGCGCTGCTCAAGGCCGGCGAGCTGCCGGAGCGCAGCAGCGATGCCGCGGCGGCACGCAGGGCCAGCATCGAGGTGGACGAGGCGGGCCACGTCACGTTTATCCGGCAGCCTCCGTGGCTGTATGTCCTGGCTGCCTTGGACCTGCTCACCGACCAGACAGTGGAGGGCCGGCAGGTCACAGCCGGCAGCGTGGCCCGAGCGGTTGCACGGGGCTGGGACGCGGCAGCGATCCTGGGACAACTGAGTCACCTGGCCGCAAGCGGCGTGCCGGAGGGGCTGGTTGCCGATATCAAGCGGTGGGCGAAGCACTACGGCCGGGCGACCTTCGAACCCATCGTCCTGGTGCAGTTCCGCGACCAGGAGGCGCTCGACGACCTGCGACAGGACAGAGCGCTGCGCCACCTGCTGAAGCCGCTGCAGCGGGGCCTCACCCTCGGGCTGGCGAAGGTCAATCCTGCCGACCTGGAGCGCGTCAAGGCGCTGCTGCGCGAGCGGGGCGTCGAGATCGATGCGGACGCGCCGGCTGACGGGCACGCGGACGGCTGACGAGCAGGCGGACTGAAGAAAGCACTGCATGGCACACAGCAAATCCAAGACGAAGATCACCGGCCAGGAAGCCGCCGCGCTGGTGCGCGAGGCCTTTGGCTCCGGCGCACGGTTAGCCGGCTGCGAGGAGCTTACCGACGGGTATTACAACGCGGCCTACGCGCTGCGGCTCTCCGACGACTCGCGCTATGTCGTCAAAATCGCGCCGCCTGCCGCAGTACGCGTATTGCGGTATGAGCGAGACATCATGGCCGCCGAGGTCGAGGCGCTGCGGCTCGTCCGCCGGGACACCGGGATGCCCGTGCCGGAGGTCATCTGCTACGACCGGTCACGGCGGGTCATCCCGCAGGAATGGTTCCTGACGCCATACCTGCCCGGCGCGCCGCTGCACCGCGTACGGGACCAGCTTGCGCCGGAGACCGCGCACGCGATCGACGTCGAGAGCGGCCGGCTGCTGCGCGAGGTCAACGCCATCCCCGGCCCAGCGTTCGGCTATCTGGCACAACCCGCACCCCCCGGCCAGTCGTGGCGGACGGCGTTCCTGGCGATGATCGACGGTGTGCTGGCCGATGGCGCAGACATCGGCGTGTCGCTGCCGGAGCCGTATGAGGTGATACGCGAGCGTGTGGCCGCAGCGGCCCCGGCCCTGGACGAGATCATCGTGCCCCGGCTCGTGCACTGGGATCTGTGGGACGGCAACATGTTCGTGGACCCGGCCACGGGCAAGATCACCGGCGTCATCGACTTCGAGCGCGCGCTGTGGGGCGACCCGCTGCTGGAAGTGAACTTCGGTGTGTTCAGGGATGCGGCTGCATTTGAAGAAGGCTACGGCCACCCCATGCTCGTCACCCCGGCGCAGCGCCAGCGCCGCATCCTGTACAACATCTATCTCTTTCTGATTATGGTCATCGAGTGCTATTATCGGGAGTACGAAACACCGGACCAGGAGAACTATGCCCGGCAGCGTCTCGCCAGCGACCTGCAACGCATCCGGGATGACGGTTTGAAGATGCAGCTCCACGCGCGTTAGCTGCAGGCGACCACAGGAATCACCCAAACATTGAGTTGTGAGTACATGACCGAACCTGATCACCGGGGACCCGCCTACCGGATTGTCACACCACGCCTGGTATTGCGCTGCTGGGAGCCGGCCGACGCGCCCCTGCTCAAGGCAGCGACCGACGTGAGCGTCGAGCACCTGCGGCCGTGGATGCCCTGGGCAGCACAGGAACCGACCGATCTCGAGGCGAAGGTGGCGCTGCTGCGCACCTTCCGGGGCAACTTCGACCTCGGCAAGGACTTCGTCTACGGCATCTTCAACCGTGACGAGTCGGCGGTGGTCGGCGGAAGCGGCCTGCACTCGCGGCGCGGGCCGGAGGCGCTGGAGATCGGCTACTGGATACGCGCCGACGCCATCAACCAGGGGCTGGCGACCGAAGTAGCCGCCGCACTGACGCGGGTTGCGTTCGAGATCAACGGCGTGCAGCGCGTGGAGATTCACTGCGTGACGGCGAACGTGCGCAGCGCTGCGGTGCCGCGCAAGCTGGGCTACCGGCACGAGGCGACACTGGCGCGGCGCATCGCCCACGATGACGAGCGCCGCGACGAGATGATCTGGACGCTCTTCGCAGAGCAGTACCCCGGCAGCCCGGCTGCGCACACGGAGATTGCTGCCTATGACGCACTGGGCAGGCCGTTGGCCGTCGTGCGTGGCGGAGCCAACTGAACCTGTCCGGAGGGAGGTTCACTATGCGCATGCTCATTCTCGGCGGCACGGTGTTTCTCGGCCGTGCGCTCATCGATGCGGCGCACGCGGCCGGTCACAGCGTCACACTGTTCAACCGGGGCAAGTCCAATCCGGCGCCCATCGCGCACGTCGAGCAGGTCCACGGCGACCGCGCCACCGACCTGGACCGGCTGGCGGGGCGCACGTGGGATGCGGTCATCGATACCTGCGGCTATGTGCCGCGCATCGTCCGCCTGTCCGCCCAGGCGCTCGCCCAGGCGACGCCGCACTACACCTTCGTTTCGACCCTGTCCGTCTACCGGGATGTGAGCCGGCCGGGGGTGGATGAGGAGGCGCCGCTCGGTGAGCTGGCAGACCCGGCCGTCGAGCAGGTCAACGGCGAGACGTATGGGCCGCTGAAGGCGCTGTGTGAGACCGCGGTCACCGAGTCGCTGCCGGGCCGCAGCCTGGTCATCCGGCCCGGCCTGATTGTCGGCCCGCACGATCCCACCGACCGCTTCTCCTACTGGCCGCACCGCGTCGCCCAGGGCGGCGAGGTCCTTGCGCCCGGCACGCCCGGCAGCAGCATACAGTTCATCGACGTCCGCGACCTGGCCGGGTGGACGGTCGCTCTGGCAGAGCGCGGCGCCACCGGGACATACAATGCGACCTCTGAGCCCGGCGCGGTGACCATGGGCGGGCTCCTGGAGACCTGCCGCACGGTCAGCGGGAGCGATGCGACCTTCACCTGGGCTTCCGGTGACTTTCTGCTCGCCCAGGGCGTGCAGCCGTGGACCGACATGCCCCTCTGGGTTCCCGAAGCCGATCCCGCTCACGGGGGCTTCCACGCGATGAGCGTTGCACGGGCTCTGGCTGCCGGGCTGACCTTCCGTCCGGTGGCGGATACCGTGGCCGACACCCTGGCCTGGCTGGCAACGCGTCCGGCGGACTACGCCTGGCGCGCTGGCTTGGATCGCGCTCGTGAACAGGAAGTGCTGGCCGCATACCGTTCGGACTGAATGCTTCAGGTACCAAGAGCGCCTAACAATATTTGTAGGGGCGAGGTGACCTCGCCCCTACTCCCGAGAGGTCCGATGCCCCTGAATCGGATGGACGTAACTCCGGTGCCGGGCGACGGCATGAAACGCAAATACTGGAAGCGAGCATGAATAAGCAGAATACATCGCAAGGCCAACGGGTAATCGTGGCGAACACCGAGGGCGGGGTCGGCATGGCCGCCGCCGCAGAGGTGCTCATGGCGGGCGGGCGAGGTCTCGACGCAGTCGAGGCCGGCATCCACCCGGTCGAGCTGGACCCCACCATTCGCAGCGTGGGGGTCGGCGGCTGGCCCAACCTCCTGGGGCAGGTGGAGCTGGATGCGCTCATCATGGACGGGCGCACCCTCAAGTCGGGTGCGGTCGGCGCGCTGCAGGGCTTCCTCCACCCCATTTCGGTGGCCCGGCAGGTCATGGAGCAGCTGCCCCACGTCTTTCTCGTCGGAGAAGGGGCCGCGCGCTTCGCTGCGGAGATCGGCGCGGAGGCGGGCGAAAACCGGACCGACGAGTCGCGGCAGCAGTGGGCCGACTGGCTGGCCCGGTACGTCCCGCCCGACCTCATCGCGCGTTGGCCCGACGTCCCGCTGGCCGAGTGGGCCCGGCTGACCGCAGACCCGGAGCGCGCGGGCGGCACCACGACCTTCCTCGTGCGCGACGTCCACGCCGACATCACGGCGGGCGTCAGCACCTGCGGCTGGGCCATGAAATATCCGGGCCGGCTGGGCGACTCGCCCGTCATCGGCGCGGGCGGCTACGCTGACAACCGCTACGGCGCGGCGGCCTGCACCGGCCACGGCGAGCTGACCATCCGTGCCGGCACGGCGCGGAGTGTCGTCCTCTACATGAAGATGGGCCTGAGCGTGCAGGAGGCCTGCCACGAGGCCGCCGCTGACCTGCGCAGCCTCGCCCGGGAGTTCCCCGCCGCGCTCACCATCCATGCCATCAACGCAGCCGGCGAGCCTTACGTCCTGTCCATCGGCAAGGAGCCGGGGACGGGCTGGTACTGGTTCTGGGCCGAAGGCATGCCCGCCGCCGAAAAGCGCAACGCGGTCGAGGTGCAGTGGTAAGGGTTTGTTCTCATCAAGGAGTTATGTCACATGTCCTTCAATCTCCGCAACCGCAACTTCCTGAAGGAACTCGATTTCACCAAGGAAGAATTCGTGTTCCTGCTCAAGCTCTCAGCCCAGCTCAAGGCGGCTAAGTATGGCGGCTACGAGCAGCCACGGCTCAGGGGCAAGAACATTGCGCTCATCTTCGAGAAGACATCCACGCGCACGCGCTGCGCCTTTGAGGTCGCCGCGTTCGACCAGGGCGCGCACGTCACCTACCTGGGCCCGGAAGGCACGCAGATCGGTCACAAGGAGTCCATGAAGGACACCGCACGGGTGCTGGGCCGCATGTACGATGGCATCGAGTATCGCGGGTTCGGCCAGGCCATCGTCGAGGAGCTGGGCAAGTACGCGGGCGTGCCGGTCTGGAATGGGTTGACCAACGAGTTCCACCCGACGCAGGCGCTGGCCGACATTCTCACGATGATCGAGCATAGCCCGAAGCCGCTGGAGCAGATCGCCTACTGCTACATGGGCGATGCGCGCTTCAACATGGGCAACTCGCTGATGATTACGGGGTGCCTGCTGGGCATGGACGTACGCATCTGCGCGCCGCAGGCGCTCTGGCCACAGCCCGAGCTGGTCGAGACCGCCCGCAAGCTGGCTGCGGCGTCGGGCGCACGCTTCCAGCTCACCGAGGACATCGAGGCTACGGTCAAGGGCGTGGACTATCTGGCAACGGACGTCTGGGTCTCCATGGGGGAGCCGAAGAGCGTCTGGGACGAGCGCATCAAGCTGCTGCTGCCGTACCAGGTCAACAGCCGGGCGATGGAGCTCACCGGCAACCCGCAGGTCAAGTTCATGCACTGCCTTCCCGCCTTCCACAACCGCGAGACGAAGGTCGGCGAGGAGATCTTCCAGCACAGCGGCCTGGAATCGCTCGAGGTCACCGAGGAAGTCTTCGAGTCGGCAGCCTCCATCGTCTTCGACGAAGCCGAGAACCGGATGCACACGATCAAGGCGGTGATGGTCGCTACGCTGGGCGACTGAAGCTACGCAAGACTCAATCGGCGAGAGATGATATAATGGGACCCAGAGCATACCGAACATGACAAGAAGCAAGCTCTGGGTCCTGCTATTTCTGGCTATCGCACTCGTGGCGCTGGTCGTGCTTGCGGCGGGCGTCGCCGGCCTGACCATGCCCCCGGGCACGCCGTTCACGCTTGCAACGGGCGATCGAGCGGCGCAGATTGTAACCCCCGTGCCGCTGTCGGATGCGCAGATGTCCACCCTGGCCCGGTTCATCCGAATCGGCATGGTCGTCATCCTTGCGCTCCTGCCCTTCTCCCTCATCTACATGCTGCTGACCAAAGAAGGCCGCCGCCGCCTGCTCCCGAATATCATCCTGTTTGCCCTCCTGCTCCTGCTGGCACGGCAGCTCAGCGGCAGCATGCGTGCCACGACCGACCTCAACTTCCTCGGCGGCGCGCAAGGCCTGGGCGCGAACGAACTCGGTGCGCTCCCGCCGCCGAGCGAGTTCAGCGGGGCGGTCCCGGCATGGCTGACGGCCTTCACCAGCCTGACGCTGGCCGCGTTCGCGGTCCTGATGATCGCGCTGCTGGTCTGGGGGCTCTCGCGGCGCCGCGACAAGCCGGAGCCCATGTTCCTGGAGCAGATTGCCGAGGAGGCCCAGGGCGCGCTGGCGGCGGTGCGGGCCGGCGGCGACCTGCGCAATGCCATCATCCGGGCCTATCGCGAGATGAACCGCGTCATCTTCCAGGCGCGCGGGGTTGCGCGGGCGCGCGAGGTGACTCCCCACGAGTTCGAGCTGCAGCTCCAGCGCTCGGGCCTGCCTGCGGAGCCGGTCCACGAACTCACGCGCCTCTTCGAGGAGGCACGGTATGGCGCGAAGGAGATGGGCCCGGCCGAGGAAGCGCGTGCCGTCGCGAGCCTCACGGCCATCATCGCCGCGTGTGGAGAGGGCAAGGCCGTGAATCTGGCTGCCCCGCTCGTCAGCGATGCAGAGCCTGAGGCAGGAGTCCTGGTCGGCGGGTCAGGTGACAGATGAGGGGTGAGAGGCGCGCAGCAGAGGACAGCCGGCCACGACCGGCCCTGGAGATGACGCCGCTGCTGGCGGGGCTGCTGCTCGCCGGCGGCCTGATCCTCGTCGTCCTGCTCGGCCTGCTGCTGCAGCCTGCGGTGCGTGGCGCCATCGCCCTGCCCATCGCGTATGCCGGCTGGCTCATCGGCCTGGTCCTCAAGAGCGTGCCGGGCGTGCTCTGGTGGGCCTGGCTGCTCATCATGGTCTTCATCATCGCCAGCAAGAGCCTGAAGGGCCGGCCGGACGCACCCCCGGCGATGCCGCGCGAGCCGGTCATCCGGGAAGGACCGGCGACGACTTGGTTCCACCGCATCAACCTGAGCCGCCACAGCGAATACTTCCGCTGGCGGCTGGCGCACGAGCTTGGCCGGCTGGCCTTGGGCCTGAGTGCGTATCGCGAGGGCTCCAGCGTCACCCGTGCGGGGCAACACCGCGCGGCCGGACTGAACGGCCCGCCTGAGATTACCGCCTACCTGTCCGCCGGGCTGGGCACAGCGCCGGAGGAGCCGCTGCGCGGCCCGGCCAGCCTCGTTGACGTGCCGAGTTGGGTGCGCGAGAAGTGGCGCCAGCGCGGCCAGCCTGCCGCACGACGCTCACCGCTCGCCCTGCCGCCGGAAGAAGTCATCGCCTACCTCGAGAGGGAGTTGGAGTAACGCATGTCTCTCAGCATCGCACAGGTCGCTGCGACCAGCGATCAGATCATCCGTGAAGTCGAGCGGGCCATCGTCGGCAAGCGGACGCTGCTCGAACAGATCATGGCCGCGATCCTCGTGCCCGGCGGCCACGTCCTGCTCGAAGACTATCCCGGCCTCGCCAAGACCTTGATCGCCAAGAGCTTCGCAACCGCGCTGGGCCTGGACTTCAAGCGCATCCAGTTCACACCGGACCTGCTGCCCGGCGACATCACGGGCGGGTACGTCTTCGACCGGGAGCAGAACCACTTCGTCCTGCGCGAGGGGCCGGTCTTTGCCAACATCATCCTGGCAGACGAGATCAACCGGGCCTCGCCCAAGACGCAGTCCGCACTCCTGGAGGCCATGCAGGAGTACCAGGTGACGCTCGAGGGCGAGACCATGGCCCTGCCCCAACCCTTCATCGTGCTGGCAACGCAGAACCCGATCGAGTATGAGGGCACGTTCCCGCTGCCCGAGGCGCAGCTCGACCGCTTCATCATGAAGCTCGGCGTGGGCTATCCGACGCCCGATGAGGAACAGGAGATCCTGCGGCGGCGCCGCAGCCGCGGCCAGGATACCGTGGAGCTGGTGAAGGTTACCGATGCCGGTGAGCTGGCGCAGATGCGTGCGGCGGTCGAGGAGGTGCACATCGAGCCGGACCTGGAACGCTACATCATCGACCTGGTGGACGCCACGCGGCACCGCCGCCAGGTAGCGGTCGGGGCCAGCCCGCGCGGTTCGCTGGCCCTGCTCAAGCTGACGCGGGCCTGGGCCGCCATCCAGAATCGCGATTACGTGCTGCCCGATGACGTGAAGCGCTTCGTGCACCCTGCGCTCATCCACCGGCTGATCCTCCAGCCGGACCTGTGGATGACCCGGCAGGCGGGTGAGCAGGTGCTGACCGACATCGTGCGCATGACGCCCGTCCCGGTGGTGGCCGACCTGCCGGAATGAACCGCCTGCTGCTGCTGGCTGCGCTGCTGTACGGCCTCCTCCTGGTCGGCCTGGCAACGCTGAACGGCGAGATGCTGGCGCTGGCGCTGCCCGTCGCGCTGTACCTGGCGGCTGCGCTCATCTATGCGCCGGCCGCCCCGCGCCTCACGGTCAGCCGCAGCCTGTCCGTCGAGCGGGCCCAGCCCGGCGAGACGGTGGACGTGCGCCTGCACATCACGAATTCCGGCTCCTACCTGGAAGAGGTGCTGGTCGAGGATACGCTGCCCGCCGGGCTCCAGGTCATTGAAGGAGAGACCCGCAGCATCGTGCACCTGCCGCCCGGCAAGACAGTGGAGCTGGTGTACACCGTGAACGCGCCGCGCGGCCAGTATCAGTTCGAACGTGCGGCCGCGACAGCCGGGGATCACCTGGGGCTATTTCGCCGGCAGATGCCCGTGGCCGCGCCGGGCAGCTTCATCGTGCTGCCCGAGCTGCGCCGCATGCCGCAGGTCGCCATCCGGCCCCGCCGCACGCGGCCGAGTGCGGGGGCCGTGCCTGCCAGGGTGGGCGGTCCCGGGCTCTCCTTCTTCGGCGTGCGCGAATACCAGCCGGGCGACTCGCTGCGCTGGATCAACTGGCGCGCCGCAGCCCGCCACCCGCGCCACCTGTTCACGAACGAATTCGAGCAGGAGCGCGTCGCGGATGTCGGCCTGATTCTCGATGCCCGGGTGCGCAGCGACATCCAGGCGCGCGGGGATTCGCTGTTCGAGCACGCAGTCACCGCCACCGCTTCGCTGGCCGACGCCTTCCTGCGGGGCGGCAATCGCGTGGCGCTGCTCGTCTACGGCGGCGGCATCGAATGGGTCTTTCCGGGCTACGGCCGCATCCAGCGCGAGCGCATCCTGCAGAGCCTGGGCCGCGCCAGCCGCGGGGTCAGCGACGTGTTCGAGACCTTCGAGTCGCTGCCCACACGGCTCTTCCCCCCGCAGTCGCAGATTGTCATGGTCAGCCCCCTGTGGACCGAGGACCTTCCCATGCTGTTCACCCTGCGCGCCCACCAGTACGAGCTGCTCATCGTCAGCCCGAACCCGGTCGCCTTCGAGCAGACGGGTGCACCCGCGAATCCGACGGTCGAGCTGGCCGTGCGTGCCGCCCGGCTGGAGCGCACCCTGCTCATCCGCCGGCTGCGCCAGGCCGGTGCGCAGGTGGTGGACTGGCAGGTGGATGCGCCGCTCGACCGCACCGTGCTCGCCGCGCTGGGAAGGACGCCGCAATGGACGCGCAGCCTCAGATGAGGCAGTCTGCGACCCGTCTCTCGACCGTGGCTGCCATCCTGGTGGCTGCAGTCGCGGCAGCGGTGCCCTTCATCCTGGCCGATGGCTGGCCGCTCGCCGTGCTGGCGGGGGCATTCGGCGCGCTCTGGCTGGTGGAGCTGCGCCGGGGGCGACATGGGGTGGCCTCGCCCCTCTTGGCCGGGTACGCCATCCTGGCGGCGCTGGCAACGGGCGCAGGGGGCAGCTTTCTCCCGCCGCTGACCGTGGTCGCTGCGCTGGCGGCCTGGGACCTGGACCGCTTCAGCGCACGGCTGGATGAAGCCGGCGGCGCCAGCGAAGCCTCGCTGTCCGAGCGTCGCGGGCTCGAGCAACAGCACCTGCGCCGCCTGCTCCGGGTGAGCCTGCTCGGGCTGGCGCTGGCCTGGATTGCCCTGGCCGTGCGGGTGCAACTGGCATTCGGGCTGGCGGTCGTGCTGGCGCTGGTGGCTGCGCTCGGGCTGGCTGCGCTGGTCCGCGCGCTCATCCGGGAAAGCGATTGAGACAACACAACGCATGGAGGCATTCGTGGACGTCACTCATCTGACCGGCGCGTGGCCGGTGCTAATCACGCCCTATGACGGCAACCTGCAGGTTGACTACGCAGCCTATCGCGACTTGCTCGAATGGTACATCGCAAAAGGCGTCGGCGGGCTCTATGCCAACTGCCTGTCGAGCGAGATGTACCTGCTCAGCGACGATGAACGCGTGGAGGTCACCGCCGCGACGGTGAAGGCGGCTGCGGGCCGAGTGCCGGTCGCGGCAACGGGCAACCTGGGCGCGTCGCTGGCCGAGCACGTCGCCCTCTGCCGCAAGCTGGCCGGCGCGGGCGCGGACGTTGTGATGCTGGTCGTGCCGGAGTTTCACGATAACGATGCCGACCTCGAACGCTATTTCTTCACGGTGGCGGAACAGGTCGATGCGCCGCTGGGGCTGTACGAGTGTCCCGTGCCGCGGCCATATCACCTCGGCGTGGAGCTGGTGCGCAAGCTGGCCGCATCCGGCCGCTTCGTCGCCTTCAAGGAGACGAGCTGTGAACTCCCGAAGATTCGCGCGCTGCTGAACGCGACGCGCGGCACGCCGCTCGCCCTGCTCCAGGCCAACACGCCCTATCTCCTGGAGGCCATGCGCGCAGGCACGCCCGGCACGATGAGCATTGCGACGAACTGGCTGCCTGAACTGGTGGCCGCAGTGGTGGCGCGCGGCCGGGCAGGCGACCCGAGCGCCGAGCCGCTGCATGCGCACCTGTGCGCGCTGGAGATGGCCGGTCGTGCGGTGCATCCGCTGGGGGTCAAGTATCTGCTGGCGAAGCGGGGGCTGCCGGTGCGGGTCAACGCCCGCGCGAAGGGCGTAGCGCTGTCGGCCGAGGTGCAGCGCGGGCTGGACTTCTGTGCCGCCGCCTGGTTCAACGATACGGGTGAGTTGCGCATGAGCCTGCAGTAGAGAGGAAAACTTGACGGGCGGGGCCGGTGAGGCTATACTGGAATCGAACATTTGTTCGATTCCACCTCATCGAGGCCCTGATGCCGAAGCGCAGGATGCGCCGCTACTCCGAAACAATCGAACTGTTCCGCCAGTTGCCCGAGGAGCGCCAGCAGCAGGTGCTGACCCAGATCGTGTTGGATCAAGTCGGGATGGAGCCGCTGCCCGCAGACGAGCCCGCCAACCAGGGCCGATCCCGGCGCCGGGGCCGGAAGCAGGACACTGGCCCGGCGCCCCCGAAGGGCCAGCCGGAACCGGAAGAGAAAGAGCTGCGCCCCGTCAGTCGCCGCGACCGGGCGCAGCCGCAGAGGTCTCCTCAACAGCGGCGTCCGGCTCCGCCGTCTCGGCCCTCGCGGCCGCAACCAGGTGGTGAATCGCCTCACGCTTCTCCGGCGAAGCCTCCCGCAGATAGCGCAGCAGCTCCCGTTCGTTCTCCGAAAGACCGGCCTCCTCGAAGGCGGTGAGCAGCACATCCAGCAGCGCGCTGAGGCGGGCAGTCAGGTCCGCGCGCAGGTCTGCGGGCAGCAGCTCCAGCCGGTCGAGCAGGCCGGCCACACCCGTGGCCTGCGAGCCCGCACCCGGTCGCAGTGCGTATGGCTCCGCCCCGGCCGCATCGATGATCTCCCCCGGCGTCAGACCCATCGCCTGCGCAATCGCGCTCACGACCCAGAGGTCCGGCGGACGATGGCCGTTCTCGATGCGCGACATCGTCTCGCGCGCCAGCACCTTGCCCTCCGGGATGTACCGCCGCGCCTCGCTGACGAGCTGCTGCTGTGACCAGCCGCGGCTCTGGCGCAGTTGTTTGATCCGGTAACCTAGATTCATGGCAACCACATCCTACATGCCCGGCAGTTCCGGCATGCCCACTTCGTAGAGCCACACATCGAATGCGGCCTGCAAGTCCTGGCCGCTGACCTCTTCGGCGACCGCCATGAATTCGTCCGTGCCCGCATGACCATCGCGGTAGCGATCGTGGAAGGTGCGCAGGATACCGAAGAACGCCTCATCCCCGACTTCCAGCCGCAGCGCATGGAAGACCAGCGCACCGCCAATATAGGTCTCCGCACCGTATATCTCGTCTGCCGGCGGCCGGCCGACCCGCACACGGGGCACGTAGCCTCGTGTCATGTCGGCCAGCGCAGCGCTGATGCCGTCCACTCCACTGCCCCGCCCTTCCCAGAGGTATTCGGCATAGGTCGCCAGCCCCTCTTTGAGCCACAGGTCCTGCCAGTTCTCCAGGCTCACGCTGTCCCCGAACCACTGGTGCGCGAGCTCGTGCGCGATCACGAACTCCTCGGCCATGATGGGCATCGGGCAGTGCAGGGACAGGGTCTGCGTCTCCAGCGCGCTGGCGCTGGCCTCGCAAACGGGGTTGTCGTCTGCTGCGATGACCACGCCGTACTCACCGAACGGGTACGGCCCGAACAGCCCGGCAAAGTACGCCAGCATCTCCGGCAACACCTCGAAGTTGCGGCGCAGGCTCCTCGAATATTCCGGCGGGAAGTAACTGCGCAGCGCGATGCCGTCTGCCGTCTCGCCGGTCACCACATCGTATTTATCGATGTTCACGGTCGCCAGGTAGCTGGCCATCGCGCGGTCCATCTCCCAGATGTAGCGCGTGGTAAACCCGTCGCTGACCGTGTCGACCAGCCGGCCGTTGGCTGCGACGACCCACGGCTGCGGGACGGTGATCTCGAAGTGGTAGGTGGCCTTGTCGCGCGGGTGATCGTTGACAGGATACCACGACGAAGCGCCGTTGGGCTCGCTGAAGACGTTGATGGCGCCGTCCGGCGCGGCCAGCCAGCCCAGGTCCGGCAGCACGTCCACAGAGGTGACCGCCTCCGCAGGCGCCGGTTCACCATGATACGCGACCTGTACTGTGAAGCTGGCGCCCGCTGCGAGCGGCTCCGCCGGGGTGATGCGCAGCTCGCCCTTCCGCCGGGTGAAGCCGGCGGCTGCGCCATCGACCGTCACTTGGTCGATGTCCAGCCCGGCGAAATCGAGGTAGAACGCGGTGAGGTCCTCGGTCGCAGTTGCCTCGATCGTCGTTGAGCCCTGGAGCGTGTTCGCCTCCGGGGCGACGTCGAGCACGATGGTGTAGTGGCTGACGTCATACCCCCCGTTGCCGAGGCCGGGGTAGTAGGTGTCGCCGATGCCCGACAGGCCGATGTTGCCAGAGTCCGGCACCTCGCCGGAAGCCGGAGTCTCCGCTGCGTCCGGCGCAGCCATCCAATCCGGGGGCGGCATGCAGCCGGCCAGGAGAAGCATGACTGGCAAGAGCCAGAGCCACGATTTACCGAGAAGTCGATTGAGCATCACGACTGCCACCCCTTGATTACATCGAATCGTGCGGGTATTATATCATCAGGCACGCCAAATCGAAGGCCCCACGGAGCATCCGTGGATGGCCGCGCGTTGCAACCCGCCGCGCATCAGAACGTATTGGATGTCAGTGCCCTGCGTACTATCACAGCATAGGAGCAACCAGGAGATGACCATCCAACCGAAACTGCGCGCCTGCATCATCGCGGCCGCACTGACCATCACACTGCTGGCGCTGTCCGGCTGCGGGCTCGTGCTCGGCCGCACACAGCAGGCATCCCACACAGCAGTCACCGTCCTGGAAACGCCGCACGTCATCCTCGAGACCTTCAACGGTGACATCGAGGTGACGACCGGCTCAGACGACAAGGTGAGTGCGGGTGTCATGGAGTCGGCCCCGAACGACGCCGGCTTCGATAATATTGATTTCAACTTCTCGCAGGAGAACCGGTTCGTGACCGGCAAGTGCACCTGGACCGGCCCATCCAACGTTTCCAACATCCGGTGCGACCTGACCATCCAGGTCCCCGCCGGGTCGGACGTGGAACTCGTCACGGGCAACGGCACCCTCACCTACAGCGCCCTGCCCGGCAAGACGTTCAAGGCGACGGTGGGCAACGGGAACATCAACGTAACGCTGCCCCAAGACGCGCAGTTCACGCTCGATGCCGCTATCGGCAATGGCGAAATCAAGAGCGGCTTCGACCTGGGGGATCCAGACGCAACCGAGAAGCAGCACGTGACCGGCACGGTCGGTGACCAACCCGCGCTGTCCGTGGCGCTGCGCTCGGGCAACGGCGACATCACGGTCGAGCCCGCGCGATGAACGCACCCACGGAATACACGGACCACACGGAAGAAGCATAATGGATATTCTGCCTTTCCACCCCGATCATCTCGAGGCTGCCGCCGAGCTCTTCCTTGCCGGACTGGCCCGGCTGCGCGACGCCGTCCCCGAAGTGCCCGGCACGCTGATGGAGCCGGATCGCGTGCGCCGCAACATCGCGCGCATCACCGCAGCCAACGGAGGCCTCGTGGCCCTGGAAGGCGGCGAGCTGGCCGGATACATGGGGTGGTGGCTGGCGGAGGACTTCCGGGGCGCGGGCCGCAAGGGCGCGTACGTGCCGGAGTGGGCGCATGCGGTCAGGGTACAGGAAGGTTCTGCGGCTGAGGCAACCTCCGCCCGCATATACCGGGCGCTGTACCGGGAGGCCGCAAGCCGCTGGGCAGCGGTGGGCTGCGAGGTGCACGCCATCACACTGCTGGCGCACGACCGTGCCGCCGAGCGCGCGTGGTTCTGGAACGGGTTCGGCCTGCTGGTAGTGGATGGCGTGCGGCCAACCGGCCCGCTGGAGACGAAGCCGCAGGCCGATCTGACCACCCGGCAGGCCACTGCGGCGGACGCTGCCGCGCTGGCCGCGCTGGATGCCGAGCACGTACGGCATTATGCGGCGCCGCCGGTGTTCATGGCCCCGCCGGCCGCTGAAGATGCGGCCGCGTGGGAGGCCTTCCTGGCGCAGCCGCGCAACAGCGCCTGGCTGGCCGTCGACGGAGATACGCCCGTCGGCTTCATCCGCTTCGCAGGAGACGAATACGATGGCGTGGACCTGCTCGACGGCATGATAGGCATCAATGGCGCATACGTGAAGCCCGGCTATCGCGGACGGCACGCGGCCACAGCCATCCTGGACGCAGGCCTGCGGCACTACGCTGCGCAAGGCGTGCCCGTGTGCGCCGTCAACTTCGAGTCCTTCAACCCCGAGGCCGCAAGCTTCTGGCCGCGCTACTTTACGCCGGTTTGCCTGTCGCTGATGCGGATGCCGGAGAACCCGCGCGCGGGGGGCTGATAGGGCACGAAATCTCGGCGGGGCGGTAGGGGCGAGGTGACCGTGTGGCAAAAGCAGGGGCGAGGTGACCTCGCCCCTACGACTCTTACCGGCCGCCGAACAGGCTGCCGAGCCCGCCGAGGCTGCCCAGGTCCAGGCTCTTGCCTGCAGCCAGGTTGTCCACCTGACCGGCAAGGTTGGGCGGCAGCTTCGACTTGATGAAGTCGAGGACGGTGTTGACCGCAGTCTGCGCCTGCGCTTCGGTGATGCCGGATTTCTGTGCCACCTGCTTGATGAGTTCGTCCATGTAGATCCTCCACAGTGTTTATCGTGCCCTAAGGCGCAAGCATTGTAACCGCCCTCTCGGCTATCACGTGTGAGCCTCGTTCCCGAATCCGCCGATCCATCCTGAACAAGGATGCGCGCCTGCCGTGTTTGACGTCTTTCGCGCTTTGAAGCACAATAGCGCCCAAGAACTCAATGAGGAGGCAGCCCGTATGAGCCAGATTCGACTAGGTGTGATGGCCCCCTTGCCCGAGGGGCCCGAAGAAGCCCTGCAGAAGGTTGCGGATTTCGGGTTCCCAACCTGCCAGGTGGTCTGCTGGGACAACAGCCTGTTCACGGATGCGATTGCCGACCGGTTACGCGCGACAGCCGCACGGCTCGGCATCGAGATCACGACTCTATGGACAGGTGCGCCGGGGCGCTATGTCTGGAACTTCATCGAAGGACCCACGACCATCGGCCTCGTTCCGCCGGGGATGCGCAGGGAGCGCGTCGCCGTGCTGAAGCAGGGCTCGGATTTCGCGCGGCGCGTCGGCATTGCCAGCATCACGACCCACGTTGGCTTCATCCCCGAGAACCCCAGCGACCCGACCTACGGCGAGGTGGTGGCTGCGCTGCGCGAGGTTGCGGAGCACTGCCGGGCGAACGGGCAGGAGTTCTGGTTCGAGACGGGCCAGGAGACGCCCATCACGCTGCTGCGCACCATCGAAGATGTTGCCACGGGCAACCTGGGCATCAACCTGGATCCTGCCAACCTGCTCATGTACGGCAAGGCTAACCCGATCGATGCGCTGGATGTGTTCGGCAAGTACGTCCGTGGCGTCCATGCGAAAGACGGCGAATATCCTGCGGATGGCCGCAACCTGGGCCCCGAGAAGGCGCTCGGCGAGGGCCGCGTCAACTTCCCTGCCCTCGTTGCGAAACTGAAGGAGCTCGGCTTCAGCGGCGCGCTCACGATTGAGCGTGAGATCTCCGGCCCGCAGCAGATCGCCGATATCCGTCGCGCCCAGGCGTTCCTCGCGACGTTGATTGCATAGACCACCGATTTTCAACCAGGAGTTCCATTGTGACCACAAACAAACAGAAGCGCCTGCGCGCTGGTATGATCGGCCTGGGCTTCATGGGCCGCCACCACGTCATGCAGTACGAGAAGTTACCCCAGGTGGAACTCGTCGCGATTGCCGACCCGGACCCGATCCGGCTGCACAACAAGGCCACCGTCACCGGCAACATCGACCTCCCCCAGCCGAAGGTCAACTTCGAAGGGCTCCGGACGTTTGCCGATGGCCGCGACCTCATCGCCCAGGCGGATGTCGACTTCGTGGACATCGCGACGCCCAGCCATCTGCACGCCGAGATGGCCGTGCTGGCCGCCGAGGCCGGTCGCCACATTATCGTCGAGAAGCCGATGGCGCTCAAAGCAGTGGATGCAGAGCGGATGATTGCTGCGGCGCGGGCCAACAACGTCCGCCTGATGGTCGCGCAGGTCGTGCGCTTCTGGCCGGAGTACCTCTACCTGAAGGACGTGGTCACCAGCAAGCGGCTGGGCCGGCTGATGCACGCCGAGTTCATCCGCCGCGGCAGCCGGCCCCGCTGGTCGTGGCGCAAGTGGATGTCGGAAGTCGAGTGCAGCGGCGGCGCACCCTTCGACCTGCATATCCACGATGTTGATTATGTCCACTACCTGTTAGGTGAGCCGGAGAAGGTGTCGGCCCGGCATGTCGTCTCGCCCGAAGCGACCGGGCATGACATCATCACCGCACAGTTCGAGTATCCTGGCGGCCTGACGGTGACGGTGGACGGGGGATGGTATGCCCCGGCGCGCTATGGCTTCTATTCGTCCTACGAGGCCGTGTTCGAGCGGGGCGTCGTGAGGTATCACGGCGGCGCGCAGCCGACGCTGACCGTCATGCACAACGACACCGACGAGGTCGAGACGCCCGCCGTGAACGGCGACCCGTACGAAGCCGAGATCGTCTTCTTCGTGCGGTGTCTGCAGAACAACTGCGACCCGGCCGAGCAGCACCCGCCGGAGAGTTCGCTGGCGGCAGTGCGGCTGGTGGAACGCGAGCTGGCAAGCGTCTGAACTGCCAGGCAGCGCACCTGATCGGGACCTTTCGCGCTCGTACGGGGCGTCGGTGCGGAAGGTCCCGCCGCGTCCCTGCATGGTATAATGTAAACGATAGCCCATCGGGTCTCCCCGCGAGGCACGATGAATCACCTGACAAGGCGGTGCAATGGCAGCACTGAAGCGGCTCATCCATTACCTGCGTCCCTACGCGCTGATCCTGGCCTTTACAAGCGTCATCATCCTGATCAATACGGCCATCGGCCTGCTCCCGCCGCTCTTCCAGCGCGCCATCGTGGATGATGTCATCGGCAACCGGCAGTTCGAACGGCTCCTCCCGCTGATCGCGGGGCTGGTCGTCGTGTACGCCCTCTCCGCCGTCACAGAGTTCGGCGACCAATACCTGCGGCACACGATCGGCGAGCGTTTCCTCTACGACCTGCGCGTCCGCATCTACGACCACCTGCAGCGGCTTTCGCTGGGCTTCTTCGAGCGCACTTCCACCGGCGAGCTGATGTCGCGCGTCAGCAACGATGTCAACGCGCTGGAGCAGTTCGTCACGCACGGGACGATCCTCACCGCGGTCGCAGCGATCCGGCTGGTGGGTGCGGCGGCCGTGCTGCTGACGCTCGAGTGGCGGCTGGCGCTGGTTGCGCTGCTGCCCGTGCCGTTCATTGCGATCGGGCTCCGCTACTTCAACCGCCGCGCCCGGCCCATCTACCGCCGGGTGCGCGACCGGCTGGGCGACATCAACGCGCGCCTGCAGGACGACCTGGCCGGCATCCGTGTCATCCAGGCGTTCGGCCAGGAAGAGGCCGAGCTGGCCCGCTTCCGCAACATCAGCACCACCTACATGGCGGAGCGCATCGCATCCATTCGCACCTGGTCGAGCTTCTTCCCCGCGCTGGGTTTCCTGGCTGCACTGGGCGGTGTGCTCGTGCTCGGCGCAGGCGCGTGGATGGTCGGACAGGGCCAGCTCACGCTCGGCACGCTGGTGGCATTCCTCTCGTACATCGTGTCGTTCTACGAGCCCGTGCGCCGCCTGACGGATATCGACAACATCCTGCAGCAGGCCGGTGCGGCTGCCGACCGCATCTTCGAGCTGCTCGATGAGCTGCCGGAGATTCAGGATGCACCGGGGGCCGTGGCGCTGGCGCAGGTCGAGGGCGAGGTGACGTTCGACGACGTGCACTTCAGCTACAGCGAGGGCGACGAGGTGCTGCACGACGTGGACTTCCACGTCGCGCCCGGGGAGACCGTGGCGCTCGTGGGGCCGAGCGGCGCCGGCAAGACGAGCATCGCCAACCTGCTCTGCCGCTTCTACGACCCCACCCACGGCTCCGTGCGCGTGGACGGCTGCGACCTGCGCGAGGTACAGTTACGTTCGCTGCGCAGCCACGTGTCCGTGGTGCTGCAGGATACGTTCCTGTTCAACGCCAGCATCCGGGAGAACCTGTTGTATGGCAAGCCGGATGCCACGGGCGAGGAGCTGGTTGCTGCGACGACGGCCGCCTACGCGCACGACTTCATCCTCGCCCTGCCCAATGGCTATGACACGGAGATCGGGGAGCGGGGCGTCAAGCTGAGCGGCGGCCAGCGGCAGCGGCTCGCGCTGGCCCGCGCGATCCTGACCGACCCGCGCATCCTGATCCTGGATGAGGCGACGTCGTC
>CAZTMA010000039.1:0-37310 GCA_964614645.1 uncultured Anaerolineales bacterium
GGCGAGGTCGGCATCCGGGCCGGGATGTACCAGCCGGAGCCATTACAAAACCTCCTGCTCGACCCGCCGACCGCGGACGGTCGCGTGGACCTGGGGACGATCAGGGTAAGGTAGTCCGGCTTTACAGAGAAACCCGTTTCCTCGCAGGAAATGGGTTTTTGGCGGACATCGGTATATAGATTCTGAACGGGCGGCCCTCATCCGTTTATCCGTTTCAATCAGTTGCCGCGCCGGTGGTATAATGAATTCCTATGATTGCTGACTTTCCGCAGACGGTGCTTCACCGCATCGAATCTGCCTTGTATAGCCCGGACCGCCGCACGGCCTACGTGGCACGCGGGGTGTTCTTCGCTCTCGCCGCGTTGGTCGCCGCGCTGACCGTTGCAGTGCTGGGGCCGCTGTATGCCATCGCCGGATTCATCGTGCTCATCGGCGGGCTGCTCATCCTGCGCGATATCCGCTGGGGCCTGCTCGCGTTGTTCGGCGTCATCGGGCTGCTGCCGTTCGCGGCCCTCCCCTTCAAGCTCGGCTTCCGGCCGACTTTCCTCGACGTGGCGCTGCTGGCCGTCTATTTCGTGTGGGTGCTGCGCGTGGTCACCCGCCGCGACCGCGAGCTTGTCGGCACCGCGCTCGGCCCGTTGGTCTTCCTGTTTCTGTTGATGGCCGTGTTCTCGTTCGCCAACGGCCTGCGCTACAGCCGCCCCAGCATGACGGTCATCCGCAATTTCGCTGAGCTGGCGCTGGCAATCGCCTTCTTCTTCGTGCTGGTCAACACGCTGCGCCGCCGCACCGACATAGATTTCATGGCCCGCCTCGTCATGCTGGCCGGGGCCGCGGGGGCCGCCATCGCGGTCGTCTTCTACGTTATCCCTGAGACCTGGACCATCCGCATCCTGAACGCGCTCGGCCGCTTCAACTATCCGGGCGGCGTAGGCGCGCTGCGCTACATCGAGGACAGCGCCGACAACCCCATGCGCGCCATCGGCACGATGGTGGACCCTAACGTGCTCGGCGGGTTCCTCATCCTGGTCACAGCCTTCACGCTGCCGCAATTGGTCAGCCCGCGGCCGCTGTTCCGCCGGTCGTGGGTGGTCGCATTCGTGGGGGCCGAGATGCTGGCCCTCTATCTGACCTACAGCCGCGGCTCGATGGCCGGGCTGGTGGCCGGGCTGGCCGTCATCGGCTTGCTGCGCTATCGGAAGCTGCTGCTGGCCGGGGCGGTAGCTGCCGCTCTGCTGATCTTCCTGCCCCAGACGCAGGCGTATATTGCGCGCTTCGTCGAAGGCATCCAGCTCCAGGACCGGGCGACGCTGATGCGTCTGGGCGAGTACAAGGATGCCCTCGCACTCATTGCCCGCTACCCTTGGCTGGGAGTCGGGTTTGCCGGTTCGCCGGATGCCGATCTATACGTGGGCGTGTCGAACGTCTACCTGCTGATGGCCGAAATCATGGGCGTGATCGGCGTAACGGTGTTCCTCCTGGTCTTGGCCGGCTATCTGCGTAGCCTGTGGGTGGCCTGGCGGAGGAACACGGATCCCGGGCTGGAGGCGTTGTTCCTCGGCCTCGGTGCGGCAGTCGTCGGCGGCATGGTCGGCGGCATCTTCGACCATTATCTGTTCAACTTGGTTTATCCGCATATGGGCGTGCTGCTCTGGACCTACCTCGGCCTCGGCATGGCCGCCACGCGCCTGGTGAAGCTGCCCGCGCCTGCCGGCGCCAGTAGCGCCCTAACTGAAGTTGTGTAGCCATGCCCTTTGTGGTATAGTCGACCTCACCATTTCGACAATTGTTCTTTCGGCATAAGCCTGACCCCAGGAGGTAAGCATGGAATTCTCCAGCATCGACCTTAAGCGGTGCACCCTGGTCCGCCTTTCCGGCCGCATTGACGGCAGTGTCGCCCCTGACCTGGGCGCGAAGCTGCGCGAACTGACCGATGCCGGGCACTACAAATTGGTCATCAACATGAAAGACGTGACCTACACATCCAGCGCGGCGCTGCGTGAGCTGATCAGCACCTGGAAGAACTGCCGCCGCTGGAACCGCGGGGACATGCGTCTGGCCGAAGTTAATCCCAATATCCGGAAGGTCCTTGACCTGACAGGCTTGAGCACACAGTTTGTCATCTTCGATACCGAGGCCCAGGCAGTTGGGAGCTTCTAAGCCCATCTGAAGTTGCGAGAAGCTGGAAGTCGCCATCGGGGGCCGGCCTCCAGCTTCTTTTCGTTTGAGCTCAAGGTGTACCAGGCGTATGGACGCTTTTCAGTGCGCAATCTCCGTCTACGACGCGGATGACCTGCCCGGGGTCTTCGTCTTCATGGAAGAAGCCTGCGAGGATGCGCGGGTGGACCCGGGGCTCTGCTTTGACCTCCAGCTTGCCGTCGAAGAAGCTTGCTGCAACGTCATCGAGCATGCCTATGACGGGGAGGGCGGTGAGTTCACCGTCTGGTTTGCCAGCCGGGACCGCGACGTGGTCATCACCGTGCACGATCATGGCCGGCCGTTTACGCCCAGTGAGATTGCGCGGCCCGATCTGACTCTGCCGCTGGAGCAGCGTCCCATCGGCGGTTTGGGGCTGTACATCATTTATCAATTGATGGACGAAGTGCGGTTCACGTTTACGGAAGCCGGCAACACGCTCGTCATGGTGAAGCGAAATGCAATCCTCATCAAGGAGGGGAATGGCTGAGGCCAGGCACGCCGGGACGCAGACCTCTCCGGCACGCCCACCGCGTGACCGCCGGATTGTGCGCCGCCACGCTGAGCTTGCCACGCTGACCGAGATCGGGCGCGCCATCGTGCAGGCGCAGTTGGATGAAGACGCGCTGTGCGAATTTATCTACCAGCTTGCCGGGCGGATTGTCCCCACAGAAAACTTCCAACTGGGCCTGTTCGAAGAAGATCGCTACCTCATCAAGGTATGGGTGCGCGACGGCCGGCGCCAGCCCCCGGCGGCCTTCCCGCTCACGCCGGGCCAGGGCATTATCGGTTGGCTGCGCTCGACCGGCCAACCGCTGCTCGTCAACGACTTTCAAACAGAGATGGAAAGTCTGCCGGCGCGACCCACCTACATCAGCCAGGACCCACCGCGTTCCGCCGTGTTTCTGCCCCTGGTGGCTGGCGACACGACCATCGGCGCGCTATCCATCCAGAGTTCCGCTCCCCACGCCTTTAACGAGGACCACCTGCGCCTGCTCGGAATCCTGGCAAACCAGTCGGCGGCCGCGCTGAGCACCGCGCGGCTCTACAGGCACAACCAGCGCCGCCTCAACGACCTGATGACCATTTCCGAGGTGGGCCGCAAGCTGACCAGCATCCTGGACCTGGACTTGCTTCTGACGCAGGTCGTAGAGCTCATCCAATCGCGCTTCGGCTATTACCACGTCCAGATTTTCCTCGTGGAGGCAGGCAGCGATCAGGCGTTGTTTAAGGCGTCCAGCGGCCATCAGGTCGGGTCGAGCCAACTGGCCCAGAAGTGGCTGAGCGAAGGCCGCGCGATGCACATCGGGAGCGAAGGCATCATCGGCTGGGTCGCGCAGCACGGCGAACCGCTGCTGGCGAATGACGTCTCCGCTGAGCCACGCTATATCCCCGATGACCCGCGGCTGCTGCCGGACACGCGCGCGGAGTTGGCCGTTCCCCTGATCGTCGAGGAGCGTGTCATCGGCGTGTTGGATGTCCAGAGCACGCAGCGCGATGCGTTCGGGCCGGATGACCTGTTTATCCTTCGCACTCTGGCCGATCAGGTGGCCGTGGCCGTGAATTCGGCGCGCGCCTACGAGGCGCAGCGCGAAGAAGCCTGGGTCACGACGGTCCTGTTGCAGGTAGCGGAGGCCACGAGCCAGGCCGAAAGCGTCAACGAGGTGTTGGACACGGCGACCCGCGTGACGGCCATGCTGGCGGGCGTTGAATCGACTTCCATCTGGCTGTGGGATGACGACAGCGAGGTGTTTGAGTTCGGCGCATCCTTCGGTCTGGGCTGGGAGCGAGTGCTGGGCGACGATGCATCGGCCCAGGACCCTGCCGCAATGGACGAATTGGCCGCGCGGATGCGCCTGCCGCCGGGGGCCTGGGATGCGGTGGACCGGTTGCGCGTGGAGCGGACCGCGGTCGTTATTGACGACGCATCCGCCCTACCCTCGCCGTTCCGCGAGCTGTGTCGAGGCGGCACGGTGGCCCTGCTGCCCATGCTGAATAAGGGGCAAGTGTTCGGCGTTATGGGCGCCAGCTTCGAGCGTGAGCTGGCCACGGCCCTGGATGAGCGGCGGCTGGCGATGCTCAGCGGCATTGCGCACCAGGTGGCCGCGGCCGTGGACAACAGCCGGTTGACCGCGCTGCGCGAGGAAGAGGTGTGGACATCCACCGTGCTGCTCCAGGTGGCCGAGGCCATCCGCCGGCTGCAGCCGGTGGAGGTGACACTGGAACAGGTCGCCCGGCTCGTGCCCGCTTTGACGGGCGTAGACCGCTGCGTTGCGCTCTTGCTGGATGAGGCGGGCAATTACCGCGTGCGCACTGTCCATGCCCTGCGCGACGGGCTGGCAGAGGCCTACATCGATGCTGTCATCCAGCCGGGCGAGCTGCCGCTGCTCGACGATGCCTGCCGGCTGGGCCAGCCGTTAGTGGTCAACGACACGATGGGCAACCCGCGCGTCCCGCCCGAATGGTATGCATTGTACGGCAGTCGGACAATCCTGGCCGTGCCGCTTCTCGTGGCCGATGAGCCGATCGGCGCGTTCCTCGCGGATGACGTGCAGGGCACGCACATCTTCAGCCCGCGGCGCGTCCGCATCGTTACCGGCATTGCCAATCAGGCGGCCATCGCTATCGAAAACGCTCGGCTGCAGGCGCAGGAAGCCAGCCGCGCCCAGCTTGCGCGCGAGCTGGAGCTGGCGCACGATATCCAGCGCAAGTTGCTGCCCGCGGAGGCTCCCAGTGTGCCCGGCTACCAGGTGGTGTACCGCTGGCGCTCCGCGCGCGAGGTGGGCGGCGACTTCTTCGACTTCGTGCCGCTGGATGAGGGCCGGCTGGGGCTGGTCGTGGCCGATGTCGCAGACAAGGGCATCCCTGCGGCCCTTTACATGATGTTCGCGCGGACGGTGCTGCGTGCGGTGGCGCTCTCCGGCCGCAAGCCGGTCAACGCACTGCAGCGCGCAAACGAGCTGATCCTGTCCGAGAGCCAGGCCGACATGTTCGTGACGGTCTACTACAGCGTCCTGGACAGCCGCAAGCACCTGCTGACCTACGCCAGCGCCGGGCACAATCTCGCTCTCTACGCCTCACAGGAGGCGGGCAGGATTGAGCCCATGCTGACCGCGGGCATTCCGCTGGGCGTGATTCCAGGGGCGGTGTTCGGGCAGAAGACGCTGCTGCTCGCGCCCGGCGATGTGGTGCTGTTCTATACGGATGGCGCGATCGAGGTGCAGGACGCGGAGGGCGAGGAGTTCGGCGCGGAGCGGCTCTCTGCGGTCTTGGCCGAGCATCTCCACGAGCCGGCGGAGGCTATCGCGGAAGCGATCGATGCGGCCGTGCAGGCCTTTGGGGGCGAAGCGGCACAATATGACGATTTCACGTTGATACTGGTAAAGCGGGAAGCTAATGCTGATTGACTTACATTCACATACGCGGCCGTGTTCGCCTTGTTCGGTGCAGACGGCGGACGAACTTATCCGGGCGGCCATGCAGGCGAGACTGGATGCTATCTGTGTGACCGACCATCTATTCGCGTGGGGCGGCCGCGCGGCGCAGGCGCTGGCGAGGGAGAAGTACGGCTTCATGGTGTTGCGCGGGGTCGAGGCGCGCACGACGCTGGGCGATATCCTGGTGTATGGGCTGGACGAGGATATCCCGGACGGCACGGACGGCGCGGAGCTGCTGCGCTACGTCGATGAACGCGGTGGTGCCTCTGTGCTGGCGCATCCCTTCCGGCACGGCGGCGGGCTGGCGTTGTGGCAGTGGCTCGAAAAGGAGGGCCTACCTCTGGATGCAAACCTCGCCGCCCGGCCCGAGTTCGTGCATCTGCACGCCATCGAGACGTTCAACGGGCAGGTCAATCCCGACGAGCTGCGCCAGGCAGAGGACCTGGCGCGCATCCTGGGATTACCGGTCGTCGGCGGGTCGGATGCGCACACGACCGCGCAGGTCGGCGCGACGGCTACGGAGTTTGCGCGGCCCGTGGCCGACGAGCGCGAACTGGCGCAGGAGATTCGTGCAGGCCGCGTGCGCCCGCGGCGACGGTGAGCGTGCAGCCAGAAGTCTTGCCACACAAGTTCTTGTAATTGCGCTAAACTGCAGTAAGATAGTTGTGGGGGTGGCAGTTAGCCCTCCCCCTTTCTTGCTGGCGTGACCCTCAGACACGCCGACTTCCCAATTACAGGAGATTCCCCATGAACTACCGTCTCCGCCTCGTACGCAGCGTCTTTGCCGTCGTCGTCACGCTCGCGTTCTGCCTCTTTGCTGCCGGTGCGTCGGTCGCGCAGGAAGTCGGGCCTGCCTCGGTCTCCGATCCGGTGTTGGCTGATAGCCTGGCCGCTCCCGATGCCATTCCGTCCGGCGGCCCCGGCTACTTCTCGCAGACTGCGTTTGTTTTCCAGCCTTATCCCAACCAGTCGGTGCCATTCTTGTTCAGCGGCCGTACGCTCTATAACCCCGATACCGTCACACGCTATTACCAGGCCCCGGTGCATCTCCCCCATGGGGCGACAATCACGAAATTTGTCGTCTGGTACACCGACAACAGCACTTCTAACCTGTGGGCTGCGTTGGCCCGCGCAGGACTGGATGACTCCGGCGTTGCGCAGATCGGGTACGTCGCTTCTACGAATGCCGCGGTGGGCGTCCGCTATCTGCAAGATACGACGATCACCACCCCTTTGGTCAACAACGGCTCTTACATGTACTGGGTTGAGGTCGGCCTGCCGCCGAATTCCAGTGTAGGGATTGTCTCATTCCGGATCGATTACCGCTATGGATCCGCTCTGCCGCTGATTTCGAGGTAGGCCGGAATAGCAAGGCCCCCCGGCTCTGCAAGGAACCGGGGGGCCTTATTACTCGTTACCCTTTACTGGTTACGGCCTAGTACATATCGGGGCTGGGGCCAGCCGGGGCCGCCGGCTTGTCCTTCTCCGGGATATCGGTGATCAGGGCCTCGGTGGTCAGGATCATGGCGGCGATGGATGCCGCATTCTCCAGGCCGCCGCGGGTGACCTTCGCCGGGTCGATGATCTGCTTTGCGATCATGTCACCGTAGTCTTCCGCCATCACGTCGAAGCCGTAATTTGCGTTGTTGTGTTCCTTCTGACCGCGGCGCACGTTCTCGACGATAACCGCGCCGTCGTAGCCGGCGTTCTCAGCGAGCGTGAACATGGGCTCGGGCAGGGCCTTGCGCAGAATCTTGGCGCCGGTCAGCACATCGCCTTCCAGGCCGCTCTCAACTGCATCCAGGGCCGCAATCGCGTTCAGCAGCGCCACACCGCCGCCGGGCACGATGCCTTCCTCAACCGCCGCGCGGGTCGCGCTCAGTGCATCCTCGACCCGGTGCTTCTTTTCCTTCAGCTCGACCTCGGTGCCGGCGCCGACACGGATGATCGCGACGCCGCCCGCCAGCCGGGCCAGGCGCTCCTGCAGCTTTTCCTTGTCGTAGTCGCTGGTGGAGTTCTCGATCTCGACCCGAATCTGCTCGATCCGGCCACGAATGAGGTCGCCCTCGCCCTTGCCGCCGACGATGGTGGTGTTGTCCTTGTCCGAGATGACCTTGTCGGCCTGGCCGAGGTCGCTGATCAGCGCGCTCTCGAGCTTCTTGCCGAGGTCCTCGGTGATCACGGTGCCGCCGGTCAGCACGGCGATGTCCTGCAGCATGGCCTTGCGGCGATCGCCGAAGCCAGGGGCCTTGATGGCCAGGCAGTTGAACATGCCGCGCAGCTTGTTGAGCACCAGGGTGGCCAGCGCCTCGCCGTCAACGTCTTCCGCAATAATCACGACGTCGCGCTTGCCGAGCTGGACCAGCTTCTCCAGGATCGGGACGATGTCCTGCGCCGCGGAGATTTTCTTGTCGGTGATGAGGATGTAGGGGCTGGTGAGCTGGGCTTCCATCGCCTCGGGATTGGTCATGAAGTACGGGCTCAGGTAGCCACGGTCGAACTGCATACCTTCGACATACTCGGTCTCGAACAGCAGGCCCTTGGCCTCTTCAACCGTAATAACGCCGTCCTTGCCAACCTTGTCCATCACGTCCGAGATCAGATCGCCGATTTCCTGGTCTTGGGCCGAGATAGCGGCCACAGCGGCGATTTCTTCCTTGGTGGTGATGGCAATGGCCTGGCTGCGGATATGCTCGGACAGGGCGGCCACACCCTTGTCGATGCCGCGCTTGAGCAGCATGGGGTTGGCGCCGGCGGCTACGTTCTTCAGGCCTTCGGTGACGATGGCCTGGGCCAGGACGGTCGCGGTGGTGGTGCCATCACCGGCGATGTCGTTGGTCTTGGTGGCGGCTTCCTTGAGGAGCTGCGCGCCCATGTTCTGGAACGGTTCCTGCAGCTCGATTTCCTTGGCCACGGTCACACCGTCATGCGTGATGGTCGGTGCGCCCCACTTCTTGTCGAGGGCGACATTGCGGCCCTTGGGGCCGAGGGTGGACTTAACCGCACTTGCGAGCGTGTCAACGCCGATCTTGAGGTTGCGGCGAGCTTCTTCAGAGAAGATCAACTGCTTGGCTGCCATTTATTGTCACTCCTGATAAATAATCATCTGGTCTCTGGGGGCTGTAAAGCCCACAGGGTATGGTCTTATTCCACGATGGCGAGGATGTCGGACTCGCGCAGGATGAGGACCTTCTTACCATTCATCTTGATTTCGGTCCCGGAGTACTTCGCGTACAGGACCTTGTCACCGACCTTGACTTCCATCTTGATGTAATCGCCGTCATCGTCCATACGGCCCGGGCCGGCGGCGACGACAGTGCCCTGCTGCGGCTTTTCCTTCGCGGTCTCCGGCAGGATGATGCCACCGGCGGTGACTTCTTCCTGCTCCGTCGGCTCAATAACCAGACGATCGGCGAGCGGCTTGAGATTCATAGTCCAATAGCCTCCCTGGATAAGATGTGGCCCAATCAGGTTGGGCAGATATCACGGCATACTGTGATTTAGCACTCTCGCTATATGAGTGCTAAGCAAGCCGAATTCTACCCAATAGACGGGAACTCGTCAAATTCGAGGGGGGTGTATGTTTGAGGGTTCCGGCCGACAGGTCAGGCGCCGCTGCGCGACCGGGGGTCCTTGGCGGACGACCGCCGAGTTGCACGAGGCTCGCCGACTTGCGCTTCGCTGCCGCGATAGCTCGGTGCAGTGAGCGCAAAAAAGATGCAGCGGGTCGTATCCAGCATTCGGCTCTGCAGCCGCGGATCGATCTCCGTAATCTTGGCCGATGTGGTGATGACCGTGGCCCTACCGCTGACGTACCGGTAGTTTAGCAACTGGAACAGCTTCTCGCGCGCCCATGGGGTGGCGCTCTCGGTTCCCAGGTCATCCAGAATCAACATGCCGACGTTCTTGACCTGCTCGAAGGCGCGGTCGAGCGTGGTCTGGCTGGCGGGGCTGAAAGTGGCGCGCAGATAGTCGAGCAGGTCGGGCACGACGACGAACATGGGGGCGGGCTGGCCTCGGGTAACCTGGTAATTCGCAATGGCCGCGGCCAAGTGGGTCTTGCCGCAGCCATAGACCCCGCTGAATACCAGCCAGTTCTTGGGGTTCTGGGCGAACTTGCGCGCAGTCTGGAGTGCGCGGTCCAGATTGGCCTTCCGTTCTGCGTCCATGTCATCGTTGCGCCTGAGCGAGAAGTTGTCGAAGGTCTTATCGGTATACAGCGTAAGCGAGTTCAGCGTGCGCCCGCTGCGATCGGCGCCGGCCAGGCCGCTCCCGCCCGCGCGGTAGTCCGGGGCATTGAGCGTAATCATGCGTGCGACGTCGAGGTCCTGCAGCCGCGACGCGATGCGCGGGTCCAACTCATCCACCCGCTGATTCGTGGTAATGACGGTCGGCAGGCGATGATTATAGCGATGGTTGAGAATCTGGAACAGCTTCTCCTGCGCCCAGGCAGTGCTGTTATGGGCGCCCAGGTCGTCCAGGATGAGCAGGGGCGACTCGCGGACCGCGTCCAGCCGCTCATCCAGGCCGCTTTCGCTGTTCGGGCCGAAGGCGGCGCGTAGGTAGTCCAGCAGGTCGGGCACAATTTCGAACATGACTGGCCGCCCCACTGCGACGGCATGGTTGGCGATGGCCGCGGCAAGATGCGTCTTACCCGCGCCGAAGCCGCCAACCAGGACAAGCCAGCCCTCGGGACTCTGCGCATACTGCCAGCAAAGCTCGTAGACCATGCGTAGTTCGCTGCGCACGGCCTCCGGCAGGCCCGCGCCGTCGGGTAGAAATGTATCGAAGGTCATGCGCTCAAATGCATCGAGGTTGCTGCTGGTGCGCAGGTTGCGCGTGCGTTCTGCAGCGACGCGCGCCTCGGTGCAGCGGCAAGGCACGAGCCGGTTGAAGTCCGGGTGGCCGGGCGGCACATCGTAGATGAGGAAACCCTTCCCCTTGCAGATGGGGCATACGTCTTGCTGGCCGGGCACAGACCGCGCGTCGTGTGGAACTGCGGGCTGGCCTTCAGGCTGCTCAGGAGTCAGGTTTTTGCCGATAATGTCGCCGACGCGCTTCATGTGCCTCTCACTCGTTAGTGCTTGATGATCCCTTCGTAGCCTTCCGGCACGTAGTTCGAATCCGCCCCTGACTTGCCCTTGCCGCTGTCCTTGCCCTCAATGCGCCATCGCTCCAGGATACGGAGGATGTAACGCCAGCTCCGCTTGTTCAGGCTGACGGCTTCGCGGAACGCGTCCGCGATCCACTCGGCCGGGAAGTGCTTCTCCGCGTCGCGCAGCTCTTCGGCAATCATCGGTGTTAACATGCCGATGTTCTGCTCGTACAGCACGAAAACAGTGGGCCGCTCCACTTGGAGTTGCAGGTCCTCGCTCACGTCGGCTTGCAGGTCCAGCTCGCCGGCCCGCAACTTCTCCAGGACTTCGCGGCCGTTGGCGCTGTTGATCATGTACCAGTCTTCCGCGGTGTCTGCGGCGGCCCCGCGGCGCACTGTCGTATGCAGCAGCGCGCCGCGGGCACAGGCGCGTTCCAGTGCATCGCGCAGCACGTCCTCCCCGCTGAGCTTCGCGGTCGCCAGCCCTTCGAGCAGACGCTGGTCGGCCAGCAGCTCGTCCAGCCGGGCATAGCGCAGCACCCCGGTCTTCTTACCGATCAGCCAAAACAGGTGCAGGATGACCTTCAACTCGGCCAGATTATCCACCAGCGGAAGCAGCTCGCTGAAGAACTGGTTGGGAACCGGCGTCGTGCTCAACTTGCCGGCGGGGAAGCAGGCGAACCCCTGCATCTGCTTGCGGGCGGGACTCATCGTTTACTCCAATGCCTCGCGTACCACTTCCAGGTTCTCGAACTTGGTCAGTTCTTTGCGGAAGTACAGCGGCACGGAGTCGGTCGGCCCGTTGCGATGCTTGGCGACGATGACATCCGCGATGTTCTTCTTCTCGCTGTTTTCTTTGACCATGTCCTCGCGGTAGATGAACATGACGATGTCCGCGTCCTGCTCGATCGCGCCGGATTCGCGCAGGTCTGACAGCATCGGCTTATGATCGGTCCGGCTCTCGATGGCGCGGGAGAGCTGCGAGAGGGCGATCAGCGGCGTTTCCAACTCGCGTGCCAGACCCTTGAGCGAGCGCGAGATGTAGCTGATTTCCTGGACGCGATTCTCGCTCCGGTTGTCCCCGCGCATGAGTTGGAGATAGTCCACGATGACCATGTCCAGTCCATGTTCGGCCTGCAGACGCCGCGCCTTGGTGCGCAGCTCCAGCGCGGACAGGGCCGGCGTATCGTCGATAAAGAGCATGGTGCTGGAAAGCTCGCCGGCCGCGGCCATCAGCATGTCCCACTCGTGGTCCTCAATCTCACCCTTGCGGAGCCGTTGCTGATCGATGCCAGTTTCCATGGCGAGGAGCCGCTGAACGAGCTGCTCGGCGCTCATTTCAAGGCTGAAGAAGGCAACCACCTTGCGATATCTGCGCGCTGCGTTGAGCGCGAAGTTCAGCGCTAAGCTTGTCTTTCCCACGCTGGGCCTGGCGGCCAGGATAATCAGGTCGGACTTCTGGAAGCCGCCCAGAAGCCGGTCCAACTGCGTAAAGCCGGTCGGGACGCCGAGAATTTGGCCCTGGTGGCGGTGGAGGAAGTCGATGCGATCGACTACCTCGTGCATCACCTGGCGCACGGGCATCAGGTCACGGCGGACGCGGCGCTCAGATACGTTGAACACCAACTGCTCGGCGCGGTCTACGACTTCACCGACATCGTCCGCTTCCTCGTAGGCGAGCGCGGCAATCTGCCCCGCCGCGTCAATCAACCGGCGGAGTGTGGCAGTGCGCTCGACGATGTGGGCGTAGTGCTCGACATAGACTGCGGACGGGACGCTGTTGATAAGCGCGGTGATATAGGCCGCGCCGCCGACCTCCTGGAGGATGTTGCGCCGCTCCAATTCGTCCGTCAGAGTGACGAAATCCGCCGGTTCGCGACGCTCGTGCAGATCGAGGACGGCCTGATAGATCCAGCCGTTCTTCTCGCGGTAGAAGTCATCCGCTTCGAGGAATGACGCGACCTTCAGCACGGCATCGGGGTCAATGAGCAGCGAGCCGAGCACGGCTTCTTCGGCTTCCGGATTGGCCGGAATGGTCTTATCTGGTCTGTCCATTGCAGCTTAAGTCTGGTTGCGCCGGCCCTACATGGGATAACAAGGCCGGCTGACAAGCCGGCCTGCAAGAATCGCCAACTGAATCCCGCATCGTCACAGCGGCGCGGCTGAACCGTCAGGCCGCGGGGCCGAATGGCTCAGTCGAGACCGCTCAGGTCCAACCCCTCCAGGAAATCGCTGAATGCGTCGGGCGTCTTGTCCTCGGGCTCTGCGCTCTCAGAGGATGCACCCAGTCCCGTGTCCAGGTCTGCCTCGGGCACGATGGCTGCCTGATCCATGACTTCGTCGGCCACGAAGACCGGCACCTGCGCGCGCACGGCGAGGGCAATGGCATCGCTGGGCCGCGAATCAATCTCCAGCCGGCGGCCGTCCACGCTCAATGCGACCTCAGCATAGAATGTATCGTTGCGCAGGTCGGTGATCGAAATCTGCACGATCTCCGCACCGAGCTTCTCGATGGTGGCCTTGAGCAGGTCATGGGTGAGCGGCCGCGCCACCTCAACGCTCTGCAGCTCGATGGTTATGGCATCTGCCTCGAAGGGGCCGATCCAGATGGGCAGGTAGCGCGATGATCCGGTATCCTTGAGCACTACGACGCGGTGCTGCGACATCAGGCTCACACGCACGCTGTCGATCGTTACTTCAACCATAGCCTAGCCCTCCAAACGCTCGATTGGCCCGATTATACCACAACCTGCCGCTGGCAAACAACGGTCAAACGATGCGGCTCAGTTCTGCCAGGAGCCAGGGCGCGTCCTGTGGAACTTCGTAGCCCTCAACCATCAGCGCGCGGCTCAACTCGCGGCGGGTGGCGACGTCCAGCGTGTCAGTCCAGGCGGTGCCGGAGATGAACATGATATCCCAATCGGGCTGCTCCGGCGGGACCCATGGTGGACGGGGCACCATGACATCTGTGTTGAGCGCGCCGAACCGGCGATAGAAGGCCACGCGGCGCGCGCGGATCGCGCGGGTAGCCTCAGGCGGCACATCGGGCGTCTCCACCTCCAGCAGCATCCCGCGACAGCCCGGTCGGCCCGCGGCGCGCGCCTGCGCCTCGCCCATCTGCAACATGTGGGTCAGCAGCGTCGAGCCGGCGCCCTGCCCTCGGCGCGTCGCGTCCACCGCGAGATAGAGCAGATACCACAGGTTGGTCTCGGGAAAGTACTTCGCGACGGCCATCGCCACGGCCGTGTCGCCATTCAGCAATGCGGCGCTGTGCCAGGGGGAAGGTGGAGCGGTCCTGTCGGCCAGCTGCGCGACCTTCTCGACGGGCCACTCCCACGGCGCCTCGAACGCCTCGCGGTAGATGGCGAGGATCTGATTGAGTTGGTCGGGGGTGAGTGCATGAAAGGGCAGGATAGTCATTGTTGGGTGCTCAGCCAGGCGGATTTTGCCACGAATGACACGAATTGGACAGATGGCCACGAAGCACAGACATCAAACGGGCCCTTCGTTCAATTCGCATCATTCGTGCAATTCGTGGCGGAAACTATGCTAACGCGATCTCGCGGCGGACGGTGCCGCCGCGCTCCGCGACCGCGGTCAGGTGCAGCGTGCCGCCCGCGGGCGCGTGGATGACCCACTCCGCCTTGCCGCGGTTGTCGGTCGGTGAGGGATCACCGTAGCTCACGTCGAGCTTGTTGGATCGCCCTTCCAGTTGGCCGATTTCCTGCTTGGCCTTGCCGCCCTGGAGCGACGCGCCCTCCGGCAGCACCAGTTCCAGGCGCACGGGCCGCACCGCGGCCATCTTGACTGCCTGGTTCGAGCCGCGCGTTGGCAGGAAGCCCCGGTTCTCCACGACTGCCAGCAGGTGATAGTTGCCCTCGCCCAGCGGAGTCAGCACGACCTCGCGCCACGCCAGCCGCGGGGCCAGCGACGCGAACGCGATGGTGAAATCGGCGTGCGGCGCAATCTCGGCCTCCAGCAGCGCGTGGGGTGGGTTGCGCCAGGTGTAGAGCGTGTTCCAGCCGCCCAGCTCGATCGGGCCGAGCTGTGGGTGCTCGAACGGATACCACGCCACGAGGCCCTCCGGCGCGTGCTGGTTGATGTAGTCCAGCACCTTGTAGTCGTCCTCGACCGGGTGCTTGCGGAACCAGTCCATGAACTTCTTTTCTTTGCTCTTCTCTTCCACGCCGGAAGCCGTGGCCAGGTCCCACATCTCGACGGTGAACGCGAAGATGCCCTTGTGGTCGAACAGCCAGTCGTCGAAGACGCCGGTGATGACCTCTTTCGGATGATAGCGGAAATGATGGTAGACCGAGACGCACGGGTAGCCGGTCAGATCCGTGCCGCGCTCGCCGATGGCCTCGAACACCCACTTATCGTCGGTGTCCATGTCGTCGTCGCTCTTCGTGCCGTAGGGCCGCAGGATGGCCCGGCTGTAGGTGTGGAAGGTGAGCGCGCCGTAGACGTTGGGGTGGTCGGCCATGAACTTGATGACCGCGGCAATCTCCGGCTCGGAGCCGGGGAAGTTGCCCGCGCCGCGTTGCTGGCCCTCGGGCCGCCACGAGCCGGGGAAGTTGCGGTTGAAGTCCAGGCCCGCGACGGGCGGCGCCATCGTGATGATGTGGCCGTCGTAGTTCTCGACCAGGCCCTCGGGGAACATGCGGTAATACGTGCCGCCTTCCTCGTCGGCTCCGCGCTTGACCATCAGCCGCGGGTCGCGGTCCGACACCTTCCAGTCGCCCGTCGGGTCCGCGATGCGCATCTGGAGGATGCGGCCGTCGCCGTCGATGTCCTCCGTGTGCAGACCATCGCGCTTCTCCTCGAAGGGATAGGGTCGCGTGCCGGAACGGACGTACCTCGGCGTCTCGGCCAGCGCGAGTTCTGCGCCGTCGGGGTTCAGCCGCGGGACGACGTACACGACCTGTTCATTGAGGATGCGCGTGACCTTCGGGTCGCTGCCGTAGGCGTTCACCATTTTGTTGACGAAGTAGAGCGCGGCCATCGAGGCGGTCAGCTCGGTCGCGTGGATGTTGGCGTCGAGCCAGAACGCGGGCTTCTCCGTGTCTGGCCCGGTGGCCCGGTTAGTGAGGACGACGAGGGGGATGTCGCGGTCCTCGTGCGACTGGCCCAGGACAGCTATCTGCATGATGTCAGGATGCTGCCCGGCCAGCCAGTCGAGGCGTTCGGTCAGTTGGGCGTAGTTGTAGTACGTGTCGAAGCGAATCTCCATGAATGTCACTTCCTTTAGTGTGATGATGGTTTGCGGATTACAGGCGCTGGAGCGCGTTTACGATCTCCGGCGGCACGGGATGGCGGGCAAGTGAGTTCAGCGCGGGCACGGTTTCCCCGGTCGAGCGGAGGACGATGCAACTCAGCCGACCGTACTGCCTGAGGAAGGCGGCGGCACTTTCGCAGCCGTGGCGAGCGAAAAAGCCTTCGGCCTTCTGCTCAGCGAGCCGGCGTAGCACGCCCATCGCCTGCACCAGGTCTGCGGCTGCGAGACCGCCGGCCTCCCCACCCGCGACCAGCCACAACAGGTTGACAATGCCCGGCGGCATCTGGCCCATCTTGTCGCACAGCACGGCTACCAGCCGGTCGGAGCGCGAGCTGGGGTCTGCCCCGGCCCACTCGGCACTGCGTATCCGCCGGACCTCGACATTGAAGGGCGTGTGGGTGCGGTAGGTGACGGTGAAATCAGGGCCGCGCTGTTTCGAGGCGGCATACTTCTCATACTCGAGCGTGAAGCGCGGCTCGGCCAGCAGCAGCGCGGCGGTCTCCAGTTCCGCAGCCAGGTCCTTCAAGCTCTCTTCCCCGCGCACGTTCCTGAGCTTGGCGCGAATCTTGACGCGATGGGTGATGGCAAAGTCGCGGAAACGGCGCGAGCCGAGCACCCAACCCGCAAACTCGGGATAAAGTACGGGTCGTTTGCCATCGAAGATGTAGTCGAGCAACTCATCAACGGCGGTCATTTCAGGCGCCTGGCACAGCCCTTAAGCAGTTCAGGGCGCGCTACTTGTTCCCTGGTGCACTGTCGACCGACGCAACCAGCGCCTCCGCGTGCCCCTGCAGCAGCCGCGCGCGGCCAAGGTCTACCTGCTTGAGTTCAAAGTAGCGGGCCAGCAACTCGAGCGGCGTCAGCGACTCGACGGAGACGCCGCCCAGCCGTTGGCGCTCGGGACGCACGACGTTCTTGTTCAATCCTGCGGCGTAGTAGCAGCCTTCCAGCGCGCGCACAATTTCCCGCTCGACGAGCGTAGCCTCCTGCTCTTGCCGAAGTTTGACGATGACGCGCACGACCGCCTCAGACAGATCGCCGCGCGCCTCGATGGCCTCGATGACTGCGGCGGTGGGGTCGGGCCGCTCGCAGACATCGCACTCGATGGTCACAAAGCGCCGCGGCTGGCGCTTGTAGCCCGACACGAACTGCCAGGTGGTTCCGGCGTCCGTGAGGTCGGCGACGACAAAGCCCTTCTGCTCGTGTTCTTCACCGAAGTCAATGCGTTCGATGCTGCCGCTGTAGACCACAGGCGGGTTGTTGTTGGTGTTGAGGTTTTGATGCTTGTGGATGTGGCCCAGTGCGACATATCGCCACGTGGGATCGGCCAGGACCGAGCGCGGGAGCGCGGCGTCGCGGCCGATCATGATGTTCTTCTCCGAGCCGTGGCTGGCCTCGTTGACCGAGAAGTGGCCGACAAGGATCGCGGGAATGTCCGGCTGCCGCCGTGCCTCGTCAGCGAGGGCTGCCAGGTTGTCGATCATGGCCTGCTGCAGGAGGCCGTCCAACTCTTCCAGGCTCTTGCCGCGGTGCTCCTCCCGGCTGATAAGGGACGACCGCAGCGGGTATGGCGCCATCGCGACCTGCAAAGGCTGGCCGCGGCGGCAGGTGAGCTGCACCAGCTCCTCGCGGTTGCCGACGTAGACGTTCGGGACGTTCAGCGTGCCGAAGATGTCGATGCTCGTGGCGCGCCGCGCGACCGCGGGCAAGTCATGGTTGCCGACGAGCAGGATGACCGGGATGCCTGTATCCGCGATCTGCTTGATGCGCCGCGCGAACTCGCGCTGGTAAGTCGGATTCGGGTCGCGGGTCTTGTACGCGTCACCGGCAAAGACGAACAGGTCCACGCCGTGATCCACTGCGTACTCGCCCAGGTCGGTCAGGCGGCGGAGGAAGTCCATCACGCGGCCGTTGATGCCGGTTCCCGTCTCGACGCGGCCGTAATTCTCCATGCCGATGTGTATATCGGCCACGTGCAGTAGCTTGATAGGTTGCATAATCAGTCAAACCCCGCGAAGTCCTTCGGCGGGCGCATAGCGGCCCGGTTCTCGTTTAGCCGCTCGCCCAGTTCCTCCGTCGAGTGCAGCCCCATGGCCCGGTAGAAGTCAGGGTCGTAGCGCCGCGTCTGCACGACGACCGGCATAGGCACGGCATGGCCCAGGATGAGGGCCTGCTCCTTCGTATCCAGCCGGGCCAGCACCTCGCGCAGTCCCTCGCCGCCGCTGACGCCGGACAGCACCGCCTTGATGTCCTCCGGATTGTCCAGCAGCATGGTGACGCGCGTGCCGATCTGCGACATGACCTCGCCGTCGATCCCGCTGGGCCGCTGGTCCACGATGAACAGGGTCACGTTGTACTTTCGCAGCTCGCGCGCGATGGTGCCGAAAATGGTGTTCTCGGCCACGGCCGGGTCGAGGAACTTGTGCGCCTCTTCGATGGTGATGACCAGCGGGGTCGGCCCTTTGCCGGCCTCCCCGAAGGAGCGTTCCTTCTTCTCCACGTACAGCCGGTGGATGCGTCGCGTCAGGAAGTTGGCGACCAGGATGTAGGCGCCCAGGTCCGATCCATAGCGGCCAAACTCCAGCACGACGCTGGTGCCGGCCTCCAGGTATTTCATGATGCGGCCCACCGAATCGTCCAGGGCCTTTGGCTTCATGAAGGTGTAGGTGTGCATGCGCTCAAAGCGGCGGCGCAGGGCGGCCAACGTGTTCTGCCCCTGGCCCGTGTCATCCGCCAGCGCGCGCAGCCCGGAGATCTCCTTGCCCGTGTCGGGGTCGAAGCCGCCGTAGCTGTCCACCCAATCGTCGCTGAGGAAGTTAGCCAACCAGTCCTGCCCGAACTTGCGGTGCAGCGCATAAACTGCGCCCACCTGCGGCTCGGTCAAATTCAGGATGCCCGCGAGCATCTCCAGGTCTTCGGGCACGATCTGATTATAGCCGATGTTGATGGTGTAATCCGGGTTCGAGCCGCGGCGCCGCGACGATTCGTCGTCCAGCGTGAAGATGCTCACCTTGCCGGGGAAAATCTGCTTCAGACCCTTGACCTGGCCGCCCAGGTCCTCGCTCGTCCCGGCCCAGCCGTACTCGTTGTGCATGTCGAAGATGAGGTTGACAGCAACCCCATCGCGAATCACGCCGGCTAGTAGCAGCCGCGAGAGGAACGTCTTGCCCGTGCCCGACTTGCCGAAGACGCCGCTCGACCGCTCCACCAGGCGCTCCAGATTGAGCGTGACCTTGACGCTCTCCATGTCCAGCGGCGCGCCGATGTGGAAGTTGTGCACCGCGCGATTGCCGACCTGCTGCGTGCCTTCCTCACCGAAGACCTGGTCCACTTCGGCCTGGCTCGCGGTGAAGACGGGCGTAAAGTGCTCCGGCACGGTCTTGACCGGCTTGACCTCGCTGCTGGCTTCCTCCATCAGCAGGAGCGGGCTGAGGTGGACGTTGCCGAAGGTGGTCGTACCGCGGTGGACCTCTGCGAGGAACGGGTCGGACATATCGGGCGGCTGCTTGGCGATCAGGGGGTTGGTGCTGTCCAGCGCGACGTCGGTGATCATGCAGAAGAAGCGCGCGCGCCGGCCGCGGGCCACCACGTAGCGGCCCACCGCCAGCTCCTCGATGGCAATGTCGCGATCGAGCTTGACATCCAGTCCCGCGCTGAGCGAGCCGCCGCTGATGACACCCAGCTTCTCCGCGCGCTCCGCCTCGGCCTTCGCCAGCGCACGCTCATCCACCGCACGGGTCAGGCCGTCGAAATCCTGGTCGGACGAGACATTTTCGGTCATTCCGTTCCTCACCTCGCTGTGTTTTGTGGAGTCGAGGCTTCAGCCGGAGGGCGTGCCCGCACGCCTGGGGTCGTGAACTAGCACAGCCTGTGAAACCAACTGAAGCCTCGACTCCGACATCACCTCTTCACCCCGTCACCTGTTCACGCCTTCACTGCGTCCGGTGGGCCATCGTCGCGGACGCCTGCGCGGTTGCCAGGATGAGCATGTCCTGGATGTTGACGTGCGCCGGGCGGTTGAGCGACCAGACAATCGACTCAGCAATGTCCTCCGGCGTGAGCGGCGTGATGCCCTGGTAGACCTTCGCAGCGCGCGTCTCGTCGCCGTGGAAACGCACCTTGCTGAACTCCGTTTCGACCATGCCTGGCTCGATGTTAGTCACGCGGATGCCCGCTCCAAGCAGGTCCATGCGCATCCCGCGGGTGAGCATCGCGACGGCAGCCTTGGTTGCGCAATAGACGTTGCCCCCTACGTATGCGTCGCGGCCGGCGACCGAGCCGACGTTGATGACATGCCCGCGGCCGCGCGCCACCATCCCCGGCAGCACCGCGCGGGTCACGTACAGCAGGCCCTTGACGTTGGTGTCGATCATCTCTTCCCAATCCTGCAGGTCGGCCTCGTGGACTTTGTCCAGCCCGCGCGACAGCCCCGCGTTGTTGACCAGGATGTCCACCGCCTGCCAGCGTTCGGGCAGGGCCGCGACGGCCTGTGCCACGGCCTCCGCATCGCGCACGTCCAGGACGATCGTATGGGTCTCGATGCCGTGCTGTGCGGCCAGTTCCTCGGCCAACGCATTGAGGCGTTCTTCGCGGCGCGCGGCCAGGATGAGGTGCACACCCTCGGCGGCCAGCGCCCGCGCGGTCGCCTCACCGATGCCCGAAGTCACGCCTGTCACCAACGCAATCTGACCCTTCAATGAAATCGATGGCATGATTCGCTCCTGTAGTGTTTATCGCAGTTGCTTGAGGATGCCGTCCAGCCGCGCGATGTCCAGCGACAGCAGCCGGGCGAGTTCGCGGCCCGCGGCGACCTTGTATGCGTCGCTTTGGCCAGGTGGCCGGGCTTCCGCCGCCGCGCGAAGGGCCGCCACAACGAGCTGATCCACCGGCGCATCCTGCGCGGCCAGCACAATGCGCAGCCAGTCCGGCTCGGCTGTGAAGCGCACAAACTCCGCGCTGTTGCAGGAGAAGATGGGGTCCAGCGTGCGCGGAGGCTGGGGCGGGAGACGCTGAATCATGGTGTTCCCGCGGCAGTATCCCACAGTCAGGACATCCACGACGACCGGCACCTGGCGTTTCTGCCGCTGGTCCTCGACGATCTCGGCGCGGTCCACGCCCGCGGCAACCAACTGGCGCACGAAGGCGTCATCCTCGATGGTGACGCAGTAAATCAGCCCGTAGATGGTCTCGCCGTTGAGCATCTGCGCCTTGACGAACTGGCCGAACTCCGGCACGAGCAGGTTTTGCTCGGTCAGCAACTCCCGGCAGCCGACGGTATAGCTGGCCGTCGTGGAGCGCAACACGCGGCCAATCTGCCTCTCTTGTTCGGTCATCTCATCTCCTGTGCGAAGTCAATAGCTTGTTGGCGGCCTTGAACGAGATGGCCGGCATGATGCCGTTGCGCATCATCACCTGCACCAGCATCGCTTCGAGGTCGGCCTTCTCGGCCTGGGTGACTACGGCCAGTTCGTGCGCTCGCGCCAAGACATATGGGTAAGGCACGGGCTCGCAGTTAGCATACAACGCGAGCAGCGCGATGTCCAGCTTCGCCGGGTCCTGCGCGATCCAGCCCGGCACTTCCAGGCGGGCGACACCCGCGTTGTCGGCGCCTGCCTGCTGCGCCATGTTGGCATACACGAACGCGATGCGGTCGCCGCCGGAACGGTGCTGGTACCGGTCGTTCGTGTTGGAGTTCGGCTCGAACAGGCCCGTACGGTGCGCAGGCCGCAGACCGTTGTACAGCATGCGGTCGGCAAGCTGCCGGAAGCGGCCCTCACGGAGGCTCTCACGGGTGATCTTCTCGATGGGCAGGCCGATGAGTTCGAGGATGCGCAGCACGTACGCGCTGCCGGGCCGGTCCACGTATCCGACGGGGATTGCGCCGGCCTTGCGCAGCCGGGCCAGTTGCTGCACGAAGAAGTCTATCTCCTCGTTGATGGCCTGGTTGTTTTCGGGGTTGGGCCGCATCCAGGGAAGCAGCGGGCCGTCGAGCACGCAGATGATGGGCACGGAGACATCGCCGCCGAGGGCAGTGCGTTCGGCTTCGGCCAGGTCAGCCAGGGCCTGAATCTCCAGGCGGTTGCGCTGCGCGCTGACGTAGTCCGCCCCGTGCACCTCGCCGTTCTCGTCGTACAGCTCTTCGTCTGCGTAGAACACCTGGGGCGTACTGCTGACCGTGGGCGCCTGCCCTGTCCCGCAGCGGAAGACGATCGTGCCGGTGTTCAGGAGGAAGTAGGTGGCGGCCGCGTGGCGGTCCGGGTAAATCTGGCTGCCGTCCGCCGCGATGAGGATACAGTTGTCCGGCCCGTTGCCCGGCGCGACGGTTTCATCGAGCCGCTTGCCCTTGGGGATGGCGCCGCGACGCCACTCATCCACCTCGCGGGCACGGGCGATCTTGCGCTCAAGCTCCTCGGTGACCTCCGAATGCTCCAACAGCAGCTCGCGCGCCCGCGCGGACCGGTCCTGGGCGTCGTCGCGGCGGTTCACCATGATGCGGCCCATGTCGTCGACCTGCGTTGTCAGCTTGTTCAGTTCGAGCGTCAAGGGAGCCTCCCAGTCATCGAACAGATTTTCGCATACATTATAGACCAAAATACCCCGCAATGCCAAACGATTGACAAATGACGCGCGCTAGCATACAATCCTGGTTGGCTGATGGCGGCCCGCAGCGGCTGAGAACAGCCTGGCTTCCGAAGGAGCTTCTCATGCCAGAACCTCTTCGCACTACAATCGGTCAGTTCAGCAGTTCAGGCGGACGGTGGCAAGCCCGTGCCGCGAATGCCCGCGCGGTCGAACCCGCCCCCGAGTTGCCCAGCGCCCAGCGCGGCAGTCTTTACATTCTGGTGGAAGTCAGTGGGGCCGAAGGTGGCCATGCTGCGCTGTACCGCCAGATTTTGAATGCGGCGCAGACAGCATTCTACGAGATGGGCGAGACGGTGGAAAGCGCACTGCGCCAGGCCGTGCGCAGCGCACACGCGGTCCTGCGTCGCGCGAATGAGGGCCTGCCGGAAGCACAGTGGCGTGCAGGGATAAGTCTCGTAGTGCGCTACGGCGATCAACTCGTCATTGCACAGGCGGGGCCAGGCCTGATGCTCGTCAGCCACGAGCGCACCATTGACCAGTTCCCTGCGCAACTGGGCGTGTTCGGCCCGGCTCTCGGCGGCGAAGAGCGGCCCGATGTCAATATTTACGACACCACGGTCGAGCCGGGCAGCATGGTGCTGATGGCGCAGAGCGACTGGCCAAACCAGGTGGCGCCTGAAGCGCTGGCCGTCGCGGCTGCCGCTTCCAGCGTGTCGTTGGCCACCCAGTATCTCGGCCAGTTGGCCGGGAACGCGGATTTGAGCGCGCTCCTTGTAGGCTTCTCGCGTGACATCCCCGAGCTGCGCGATGAGGACGCGACGGTGGTCGCGCCCGTCGGCTTACCCTCAGAATCTGCTGAGGCGCCGGCCGAGGAGCCGGCACGCCGTTCGATTTTTGGCGGCCGGCGCTTCGGGAAGAGCCGCAACGCAGAGGAATCCACCGTCAAGGCCGCAGAGCCAGAGCCTGAGCCGACCCAAGCCGCGCCGCCGGTGGAGGAACTGCCGCGCGCGGAACCGCCGCCCGCGACCGTGCCTGTGCCAGCACGCCCCGCCAAGCTGGAGGACCCGGCTGTATCGTCCCCGCGCTCATTCCGGTCGCCCTATGCGTCGGCTGCCTGGGATGCACCTTCGACGACTGCGCCGGCACGGGAGCCGGGCGCCCAGCCGCCGCGACCGGTGCGCGTGGAACCACTCCCCACCTACCAGCCGCCCGCGGCAGTCGAGCCCACAGCCGAGTATGCCGAGGAAGAGCTGGAGGAAGCCCCGCGGCGCAGTCCGTGGTGGCTGCTCATTGCCCTGGTCGTCATCCCCCTGTTGATCGCAGGTATTGTGCTCGCGATGTTGTACGGCCGCAGCAACGCGATCGACGCGCAGGTTCAGGAGAAGCTAGACGGCGCAGCGAACATCATCACCCAGGCCGAAACCATGACTGATGAAGCGGCTGCCATCCAGCATCTCGCCGGGGCGCGCGACTTCCTGGACCAGGTCATTGAACTGCGTCCCAACGATAGGCGACGGGAGCCGGTCGAGGTGCGCTATAACGATCTGCTTAACAAGCTGGAGCGCGTCACGCCGTTATACGGCGTCGTGCCGCTGTGGGAGTTCCAGGAGGAGACGCGCCAGCTCGACCGCGTCCTGGTGAGCGGCGATGCGGTATTCGCCCTGGACCGCGGCGCTATGCGCGTGTACCGGTTCACCCGTTCCTCGCTTGGCGACAGCGTGACCCCCGCAGACAAACCTCTCGTCAGCAAGGGCGAGCAGGTGGGTGACTTAGCGGTCGGTGACCTCGTCGACATGGCCTGGGTCGAGTCGGCCAGTGCGGGCCAGCGCAGCAAGCTGGTCGTGTTGGACAACGCCGGCGGGCTGGTCGGATATGATGTCACCTGGGGTCCCGAGCGCCTGGCGCTGCCCGGCCGCGACCGCTGGGGCGAGCCGCGCTTCATCCTCGGTTATGGCGGCAACCTGTATGTGGTGGACGTCGGCGCCAACCAGATCTGGCGTTACCGCCCGGCGGAAAACGGGTTCAGCGACCCGGAACCGTATTTTGCCGAAGGCACGCAGGTCAACCTCTCCGGTCTGCAGGCCGTGGCCATCGACGGGAACATCTGGCTGCTCTATAGCGACGGCCGGCTGCTCAAGTTCTTCGGCGGCCAGGGGCGGTCCTTCGTCTGGCAGGGGTTGCCAGGCAGCCTGTCGGCCCCGACGGCGGTTGTCGTGCCCATCGAAGGCGACCGGCTCTACGTGGCCGATGCGGGCAACGGCCGCATCATCGAGGCCACCAAAGAAGGCGTGTTCCTGCGCCAGTTCCGCGCGCGCGAGGGCGATATCATCCGCAACCTGAGAAGCCTGTTCCTAGATGAGGCGGGTGCGATGTTTTACGTCCTGACCCAGAACCAGTTGTACAAGATCGACATCCCTGCTCCCGGCAGCACACCCGCGGGTATCTCTGAGACACCCACTGCTGCACCCTGATTCTACATCGCGGAACCTGCAGGCTACGGGCGTCGTCTATCGTAACAGACGACGCCCGTAGAAGCGCGTGTCCAACGCGGCGTAATGCCCGTTTTTTGATATTCGCCCGTGAAGGATATAATTCATCGTTATGAGCCTGTCAGAACAGAAAGATGACACCCGCGCAGGCCGCAGTCACCTCTGGTCAGGGCTGCTGCTGGGCGGCTTGTTGATGGTCTTCGTGGCTGCGTTCCTGTACGTGGCCTATATGTTCCTCTCCTGGGGGCAATCTGCGGCTGCGCAGGCTCCGGAGATGGAGCCGCTGTCGCTACCCAGACTGGTGCGCCCGGCCGCCGAGACCGGCGAGACTGTGGAGACCTCCTCCGGCATGCTGTTCCAGCCGACCGGCGGGAGTGCAGTAGAGGCCCAGCCTGCTGCCATGGACCGTACGACGGTCCTCCTGATGGGGGTGGATGCACGGCCCGGCCAACGCGTTGCGCGCACGGACACCATCATCGTGTTGACCCTCAATCCGCAGATGGGCAGCGCCGGCATGCTCTCCATCCCGCGTGATCTCAAGGTCAAGCCGCCCATGTCCAGCAACGATATGAAGATCACATCGGTCTACCCGACGGGTGAGGTCATCGGCTATCCCGGCGGCGGTCCTGCACTGCTTGGCGACACGGTCGAGGACCTGATCGGCTACCCAATCGACTACTATGTGCGCATCAACTTCGATGGCTTTATTGATATCATCGACCTCATCGGCGGCGTCGAAATCGATGTGCCGGTGGAGATTTACGACGACAAATACCCCGACAACAACTACGGCTATGAGCCGCCGCTGCACTTCCTGCCGGGCGTGCAGATAATGGACGGCGAGCGCGCCCTCAAGTACGCGCGCACCCGACACGGCAGCAGCGACTATGTGCGTGCGGCCCGGCAGCAACAGGTCATCATGGCGATCAAGGACAAGGTGACGCAGCCGGGCGTCATGGCCTCTCTGCTGCCGCGTCTGCCCGGGCTGGCGCTTGCCATGGCGAATTCGGTCGAGACGGACATGCCGGTCGACAAGGCGATTGCCCTTGCCCGTACGGTCGAACAGGCTGACCTGGCGAATGTCACCCGCATCGTCATCGACTCGAAGATGGGCCAGGTCATCCAGAATGATCCGAAGCTCGGGTACACCCTCGTCCCGGATATGAACAAGATCCATGCCGCCGCTGCCGCCATCTTTGCAGATGCGGCTGCCGGCCCTTCGCCGGAAGAGAGCGCCCGGCAGGTCATCCTCGACGAAGCTGCCCGTATCACCGTCCTGAACGGCACGCAGGAGAAGGGGCTGGCCGCGAAGACGCAGGCCCTGCTTGTGACGAACGGCTACAACGTCGTGACCGTCGGCAACGCGGATCGTGCAGACTATGCCGAGACATGGCTCGTGACCTATGGGGATGCGGCTCCCGCCACGGTGGAGGCGCTGGTCCAGTGGTTCGGCATCCCATCTGAGCGCATCCGCTCTGAGCCGCCCTCCGAACAGACAGACATTGCCCTGGTCGTCGGCGATGATCAGGTGCAGGCCACCTCCCAAGCGCAAGCCATTGCGCCAGAGCAGGCAACCGCGCCAGAACAGCCGTAAGGCCCTACCCGCCGCACAAGAAACCGGGCTTCTGGGTCTTGTTATGACCGTCGTCATTGCGCGGCCCGCATCCCTGTGATAAATCTCACACGTATGTCCCTGGCTGCCATGCCGGGGTTTGATGCGCGCTCAGCAACGAGTCGCGCCAGGAAGGACACTGCATGCGCTTGCGGGAAGTTATGGCGCTCACCGACGCTCGCCCCATTTCGCTGAACATTAACCCTACGACCGAAGTCTACGCAGGCTTTGCCGCTGACCTGATGAGCGACGCTCTGCGTTACGATTTGTCGCAGGCCCTCCTGGTTTCCGGTCTCGCGAATCCGCAGGTCGTCCGCACGGCCGAGATGGCGGACGTCGCTGCGATACTGATGGTACGCGGGAAAAGGCCGCCCCAGGAGACGCTCGACTTGGCGGAAGAACTGGGCATTCCGTTCCTGGGCACCGAGTTGACGATGTTTGAGAGCTGCGGGCGGCTATTTGCCGCGGGGCTGCCAGCCTGCAAGCGCAGCAACGGCTCGGGCTGGCTGGGTGAATCGTAGGTGTAGTGGTGCCTCCCTCTGAAGTCCTCAAGGCGCAGGAACTGGTCTACGAGCTGAAGATCGGCGACATCATGACGCGGCAACTGGTCACGGTGGCGCCGGATGTGACCATGCGCGAGGTCAAGAGCACGCTCCGTGACCACCGCATCTCGGGCCTGCCGGTCCTGGCTGACGGCAATTTGGCCGGGGTTGTGAGCATCGAGGACGTCATCCGCGCGCTGGAGGCGAACGATCTCGATGCGCCGGTTCACCGGTATATGTCTCCGCTAGTGCATACCATCGGTGAGCGCGAGTCGGCGGTCCACGCACTGACAGTTTTCTCGCAGGCCGGCGTGGGCCGGCTGCCTGTGGTGGACGAGGAACACCGGTTGGTGGGCATTCTGACTCCCGGTGACATCACCCGCGGCGTGCTGCGCGCTCTGGAGCACGCCTACCATGAAGAAGAACTGCGGCGTTACCGTGTCCGCCACTTATTCGAGGACATCCCCTCTGACCGGACCAGCCTGATCCTGCGGTACGACATCGCAGTGCGCGACTTCACCCGCGCGGGCCGGGCGTCCAGCCAGCTCAAGCAAACGCTCAACCGGCTCGGGATAGACCCGCGAATCATCCGCCGGGTGGCGATTGTCTCCTACGAAGCGGAGATGAACGTCGTCATCCACAGCACGGAGGGCGGTAACCTCGTGGCGGAAATCAACCCTGACCTGATCGCGCTGATCGTGTATGATGGCGGGCCGGGCATCCCGGATGTCGAGAAGGCCATGGAGCCCGGCTTCTCCACGGCGCCGGACTGGATTCGCGAGATGGGGTTCGGCGCGGGCATGGGTTTGGCGAATATCAAGGCGTGCGCGGATCGTCTTGTGGTGAACTCATGGCCGTTCAAGGGGACGCGCCTGGAAGCGATTATCAATCTGAAACCCGGTGGGGGAAACACGCATGAGAGTCAAAGAAATCGTTGATGCGCTCGGCCTGACCGTGGCAGCCGGTCGCGGCGCGCTGGACGCTACGGTCACCGGCGGCTACACGGCGGACCTGTTGAGCTGCGCGATGGCCGGCGCAGAGAAGGGCAATGTCTGGATCACCCTGCAGGGGCATCTGAATGTTGTCGCAGTGGCGAGCCTGAACGAGCTGGCCGCGGTCATCGTGGTCGAGGGCAAGCCGGTCGCTGCCGAGGCGCTGGCGAAGGCGGATGAAGAAGGCATCGTCATCCTCACAACGCCTATGGCTGGCTACGAAACCGCCGGTCGGCTGTGGGAGCTGGGCATACGCTGACCCACGTCGACCTCCACGTCCACACGGTTCTTTCGCCCTGTGCCGAAGTGGAGATGATCCCTCCCTTGATTGTGCGGCGGGCTGCGGAGCTGGGCGTGGGCCTCATCGGCATCACGGATCACAATGCAGCCGCCAATTGCGCCGCGGTCGTGGCCGCGGCCGCGGGCAGTGGGGTGGCCGTCCTGCCCGGCATGGAGCTGCAGACCGCAGAGGAAGTTCACTTGCTGTGCCTCTTCGACACGATCGAACAGGCGCTCACCTGGCAGGGCATCGTGTTCGACCATCTGCCCGACCAGCGCAACCCCGAAGATATGCTGGGCGCGCAATATGTGGTCGATGCGACGGGCGACTATGTGCGGACGGAGGAGCGGCTGCTGCTGACCTCCACCGACCTGTCCCTCGAGGAGGCCGTGCACCGGGTCAGGGCGCTGGGCGGGATGGCGCTGCCGGCGCATATCGACCGGCCGTCATTCAGCCTGCTGGTCAACCTGGGCTTCGTCCCCGTGGGGCTGGACGTGCCCGCACTGGAGATCTTCCGGGCCACCGATCCCGCCGAACTGCGTCGCGCCCGACCCGATGTGGCGCGCTGGCCGTTAATCAAGAACAGCGATGCGCACCGGTTGAACGAGATGGGCGCGCGCCTGGCGCTGGACATCACGGCGCCGACGGTGGCTGAGGTGGCACGCGCCCTGTCTATGACAGATGTCATGGTCTCTGAGCCTCACCCGTGATACGCTACAAGCTGTCGATGTGTTACATTTTTCACGCATCGTGCATCGGACGAATTTACTCACACATGGTGCAACCAGACGCGGCGAGCGCCCGATTGCACCGCAGCGCAGACTCAGGATAGGCATTCATGATAGAAGATACCACTACATTGGATATGGCTCCCCTGGATCAGATCCTTGAGGACTATGCGGACCAGAAGGGCGCCATCATCCCGATCCTGCAGCATGTCCAGGAAATCTATGGCTACCTGCCTAAGGAGATCTTGGCGGAGATATCCCGTCGTACGAACATCCCGGTCAGTCGTCTGATCGGCGTGGCGACTTTCTATGCCCAGTTCCGGCTGACCCGTCGCGGCAAGCACCTGGTTCGCGTATGTGACGGGACGGCGTGCCACGTGCGCGGGGCATCCAAGTGCATCGAGTCGGTCGAGAAGCAGCTCGGCGTGCCGGCCGGCGGCACGTCCGAGGACTATGAATACACGATGGAGATCGTTTACTGCCTCGGTTCCTGTGGCCTGGCGCCCGTGGCCGTGGTGGATGACAAGGTCTACGGCCGGCTGACCCCCAACAGCATCGTCGAGCAGCTCCAGACGCTGGAATAGCGACGCAGGTGAGTGCGCGATGCGCGAGCTCGCCCTGCACATTTTGGATGTCTTGCGCAATACGGTCGATGCCGGTGGGCAGCATGTGACATTGACCATCGAGGAAGACATTCCCGGCGATCGGCTGGCGATTTCTGTGTCTGATGACGGCCGGGGCATGGCGCCGGAGACCGTCGCCCAGGTCACGAATCCGTTCTATACGACGCGGACCACACGACATGTGGGGTTGGGGTTGCCGCTGCTGGCTGCCGCGGCGGAGCGGGCCGGCGGCGACCTGCGCATCATGTCCGCGGCGGGCCAGGGCACGACCGTCGAGGTTACGTTCCGGCTTGTCCATCCTGACCGGCAACCCCTGGGGGATATGGCCGGCACACTGCTGGCCTTCCTGCTGGCGGAGGATGCGCCACAACTGCGCTACGAACATCGCGTCACTGGAGGCCCGGCTGCCAACCAGGTATTTGCGTTTGATACAACCGACATCCTGGCCGAACTGGGCGATGTGCCCTGGAATCACCCGGCAGTCGTGCAGTGGCTGGCCGAGTTCCTGGCCGAGGGTGAAGCGGAGCTGATGCGATCATAGGGGCGACGCCGCTTCGCTTACCCGTCGCCCGCCCTTTGCATACGGAGTGATCTAATAATGCCTAAGCTAAAGTCGCTGGATGACCTGAAGCGTATACGCGAGGAAGCACAGCAATCCCTCAAGACGCGGCTGGACACCGGCACAACCATCACCGTGGGGATGGGGACATGCGGCATCGCGGCCGGTGCACGCGAGACGATGCACGCCATCCTTGAAGAATTGCACCGCCGCGAGATCAGCGCGCATGTCACGACCGTGGGCTGCATCGGCCAGTGCGTCAAAGAGCCGTTGATAGATATCGAACAGGCGGGCCAGCCTCGCATCACCTACGCGAATGTCAAACCTGACATGGTGCCTGAGATTATCGAGTCGCACCTCATCAAGGGCCAGCCGGTGGAACGCTGGATCATCGGCCGCCTGGAAAAGAACTGAGCTGGGAGAACACCATGGAACAATTTAACTCGATCGAAGCCGTCCTCAAGCGGGCCATCCAGCTTGAGATTGACGCCGCGACGCTCTACACGAATGCTGCCGCGTCTGTGAAGGACGATGCCGTCAGCGCCCGGCTCAGCGAAATGGCGGCCCAGGAGCGCGGACATCAGGCCAAACTGGAGGATGTGCTGACGGGCAACGTGCGATGGGCCATCCGCCGCTCCAAGTCCGAGCCGGTTACCGACCTGCGCCTGAGCGACCATCTGGTCGCCGGCACGCTCGACCCGAACGCTGATTACCAGGATGTGCTGCTGTTTGCCGCCCGCAAGGAAAAGACAGCGCACGAGTTCTATAAGGCGATGGCCGAGATGGTCGATGACAAACTGACCCAAAGCCTCTTTGAGATGCTGGCTGCTGAAGAGCTCCGGCACAAGTACGTTCTCGAAAAGACCTACGAGGAAGTAGTTTACAAGGACTTCTAAGATGGATATAGCCAATCCGATTGTCATGGGCTCGGACTCCGAGGACCGGCACTATCGCGCGGATGTGCTCATCTGCGGCGGCACCGGCTGTCACTCCTCTGGCTCGCACGAGGTTATCCTGGCGATGCAGGAGGAAGTTGCGGCACGCGGGCTGGCGGACGAAGTGCGCATCGTCCGGACCGGCTGTCGCGGCTTCTGCTCCATGGGACCGGTCATGATGGTGTACCCCGAGGGCATTCTCTACTGCCAGGTTCAGCCGAGCGACGTGCCGGAAGTCGTGGAAGAGACTCTGCTCAAGGGCCGCCAGGTCCAAAGGCTGGCCTACGAAGAGCCGAAGCAGCACAAGGCGCTGCCCTTCTACCATGACATTCCCTTTTACGGCAAGCAGGTCCGCATTGCCCTGCGCAACTGCGGCCTGATTAACCCGGAGAGCATCGACGAGTACATTGCGCGCGACGGCTATGCGGCGTTGGGCAAGGTCCTCAACACCATGACGCCCGAGGACGTGCTGCGCGAGATGAAGGACTCCGGGCTGCGGGGCCGCGGCGGTGCGGGCTTCCTGACGGGCCTCAAGTGGGAGTTCGCGCGGCGCAGCCAGAACTACCCGAAGTACGTCATCTGCAACGCGGATGAGGGCGATCCGGGCGCGTTTATGGATCGCTCGATCCTCGAAGGCGACCCGCACAGCGTCATGGAAGGCATGGCGATTGCGGGCTACGCGATGGGCGCGAACGAGGGCTATGTCTACTGTCGCGCGGAGTATCCGCTGGCAATTGACCGGCTCAAGACGGCCATCGCGCAGGCGGAAGAGTACGGCGTGCTGGGCGACAACATCCTCGGCAGCGACTTCAGCTTCCACCTGCACGTCAAAGAGGGCGCGGGCGCGTTCGTCTGCGGCGAGGAAACCGCCTTGATGGCCTCCATCGAGGGCAAGCGCGGTGAGCCGCGGCCGCGGCCGCCGTTCCCTGCGGTGGCAGGCCTGTGGAACAAGCCGTCCAACGTCAACAATGTCAAGTCATACGCAATGTCGCCCCAGATCATCCTGCACGGCGCGCCCTGGTTCAAGGCCATTGGCCCCGAGAAATCGCCGGGTACGGCCATCTTTGCGCTCACCGGCAAGATCAACAACACCGGCCTCATCGAAGTGCCGATGGGCATCTCCCTGGGCGAGATCATCTTTGACGTGGGCGGCGGCATCCCGAAGGACAAGCCGTTCAAGGCCGTGCAGACCGGCGGCCCGCTCGGTGGGTGTCTGCCGGCCTCCGCGCTCAACACGCCGGTGGATTTCGATTCGCTGACGGCCGCAGGCGCCACGATGGGCTCCGGCGGCATGATCGTGGTGGACGACGACACCTGCATGGTCGAGTTTGCCAAGTACTTCCTGGAGTTTGCTACTGCAGAATCGTGCGGGAAGTGCGTCCCCTGCCGCATCGGCGGCGTGCGCCTGCTGGAAACACTGACGCGCATCACTGAGGGCAAAGGCACGCTGGCAGACCTGGACACCATCAAGTACATATCGCAGAACATGCGCGAGGGTGCACTCTGCTCGCTGGGCCAGTTGACGCCCGGCCCGGTGATGTCGGCCATCCGCTTCTTCGGCGACGAGTTCATCAAGCACATCGAGGACAAGACCTGCATCGCGGGTCAGTGCAAGTCGCTGGTGCGCGCCAAGTGCATCAACGCCTGCCCGGCGAGCGTTGAGAGCCCGGCTTATTTGGCGCTGGTGGCTCAGGGCCGCTACGCGGAGGGCCTGGCGATCCACCGCGAGCGCAACCCCTTCGCGTCCATCTGTGGCCGCATCTGCCCAGCGTTCTGCGAGCAGCGGTGTCGTCGCGGCGAGATTGACGAGTCGATCAGCATTCGCAGCGTCAAGCGGTTCATGGCCGACCACGAGTATACGACGCCCTGGACGCCCCCGCACACGGAGCGTGCCAAGCAGCTCAAGGTCGGGGTGGTGGGTGCAGGACCGGGCGGCCTGACTGCCGCACTGCGCCTGGCGCAGCGGGGCTACAAGGTTACGGTGTTCGAGAAGCTGCCCATCCCCGGCGGCATGATGGCCGTCGGTATCCCGGAATACCGCCTGCCGACCGACCAGTTGATGGCCGAGGTCGCGAATATCCAGCGCGCGGGCGTCGAGATTCGCTACAACCAGGGACTCGGCAGCGATTTCACGCTGGATGAGCTGTTCGAGCGGGAAGGCTGCCATGCCGTCGTGCTTGCCATCGGCGCCCATCGCAGCCGCAAGCTGGGCGTGCCCGGCGAGGACCAGGCCGGCGTGCTGCACGGCACCGACTTCCTGCGCGAGGTCGGGCTCATCAATCGCGGCGGAGGCGAAGGCCGGACGATGCCCGAGATGCAGGGCAAGCGGGTGGCGGTCGTCGGCGGCGGCAACGTGGCGCTCGACGCAGCCCGCACGGCCTGGCGCTTGGGCGCAAAGGAAGTCCATGTCATCTACCGCCGCGCCCGCGCCGACATGCCCGCCTACAAGGAAGAGGTGGATGCGGCCTACCATGAGGGCATTCAGTTCCACTTCCTGGTCAACCCGGTCGAGATCGTGGGCGACGGGCAGGTGACCGGCGTCGTGCTGCAGCGCCAGCGCCTGGGCGAGTTCGACAACGGCGGACGCCGCCGGCCCGTGCCGATCGAGGGCGACCTCTTCACGCTGCCGGTGGATGTGTTGATCCCCGCCATCGGGCAGACGACCGATACATCCTGGATGCAGAAGGCCGGCATCGAGGCGAGCCGCTCCAGCACGTTCGTGGTGGGTCCGGCCTACAACACCTCGCGCGGTGGGGTCTTCGCTTGCGGTGACGCGGTGAGCGGCCCGGCGACGGTCATCGAAGCCGTGGCCCAGGGCAACCTGGTTGCGGTAGCGGTGGACCATTGGCTCAAGACGGCCAAGTATGAGAAGCCGGTCTACACGACCGAGCGGCCCGACATCGCCAACCTGCACAACCTGGACGACTATGCCAATGCGCGGCGGCCCGGCATGCCGGAGCTGCCGTTGGCCGAGCGGGAGGCCAACTTCCGCGAGGTAGAGCTGGGGCTGGACGAGCATGCGGCGCGCGAGGAAGCCCGGCGCTGCCTCCGCTGCGACCTGGAGTGGTTGGACTACATGAAGATCCCGCGGCCGGAGATCATCCTGGAGGCTTGAGGCCAAGAAAGCATCACAAAAACGTAGGGGCGAGGTTACCTCGCCCCTACGTTTTTTTGGTTACGTCTTCCTTTGCTATTCCGCGAGGAAGGTGTCCAGCGCCTTCTTGCTGATGCGGTAGTCGCTGCCGATCTTCTTGGCCTTGACCTGGCCCGAGCTGATCAACTCCTCAAGGTCCGGCTGGCTCACGCGCATGTACGCGGCAGCTTCGGCCAGCGTCATCACATCCGGCACGGCAGCCGCGCCGCCCTGCTGACCCTGCTGCTGGCCCGCGCCCTGCATCGCCTGGCTGATCATTCCGGCCATGCCTGCGCCCAGGCCCATGCCTGCGCCCAGGCCGACGCCGGTGCCCGCGGCGCCGCCCGCCTCACCGCCCGCGGCGGCTGCGTCACCCATGGCCCGCGCGGCCTTGTACTGCATGTACTTCTGCATGTCGCCGATCGCGCCCATCGAAGCCCGCTCGTCGATGGCCTTCTGGGTTTCCTCGGTCGGACTGACCGAGCCGAGATACATGGCCTTGAGCACGATGCCCAATGCCAGGAAGTCCTCGGCCACCTTCACGCGGATCGCGGCGCTCAGTTCATCGAACATCGCCGGCAGGTCGAACAGGCCGGTCTTCATCTCACCCAGAAGGTCCGTGAGCCGGCTGATGATGATCCCGCGCAGATAGTCCTCGATCTGGTTGGTCGTGAACAGGCCCTGCGACCCGACAATCTTGGCGACGAACATCTGCGCATCCCCGACGGCCATCGAATAACGGCCGTTGGCCCGCAGCCGCGCCAGCCCCAGGTCCGGATCGCGCAGAGAAATCGGTTCGGGCGTGCCCCACTTCATGTCGATGAAGTCACGCATGTTGACGAAGTAGACTTCCGCGGTGAAGGGGCTGCGGCCGCCGAAGGCCATGCCCAGGATGTTAATCAGCAGCGGAATGTTGGCCGTGGTAACGGTGTGGCGGCCGGGGCCGAAGGTGTCGAGCGCCTTGCCATCGCGGAAGAAGACCGCGACCTGGTTCTCGCGCACGATGACCTGCGAGCCGAGGCGGAAGTCGCCGCTGCCGCTGTTGGGCACGCGGTAGACCATCTGGTTGAGTCCCTGATCCGGGGCCTCTACGACATCGAAAATCCGAGCCATGTTATGTCCTCCTATACGGGTGCGGTCGCACCTGAGCCGGTCAGTCCGAGATGTTCTGAATCACGTCGGCGCGCCGGCTGAAGGTGTCGTTCAGCCCGTTGAGCAGATCGCCGAGAAACTGCAAGGCTTCCTTGATGCCATCGTTCACCTGCACGGCCTTTTCCAGGTCGCCGAGGGCCTCATCGAGGCGCTCGACCTCATCGAACAGGGATTGGTCGAAGTCCACGATGCGCTGAAGGTCATCCTCGCGCACGCGGTTCAGCGCCCACATCGGCGCATAGCCGTAGGCCGCGGTCTTGATGCGGTCGATCAGCAGTTGCAGCCGGCCGACCACGCGCTCTACGTCGTCCATCCATTGGATGCCGCCGGAGGTGAGCAGGTCACCCTGCATGCCCGTCAGCTTGCGCCGCCGGGTCTCCAGCCGCCGCGCCAGCGTGTCGCGCACCTGCTTATCGGCATCGCGGCGCATTTCCTTCTCGCGGTAGCCCTTGATGCCGGGCAGCTTCGACAGGAAGCGCTCGATGCCTCCCATTTCGTCCTTGGCCCTGTCCAGATCGTCAAAATCGCTCATTGCACTCATAGCTTAAACGCCTCCTCCATCGGTGAGTGAAAGCACGCGCTCTTAATGTCGCATCAGTGTGGTGACGCCGGGCAACCGGTTGAACATCCACACGCCAAACGGCAGGCCGACGATGCTGATGGACAGCAACCAGGCCAGCAGTGACCAGATCAGGCTGAACCACCAGCCGATCAGGACGAAATAGACCAGCCGGATCAGGAACGGCGCCTGCCGCTGGGTCTCATGCGCCCAGGTTACCTGTCCGCCGTCGCGCACCTGGCCGACATTGTACCCGCGCTGTGTTCGCAAAGTCAACACAAGCGGCACACGGTTCAGCATCCAGACGCCGAACGGCATCCCGACGATGGTCAGGTTGAGTAGCCAGGCGATCAGGATCCACCAGAGCGCCACGTGCCAGCCGACCAGGAAGAACCACAGCACGCGGATGATGAATGGGAAGCCGCTGTCCGTGCTGAAGTACGTCTTTGCCGAATTCTCCATCTTCACTTACTGCCAACCTTTCAGGTCGCGAGGAACACCTCGGAGCCGCAGAACGGACACTTGATGACGCCCTTGCCGACCAGTTCCACCTGGCCTCCGCAGTTGGGGCACTTGCGGTCGGCCTTCATCTGCGAAGCCTGCTTGGAGTACAGGATGCCGTCGTCCCAGTTGATCGCGCCGCTGAACAGGTTCTTCCCCACGAGGTCATGCACCATGTCCTCGACGTTATCCACAGGGGTGTTCAGCTCCAGGGCCACGTCGGAGAGCTGCACCTTGCCCTGCGCCAGCACCATGTTGAGGATCTTCTTCTGCTTGGCGACTTCAGCGAACTCGCTGGCCTCCTGCCGGCCGCGCGTCATCAGGTAGATGCCGCCGCCCGCGAGAGGCAGCACGAAGACCAGCAGCACGATGAAGAGCCCCAGCAGTGCACCGCCGACGCTCGCCTGCTGCTGCAGCGGCTCGACGACCAGCCACATCACTGCCACGATCAGCACGATGATGGCAATCGCAATAAGAATCGCACCGATTGTCCGTCCTTGACCCATCGTATTCCTCCCTGATTATCCGAAGCTGCTGCCGCCGCCGCCACCGCCGCCGCCGGAGAAGCCGCCGCCACCCGAGAAACCGCCGCCGGAGAAGCCGCCTCCGCCGCTCGACCA
>CAZTMA010000040.1:0-1846 GCA_964614645.1 uncultured Anaerolineales bacterium
TCTGGTTCGTCTGGCTGGGGATAACGCTGCTGCGCAGCAACATGCTGCCCAGCGACGCGCGGTCGCGCCGCCATGCAGTCAGGACAGCGTAGAAACGAGTTCGCACAACAGGGCATCGGCAGGACTGGTTGATGCCCTGTCAGAGGGAGACAGACAATGGATACCAACAAGAAGACCGCAAGAATAGCTGGATTGCTGTATCTGATCTACATGGTGCTTCACCTCCTCGCAGATGTGATCGGTCGCTCCAGGCTGATTGTATACGGAGATGCCGCGACAACCGCGGGGAATATCGCGGCGTCTGCAGGGCAGTTCCGTGCCGGCATCATGATCGACCTGCTCGCGGCCGCGCTGTTTCTGCTGGCAGCCTGGGCTTTGTACGGACTGCTGAAGCCGGTCAACCAAAACATCGCTTTGCTGTTCCTGTTGTTAAACCTGGTCGGCGTCGCCATCCAGTGTTTCAGCGATCTCTTCTTGTTTGCCGGCCAGCTGCTTCTGAGCGGCGCTGATTACCTGGCGGTATTCCAGGCCGATCAGCTGCCGGCGCTGGCCATGGCGTCCCTGTGCCTGTACAAGCATGGGTTCATGATCGCCCAGATATTCTATGGCGCCTGGCTCTTTCCGCTGGGCTATCTGGTCTTCAGGTCGGGCATCCTGCCCAGGCTTCTGGGCATGGTGTTGATGATCCATTGTGCTACCTGGCTGCTGACGACTCTGCAGTTCTTCCTCCTCCCAGGCTTCGGGGCCATCACCTATATCAGCTGGCTGCTGGGGTTCATTGCGGAATTTGGACTGACGTTGTGGCTTCTGACCATGGGCGTCAAGGAAGTTGAAGCGGTTTAGCGGACGGTGGCCGGTTTGGGACGCTATCTAAATTGGGGGTGCGTGGTATATAATTGATGCATGCCTACGTCCATTCTGGCCACTAAACTTTATATACCCCCATCCCGGCCGAAAGCCGTCCTGCGCCCGCGCCTGATCGGGCGGCTGAACGAGGGTCTGGGCCTGGGCCAGGGCTTTGGACGCAAACTGACCCTCGTCTCGGCCCCCGCCGGCTTTGGCAAAACCACGCTGCTCAGCGAGTGGCTCGCCGGTTGCGCGCGACCCATCGCCTGGCTGTCACTGGACGCGGGGGACAGCGACCCGATCTGTTTTCTGACTTACCTCGTCGCGGCGTTGCAGACGCTGGCGGCGCATATCGGAGCCGGGGTCTTGGATGGGCTCCAGGCGCCCCAGCCGCCCGATATCGAAGCGATTCTGACGGCCCTGCTCAATGAAATCACTGCCCTCCCGGACCCGTTCGTCCTCGTGCTTGACGACTATCACCTGGTTGATGCCAAAGCCGTCAACGTGTCCACAGCTGTCACTGCGGCGCCATCTGTTGACCAGGCCCTCACCTACCTGCTCGAGCACCTGCCGCCGAAGATGCACCTGGTCATCGCCACCCGCGAGGACCCAGCGCTTCCCCTGGCCCGTTTGCGCGCCCGGGGCCAACTGACCGAGCTGCGCGCCGCCGACCTGCGCTTTACCCCCGCTGAAGCCGCCGGTTTTCTCAAGGAGGTGATGGGCCTGAACCTCTCGGCAGAGGACATCGCCGCGCTGGAAACCCGCACCGAAGGCTGGATTGCCGGCCTGCAACTGGCCGCGCTCTCCATGCAGGGACATCAGGACACCGCCGGCTTCATCAGGTCTTTCACCGGCAGCCACTATTTCGTGCTGGACTACCTGGTTGAAGAAGTGCTGCAGCGGCAGACCGCCGGTGTCCAGGCATTTCTGCTGCGCACCTCCATCCTTAGCCGTATGTGTGGTCCCCTGTGATGCCGTTCTCCATGGGGATGCCGGGGCG
>CAZTMA010000040.1:1856-36918 GCA_964614645.1 uncultured Anaerolineales bacterium
CATCGCCGCGCTGGAAACCCGCACCGAGGGCTGGATTGCCGGCCTGCAACTGGCCGCGGTCTCACTGCAAGGCCGGGATGATCCAAGCGCGTTCGTGCACGCGTTCAGCGGCAGTCACCGTTTCATCCTGGACTACTTGGCCGAAGAGGTCCTGGCGCGGCAGGAGCCCGAGATCCAGGAGTTCCTTCTGAAAACCTCGATTCTCGAGCGTATGAACGCCTCGCTTTGCGACGCTGTGGTGGGGGCCTCCGGCCAGAGAGTGTCCGCCTCCGCCGCCCGGATGGACCATCTGGAGAGAGCCAACCTCTTCGTGGTGGCCCTGGACGACGAGCGCGGCTGGTACCGCTATCACCACCTCTTTGCGGACCTGCTGCGGGGCCGGCTCGCGCAGAGGCTGCCGGGTCAAGCCGCAGCCCTGCATCTGCGCGCGAGCGCCTGGTTCGAGGCCTGCGGGCTCCTGGAGGAAGCCATTGCGCATACTCTGGCAGCCGGTGAGATGGAGCGGGCTGCAGAGCTGGTCGAGCGGATCGCCATACGCATGTTCGTGGAAGAGAAGCCAACCACACTCTCCCGCTGGATCGAGGCCCTGCCGGAGAACGTCTTGCGAGCCCGTCCCTGGCTGTGCCTGTATCATGCCTGGACCCATCATTGGGTGGGCCTGCGGGACCAGGTGGAGGAGTGGCTCGTGGCAGCCGAGACGGCTCTCGCCGGACTGCCCGCAGCGCCCGACCGGCCCAGGTCGCCGGCTACTGACGGCGGGATGACGCCAGGGATGACGCCGGTTGAACGGAATTCGTTGCTCGGGCACATTACCGCCATCCGGGCCTACAATATGCTCACCAGCGGCGATCTGCCCGGCGTTATGGCGCTGGCGCCCAGGGCCCTGACCCTTCTGTCCGAGGGCGAATACGTGCGGACTCCTCTCGCCGTCGCGTTGGGCGGCGCCTACTGGGGTCAGGGCAATGTGTTGGCCGCGCAGGCTGCCTTCGAGACGGCCCGGGCGAATGCCCTGCGGGGAGGGCATCGCTATTCGGTGGTGCCGTCCGCCTGCTACGTGGGTTTGCAGCAGACCAAGCGCGCGCTGCTCCATGAGGCGTACGAGACCTACTCGCAGGCGCGGGAGCTGGCCATCGCGCCGGACGGCCGCGAGGTGCCAGTGGCCGGCTTCCCCAATATCAAGATGGGCGACCTGTTACGCGAGTGGAATGACCTGCCGGGCGCCGGCCTGCTCCTGGTCAAGGGGGTTGAGCAGTCCGCACGGCTGGGGCAGGCCGACCTGCTGACCGACGCGTACGTGGGATTGGCTAAGCTGCAACTCGCCCAGGGAGCACTCGCCGAGGTCTGGGAGACGCTGCGGAAAGCTGACGACCTCGTGAGGCGCAGCAGCATCGATGCGTTCATCGTCGGTTGGCTGGAAGACTGCCGCGTGCGAGCGCTGCTGACCGGGGGCGACCTGGACGCCGCTGTGGGCTGGGCCAGAAACAGTGGCCTCACACCTGACAGTGCGCTCAGCTACCACTATGATCTGCACCACATCAGCCTGGCGCGCGTGCTCGTCGCGCGGGGCGCCGCCAATCCGTCGGGCCCGTGGCTGGACGAGGCCCTGACCCTACTGGACCGCCTTGGGGCCGCCGCGGCGCAGGCCGGCTGGGTTCAGGAAGAGATCAAGATCGGTATCCTGCAGGCGCTCGCGTTGCAGGCCCAGGGCAACCGTCAGAGTGCTCTGGAGGCGTTGGCTCGCGTCCTGCTGATGGCCGAGCACGGCGGTTACATCCGGCTGTTCGTTGATGAAGGGCGGCCGATGGCGGAACTATTGACAAGGATGAAGGATGAAGGCGGAAGGATGAAGGAGTACATCCACAGGTTGCTGGCCGCCTTCGGCCATCGGGCAGACCTTCAACCTGCAACCTGCAACCTGCAACCTTTGCCTGAGCCCCTGAGCCCCCGCGAGCTGGCAATCCTCAAGCTGATCACCCAGGGCCTCTCGAACCGTGAGATCGGCGCCCGCCTCTTTCTCGCCCTGGACACGGTCAAAGGGCACAACCGCCGCATCTTCGACAAACTCCAGGTGCAAAGCCGCACCGAAGCCATCGCCCGCGCCCGCGAGTTGGGGTTGTTGTAAGCGCAAGCAGTCGCGCTCATCACTGTTTTCCCCGCTCCATCAGTTCAAGACGACACCTCCCACCAACACCAAAGTGTCTATACACTGACACCGTATCGTAGATATCCTGCTTGTGCCCTGAGCGAGCGGCTCGGCCGGTGAGAATCGGACACAAAAGGAGATAAATACCATCAATTTGGGAATGGCAACCCCATGACACGGGGCGCCGCAGACGATATGGACGAAAGTAGCAACCACCAGCGAGAACTTTACGTATTCTGTTGCAGATACCTGGAATCACAAGCTCATTGAAACAGAGTTACACAGAGGTCTATTAAGGAGTAGTCTCGTGGAAAAACCCATCATCATGGCTCGAAACATACACAAAACCTTCCGTACCGGCAGGATCGAGGTGCACGCCCTGCGCGGCGTGGACCTGTCCATCGCGGCCGGCGAAATGGTGGCCGTGATGGGGCCATCGGGCTGCGGCAAGACGACCTTGATCAACTGCCTTTCCGGCCTGGACAGCTTCGATCAGGGCGAGGTGGAAATCGAAGGCACCTCGCTGCACGCGATGAGCGACCGGGCGCGCACCAGCTATCGGGCCAGACGCATGGGCTTCGTGTTCCAAACCTTCAACCTGCTCCCCGTCATCACGGCGGTGGAGAACGTTGAGCTTCCCCTCCTGCTCAGCGGCGTCCGCCCGCGGGAGGCCCGGCAACGCGCTTTAGGTGGCCTGACCCAGGTGGGACTGGCCGATCGGGCGGACCATCGTCCGTCAGAGCTCTCCGGCGGAGAGCGCCAACGGGTGACCATCGCCCGCGCGCTGGCCAGCCGCCCCGCGATCGTCTGGGCCGACGAGCCCACCGGCAACCTGGACACCAAGGCGGCCACGGTGGTGCTCACGCTCATGCGCGACCTGAACCGGGAACAGGGTCAAACCTTCGTAATCGTTACCCATGACCCCCATATCGGGGATCTGTGCGACCGCATCATCCGCATGCAGGATGGAGAGATCGTGGCCGATGTGCGCGACGAGGCGTCCCCCGTCGGCAGCACCGCAGGTGATCCGTCCGTCCAGGTAGCCGATCCCCGCACCGACACGCTCGGCGCCGCGGCCGTCGAAGTATAGGGGGCAACCATGGCGACTCAACTTGCATTCGGCCCGGCCCGCACATGGGCCATCGGGCTCCTGATCGCTGTCGCGCTGGTGCTCCTCTACCTGGTCGTGATGGGGCTGCGAAACCGCACCATCGCCAAACTGGGTGTGCGCAACATTCCGCGCCGGCCGTCACAGTCAGCTCTCATTATCCTGGGCCTGACGTTGAGCACCATCATCATCGTCAGCGCGCTCAGCATCGGCGACACGCTCAGCTTCTCGGTGCGCCGCCACGCCATCAACGCATACGGCGCCATCGATCAGGTGATATCGCCACCCTTGCTCTCAGTGCTGGCCGGACTCGCCACGGATGCCGCGGAGGGGGATAACCCGGCCGACGTCGTCGTGGACGCCACGACCGCCGGCTCCGAGCTATCCGGCGTGCTGGAGGGGGATGTGCTCAGCATCCTGGGCTTGCTCCAGAAGGGGTTGCCGGGCATCAGCGAAGCGCGCTACGCCCAACTTCGCGATCAAGCCCAGGCAGACCCGGCGACCGCCGCGGTGGTGGACGGGCTGGCTCCATCCATCGCCTTCCCGACTATTATCCGTGACCGGACCAGCGGCCAGGGCATCCCCCTGGGGTTCATCGTGGCCGTGAACAACGAATACGACGAGCAGTTCGGCCTTACGACGGTGGCCGGGGAGCCGGTGCAGATGGAGGATCTGCGCACGGGCGTGGGGAACATCTTTGCCCAGGCCAGCAACCTCTTCCGCTGGGCGGATAGCATCGGCGTCAACGTGGACAGCGTGGCTGCCGGCGTGGCCGCGGCCGGCGCGCTGATCACCCAGGGCCAAGCTCTGGCGCAGGATGGGCCGGATGAATCGACCGGCGAACCCACCCAGCCCCTGACCGGGACCTTGGACCTCTCGGCGCTGGGCCTGGGCACCGTGGATCTGGCCGCCTTGGGCAGTGCCCTGTCGTCAGACGATCTTGACCTGGCCGCGGCCGGAGCAGCATTGGGCATCGACACGAACGCAGTCCTCAGCGCGGTGAACCTGAACACCCTAAGCACGGAGATCGACCGGGTGCTCGAACAGGTCGGGCTGGAATTGCGCCAGGGGGATGTTTACCTCAACCGGCTGGGCGCGGAGCAGCTCAACGCAAAGCCGGGAGATGTGCTGGATATCTTCATCGGCCCCATCCCCGTGCCCTTCCGGGTGCGGGCGATTGTAGAGCAGGCCGGCCCCTTGGGTGCACTCAAGCCGGTGGTCATGCTGCGGCTGGACGAAGCCCAGGAACTGCTCTTCATGCCGGGACGGGTGAACAATGTGCTGGTCTCGAACGCCGGGGATGCTTACACCGGCATGGAAAATACGGCGGCCGCGGCCCGGCAGCTGCGCGCGCTGGCCCTTAACGAAGACGCCCTGACGGAGTTGGTGGCCTTGCTTCGGGAACCGGATGTCCTGGCTGCCATCGGGGCCGGCGCAGACGGTTCCGCCCCGTCCACCCGGAGTCAGGACGCGGAGGACTTTGCCGACTTCCTGGCCTTCTTCTCCCCGGGAAGAGACAGCGTGGCGTTGGCCGAGCGCACGGCCCGCCTGGTCGCTGAACTGGCGGGTACGGGCGTCTCCCAGGAGCTGCGGGTGATCGTGGCCCAGCCGGATATGCAGAGTTGGTTGCGGGGACTGCCCCTGCCGGCCGATATCGGAGCCAGGCTGGACGGGATCCTCGGCCGGATCAGTGATCTGGAAGTGCTGGATGTCCTGGGCAAAAACACGGTGGTCGCGGCCGCCGGCATCGGCGGCACGGTCTTCACTACGGTCTTCACGATCTTTGGCATCTTCTCCATCTTCGCCGGGGTGCTGCTGATCTTCCTGATCTTCGTCATGCTGGCGGCGGAGAGGCGCAGCGAGATGGGCATGGCTCGGGCCATCGGCATGCAGCGGGGCCACCTGGTGCAGATGTTCGTCTCGGAGGGCATGATCTACGATCTGGTGGCCGCCGCGCTGGGCATCGTGCTGGGGCTGGCCATCTCCTACGCCATGATCGGCTTTCTGGGCGGCATCTTCAACACTGCGGCCCAGCAGCTCAGCAGCGAGATTTCCAGCAGCCTCTTCACCTTCCGCTTCAACGTCGCCCCCACATCGGTGGTGATCGCCTACGCCCTGGGCGTGCTCCTGACCTTTGCCGTCGTCACCTTCTCCTCCTGGCGGGTCAGTCGCCTGAACATCGTATCAGCGATCCAGGACACGCAGGAACCGGATGGGGGCCAACGGGGCACCGGCAAGCTGATCGGGCGGCTGATCACCGGCCCGCTGACCATGGCTGCGGGCGCGTGGCTCTACTTTGGCGTGGCGGGCGGCGCGTCGGGCGGCCTGCTGCTGACCGCGCTCTCGATGATGCTCGTCGGCGGGTTGCTGAGCGTGAGTTGGGCGCTCTCGGCGTTCAGCTCCATGCGCACGGAACGCCGGCGACGGGTGGTCTATTCGGTCATGGGCCTGGGCCTCGTGCTCATTTGGGGGCTGCCGTGGGAGAGCTTGCTGCCCGGCCGGGGCTTTGGCTTGTTGCAGCAGGATCCCCGATGGACCCTCCTCTCGCTGGTGGTCAAGGGTCCGGCGCTGATCCTGGGCGGGATCCTGGTCATCATGTTCAGTGCGGACATCCTGCTCCAGACGGTGAGCCGGGTGCTGGGCGGCATCGGCGCACTGACGCCCGTGCTCAAGACCGCCATCGCCTATCCCCTGACCAGTCGCTTTCGCACCGGCGTCGCCATGGTCATGTTCGCCATGATCATCACCACTGTGGTGCTCATGTCCGTGGTGATCCAGGCCACGGAAAGCGTCATCACGCCGGACGACAAAAGTAGCGCCGGATTTGACATCAGCACGTCGTTTGGCCTGCTCAGCTTCTTTGACCGGGTGACGGATCTCCAAGGGGAATTGGCCGCCATGAAGGACTTTCCCCACGAAGATGTGGCGGCCGTCGGAGCCATTGTCAACCGCTCGGTGGACGTGCGCCAGGCGGGCGACGGCACGGCGGGATCATGGCATTCTGTAGCGCTGACGGGCATGGCAGAAGGCTTCATGGCCCAGGCCCGGGACATCTACACCTTCCGGCAGCGATCGGCGGGGTTCGAGAACGATGCCGCAGTCTGGCAGGCGCTGCAGGAGCGGGACGACGTGGCCATTGTCAGCCCGCTCCTGGTGGCCAATCCCGATAGCAGCTACGAAAGCGCCCGCGGCGGCAGTGACGACGGCCTGATGGCTACCATGGAAGGGCTCGCCGGGGAGGCCGGCGCTCAGGATGATCCGCTGGCCCCGGAGGATGAGATGAGCTTCCGGCTGACCGGCTTCACGCGCGTGGATGATCTGCCGGAGGTGTGGCTGGAGCTGCGGGACGAGTCGGGCGGACAGGTGCGCACCCACCGGGTGCAGGTGATCGGCGTGCTGTCGGACATCACCACGGCCAGCATGAACTCGGTCCACGTCAACAGCCGTACGATAGCGGCCGTCACCGGCGTCACCGGCGTCACCGGCGAGGACATGCGGCCGGACACCTTCTTCATCAAGGTGACCGAAGGTGCGGATGTGCGGGAAGTCGCCCGGGAAGTAGAGCGGGCCTTCCTCAGCTCCGCGCTGGACGCCACGGTGATCGCAGACAGCGCCGCGCAGGGCCAGGCATTGACCCGCGGCATCCTGCAACTGTTCCAGGGTTTCCTGGCCCTCGGGCTGTTGGTGGGTATCGCCGCTCTCGGTGTGATCAGCGCCCGTTCCGTGGTGGAGCGACGGCAGCAGGTGGGCATGCTGCGGGCCATCGGCTACCAGCCTGAAATGGTTGCGCTCTCCTTTGTGCTGGAGGCCAGCTTCATCGCCCTGGTAGGCATCGGCCTGGGCACCGGTGCGGGTCTCCTGATGGGACAAGCCGTCATCGGCCAGCTATTCAGCGTCATCACGGCGGGGCGCACCCTGGCCGTCCCGTGGGGCCAGATCGGGGTCATCGTCCTGGCCGCGTACCTTTTCTCGCTGCTCACCACGATCCTGCCCGCGATCCAGGCTTCGCGCATCTATCCGGCGGACGCGCTCCGCTACGAGTAAGGCGGACCGCATATGGCGGCTTGCGCCCGCACGATTCTGGCGCGAATAGGACATTGATGTGCTAACCGGAGGTTGGTACATCAGTGTCCTATTTGCTATTCACCACCGTATCAGCCACCTCGAGCGTCACCCGCCCGATATCACTCGAGGACGCAGTCACCGCAATCCGCACCTCGCCGGCCGGCAGCGGCTGGCCCTGCACCCGCACGTGCAGCGTGGTCCCCACGCTCGCGGGCACCGGGTTCGACCAGCTCACCTGGTCGCCCTGCCACGACTTCTCGCCCACCACGACCGTAATCGCGACCCCGCTATAGGTCTGCTCGCCCACGACGACCGGACCGACGCCCGATAACATCGTCGACTCGATATTGTTCCTCAGGGCAAACTCGAAGCCGTCACCTGTATTCTTCAGGCTGCCCTTCACGTACACACTTGCCAGAGTAGATGGTGGAAACACTGTAGCCTCCTGATGTGGAACCCCAACCCGTGATAGCCATGCGGTCACGTGCGTGCATTATAGGAGCCTACCGGCCGGGTGTCAATCGGTCGCGGCTGGAATTTGAGGGTCTGACCGGATTGGGCTTGACCAACAAAAACCCCTGCAAGTGTTCCTCGGCGATCCACCTCAATGATCGTATCGCGGCCGCACCGGTTCGGTATGCGGCCGGGCCGGCTCCTCACATCGTGCCAACAGCACGAACGCGAGCTGTGGCACAGCGGCCGACATGATCGTCCAGCCGACCAGCGACACGAGACTGAGGTGCGCCGGCAGGATGACCACCTGGAGTGCGGCCTGGCTGACCGCACTGACCAGGGCCGGCGGCCAGATGGACTGACCGCTGTGTTCGTACAGGTGCGCCAGTGGCAGCGCGCTGGCCGCCAGCACGGCCAGCCGGGCGATCACCGCCAGCGGGTTGGTCGAGACGAACCGCAGCAGCCCGCCGGCTACAGACAGCGCCATCACGAATAGCGCGGCCCGCATGAACGCAAAGTGGCGGCGCAGATGGCGGAAAAGATAGCCGCGGAAGACGAGCTCCTGCGCCAGCCCGGCCTGCGCCAGCACCCCCAAGCCGATCCACGGCCAGTTCTCCTGCAGGCCGAATCGCATGCCCGTCGCCAGCGACAGCGCGGGGAAGAAGAGCAGCATTGTCACGCCGATGAGCAGTGCCGCGCGCAGCCCGGGCTCGGACGGCGCCTTGAACCCCAATGCCCGAAACACGTGGGAGACCCTGATATAGCGGAACCCCAGGCTCTCCACCAGGAACGCCGTCGCCGCGACCACGAACAGCACGATCAGCCCGGTCTCCTGCAGCGCACTCTGCATCAAGTGGCCCGCCCGGTCGTACACCAGCCAGAGCAGGACAAACCCCGTCAGTACATAATTCAGCGCCCCGGCCCGTCGCGTGCCGACCACCTGCCATGTCTTCAGTAACTTCTCACGCATAGCACCCTCAGTACAACTACAATACTGACGCGCAATATACTCCGGGTTCTGGCGTCTGGCCTTAAAGTGACCTTAAGCGACCCTTAACTGAGTTCGCAGCTCCATTCTTTGAAAGCTGACCGTTTTGACACGCGTCCCCTTTGGTGGTACGTTTTCGCGAACTCGATCGCCAGGGACTCGCTCCCCGTGGACAGGTCCTCCGCGGACTCCGTTCGCACCTGAGCCCCCGTTTCCCGAGTCGAGAGGAGCACCATGGAACACATCGCACTCGCCATCGTCGGCTGCGGCGGCATGGGCGGACGCCACCTCCTTGGTTTGCTGGAGCTCCGGCAGAGCGGCATGAACAATATCGAACTCCTGGCCGTGTGCGACCTGCGCCGGGACAACGCGGAGCGGCTCGCGGACCGCGCCGCGGAATGCCTCGGCCGCCGCCCGCGCGTGTTCACCGACATGGCGGAAATGGTGCAGGCCGTCCCGGACCTGCAGGCCGCGGTCATCACCACCGATGCCGGCTCACACCACCGTGTGACCTGCCGTGCGTTCGAGTTGGGCCTTCATGTGCTAAGCGAGAAGCCGCTTGGCATTTCCATGAGGGCATGCAAGGTGATCCTTGCTAGTCAGGCTGCCGCGGGCAAGATCCTCTCGGTCGCGGAGAACTACCGCCGCGACCCGATGGCCCGCCTGACGCGCGCCCTGCTCGACGCCGGTGCGGTGGGCGAGCCGACGGTCATGTTCGACATCGGGGCGTCGAGCGGCAATGGCATCATCATCCTGCCGTGGCGCCACTATAAGCACATGGGCGGCATCGTCATCGACGGCGGCGTCCACAATGCCGATCTGATGCTCTATTACCTGGGCGATGTGCAGGACGTCTACGCCAGGACCCGCATCTGCGAGCCCACACGCTACCGGGGCGCGAGCAGCGCCGTCTCCGACTTCTATCGGCCCTGGTACGAGGAAATCCCCGAATCCATCACGTCCACCTCGGAGGACCTGTTCATGGCCACGGTCGGCTTTGCCAACGGCGCGGTGGGCAACTGGACGCAGTTCTATGCCGCGCATGGCCGGGGTTTCAGCCAGAAGGCCATCTACGGCTCGGGCGGCTCGCTGGTCTGCGGCGGCATCCGCAACGGCGTTCCGCCAGTCCTCACGCTGGACGACGGGCAGGAGCTGACCGGCGAGGCGCTGCTCCCGCTGGCGCCCGGCTACCGGCTGGACGACATCACAGCCTGTCTCTACGGCTGCGACCGGCCCGCAAGCTACCATCTTCCCTTCCCGGACACAGACCGGAAGCTCTTGGCCATCGAGCTGCACGAATTCGCCGCCTGCATCCTGAAGGGCCGGACGCCGGAGGTGACCGGCGAGACGGGCCGCCGCGGCCTGGGCATCTGCTACGCGGGGCTGGAATCGGGCGTGCTGGCCCGGCCCGTGACGGTGGACGAGGTGGAGCAGGGGACGACTGCGACCTACCAGGCGGAGATCGACGCGTACTGGGGGATCTAGCTTGATGACTGGCCCGATGGAATATCGCCGTTTCGGCCGGACGAACTTGCCGGTCTCGCTGCTGGGCCTGGGCGCCGGTTACCTCTCCCTTCTGGAGGACGAGGCAGCCCGGCGCATCTACCGCCGTGCGCTGGAGCTGGGCGTCAACTACTTCGACGGGCGCTACGGCAATTCCAACGCGCTGCTGCGACCGGTCATGGCCGGGCACCCGCGTGACCGCCTGGTGATCGTCACCAAGACCGCGGAGACGACGGCGGAGGGCGCGTTGGGGCGCATCGACGAAGACCTGGCGGAGCTGGGCACAGGCTACCTTGACGTGTTCTACCTGCGCACCTACAATCGCGATATGCTCGCGGCACATTTTGCACCGGGCGGATCGGTGGAGGGCGTGCTGGCCGCGAAGGCGCAGGGCAAGGTGCACAACTTGGGCATGGCCGGTCACAGCGACCTGGCCGTGCTGGCGGAGGGGATCGAGACCGGCCTGGTGGATGCCTGCATGTTCCCGCTCAACATCGTGCGCCGCGAGGCGCTGGACCAGGTCATCCCCGCGGCGCTGCGCCACGACGTGGGCATGGTCATCATGAAGCCGCTGTCCGCAGGCATGGCGCCCGCGGCGCTCGCGCTGCCCTGGCTCGCGACCCAGCCCATCCACACGATGGCGCCCGGCGTCTGCAACCTGGAACAGCTCGAGGAGGCCGCGGCCGTGCTGGCCCGCCCCTCGCCCGCGCTGACGGCCGGGGAACAGGCCGCGGTCGAGGCCTGGCGGCAGCGGCTGGACCGCCAGGCGTGCCGCATCTGCGACCGGGTCTGCCAGCCGGTCTGCGAGCCGGGCATCCCGATCGACGTCTGCATCTATCATGACGTCTTTTACAACCTGTTCCGCAGCCTCGGCAGCGAGGGATTCCTCGCGGCGGACCTGGCGCCCTGGGTGCGGGGCCGTGCGGAGGATACCTTCAGCCGTCTGGCGCAGACCTGCCGGACGTGCACGCGCTGCGGCAAGTGCGAAGAGGTCTGCCCGTACGGCCTGCCCATCATGCAGCAGCTCGCCCAGGTGGCCGCGGACAGCGAGGCGATGGCCGCCGCACTCCGGGAGCGCGGGTGGAAGGCGCAGTACGCCGACGTGCCGAGCCCGTATACCCGGCCGGCCCGTGGCGGGCGGCAGTATGCCAGTTAGCCTCCGGACCCTGCTCTGGCAGGCCCGGCAACCGGGGGTTGCACCGGTAACAGTCTCCGAAGGGAGACTTCGTAATTGTAGCCGTGACTTCAGTCGCCAGGCTTCAATCGCCAGTGAGGTGCGCATGACACACGCGGATAACATCAACCGCCTGGCCGTCGTCGGAACGGGCCAGATGGGACCCGGTATCGCGGCCGTGGCCGCGCTCGCCGGCACGGACGTGACGCTGATTGCACGGAGCGAGTCCGCTGCGGACCGCGGCCGCGGGCACTTCGCAGCGGATCTTGCCTTTCTGCTGGACAACGGCCTGGCGGAGCCGGCTGAAGTCGATGCGGCAGCCGCGCGGCTCTCGGTCAGCCTGGACCTGGCCGCCGCAGCCGCCTGCGATATGGTCATCGAGTCCATCGTCGAGCATCTGCCAACGAAGCAGGCGTTCTTCGCCGCGCTGGACGACCTGTGTCCGCCCCGTGTGATCCTCGCCAGCAACACGTCCGGGCTGCGCATCTCGGACATCTCCGCGCAGATGCACCACCCCGAGCGTGCCGTGACCACGCATTTCTGGAACCCCGCGCACCTGATCCCGCTGGTCGAGGTCATCCAGGGCGAACGGACCACGGAGGAGACGGTGCAGACGGCCTGGCGCTTCTTGCAGCGGTGCGGCAAGCGGCCCGTCATCGGGCGCAAGGACGTGCTCGGCCAGATCGGCAACCGGCTCCAGCAGGCGGTCATGCGTGAGGCCATCTACATGGTGCAGGAGGGCATTGCCAGCGCGGAGGACATCGAGACCGCCCTCAAGGCCGGCCCGGGGCTGCGCTGGCCGGTCTATGGGCCGCTCGAGCACCTGGACGTGGTGGGGCTGGATATGGGCCTCGCGATCCAGGGTGCGGTGCTGCCGGGCCTGTGCAATGAGGGCGAGCCCGGCCGGCTCCTGGTAGACCTGGTGCAGGCGGGTCACCTCGGCGTCAGGACGGGCCAGGGGTTCTATGACTGGCGCGAGCGCAGCGCGGATGAGCTCATCCGGCAGCGCAACGCATTTGTGGTTGCGCGCGTCAAGGAAGCGCGCGGGAGGACGGAGGCCTGATGCGTCTCAGCTATTGTACGTGGGGCATGATGCATGTCCCGATCACCGAACTCATCCCGGCCGTCGCACGGATCGGCTACCGGGGCATCGAGCTGGCCGTGACGCCGGGGTGGCCCACTGACCTGGATACGCTCGACCGGGCCGCGCGGCAGCAGATCCGGGACCTGTGCCGCAGCCACGGACTCGCCATCTCCGCGGTGGCCGGCCACACGTCGGTCTGCGAGGACGACCCGGACCGGCACGCCGCGAACATGGATCACCTGCGCCGGACCATCGACTTGGCCGCCGAGGTGTGCGAGGACGGCGGGCAGCCCATCGTGTGCAGCCTGCTGGGCGGCCACGTGGACGACTGGGGGCGGCTGAAGGAACGGGTGGCCGAGCGCGTGTGCGAACTGGGCGACTACGCGGCGCACAGCGGGGTGATATTCGCGTGCGAGCCGCACTCCGGCACCGCATTCGACCTGCCGCGCAAGGCTACCTGGCTGATGGAGCAGGTGCGTCACCCGGCCGTCTGGCTCAACTTCGATATCAGCCACTTCGACATTCTCGGCATCCCCGCGGCCGAGTGCGTGCCGCAGATCGTCCCGTACAGCGTCCACACCCACGTCAAGGACCAGCGTGGGATCTACCCCTATCACGAGTTCCTGACTCCCGGCGCCGGCCCCTTCGATTTCGTCGAATACCTCTCGCTGATGCACGCCGGGGGGTATGGCGGCTGGATCGGGATGGAGATCAGCGTCATGGTGCAGCGCAAGCCCGGCTACGACCCGTTTGTCGATGCCGCGCTCGGCTATTACGCGCTCAGGCACGCTTTCTGCCTGTCGGGCGCGCCCTTGGAGGAATAGGTCATGACTGAGGAAAGTAACCTGGCGCAGGAAAGCTACCTGCAATGGCTTACGCGCACCACGCCTACCACGTGGTGGCACGATTCCGGCGACCCTGACGAGCTGGACCGCGGCCTGGAGCACGGCGCGTCGGGCGTCACCACCAACCCCTTGCTCAGCGCCCGCGCTTGGGCCGCCAAGCCCGACTATTTCCGTGCCCGCCTCGCGCCGCTGCCCGCCGGCATCAGCGCGGAGGAGCGCGGCGACCTCCTGATGCAGCCGGTCGTCGTCGATGCGGCGCGCAAGCTGGCCCACATCTACCACCAGACGCGCGGCGCGGAAGGCTACGCATGCGCGCAGGTCAACCCCGGCCGCGCCGGCGACCGCGACGCGATGCTCGGGATGGCGCGCTTCCACCACACGTGGGCGCCCAACATCGCCGTCAAGCTCCCTGTCACCGGGGCAGGCCTCGACGTGCTGGAAGAGTGCGTCGCCGAGGGCATCACGATCACTGCGACGGTGAGCTTCACGGTGCCGCAGGCCATCGCCGTAGCGGAGCGCCATCGCCGCGGCGCCGCGCGGGCGCGTGCCGCGGGCATCAAGCCGGGCCACTGCTTCTCGGTCATCATGATTGGCCGGCTGGACGACTACCTGCGCGAGGTGGCCCAGGACAACCGCGCGGCGGTCAGCGAGGAAGACATCCGGCGGGCGGGCCTCGCCGTGACCAAGCGCGCGTACGCCATCTACCAGGAACAGGGGTATGAGGCCGTACTGTTGGTCGCCGCACTGCGCGGCAACTACCACATGACCGAGCTGGCCGGCGGCGAGCTCATCATGTCGGTCCACCCGAAGAACCAGGCCCAGCTCCTCCAGCCGGGCGTCCCGCGCGAGATGCGCATCGACAACCCCGTGCCGCCTGCGGTGATCGAGCGGCTCTGCACCATGCGCGAGTTCGTCCGCGCGTACGAGCCCGACGGCATGACGCCCGACGACTTCGTCTCCTACGGCGTTACCCAGCGCACCCTCTCCCAGTTCGTCGACGCGGGGTGGACGCTGTTGGAGACCTTCCCCCTGTGATGACTAACCGCGAAGACGCGAAGAACGCCAAGCAGTTCGATCTTGGTGCTATCTTGGCGGCCTTCGCGTCTTCGCGGTGAAAATCAGGCGCCCGCTCCCGCCCTGAACTGGCTGTGGTACATGTGGTGGTAGAACCCCTGCCGCGCGAGCAGCTCCTCGTGCGTGCCCCGCTCGATCAGCGCCCCGTGGTCGATCACCAGGATCTGGTCCGCGTCGCGGATCGTGCTCAGCCGGTGCGCGATGACGAAGCTGGTGCGGCCGGCCATCAGGCGGCGCATGGCCTCCTGGATGTGGCGCTCGGTGCGCGTGTCCACGCTGCTGGTCGCTTCGTCGAGGATCAGGATGCCGGGGTCCGCGAGGATCGCACGCGCGATGGCGAGCAGCTGCCGTTGGCCCTGGCTGAGGTTGCTGCCGCGCTCCGAGAGGGGTGTCTGGTAGCCGTGCGGCAGCCGGTGGATGAACTGGTCCGCGTTGGCCAGCCGGGCCGCGGCCATGACCTCCTCGTCGCTGGCGTCGAGCCTGCCGTACCGGATGTTGTCCATCACCGTGCCGGTGAACAGGAACGTGTCCTGGAGGACGATGCCGAGCTGGCGGCGGAGGTCCTCCTTGCGGTACACCTGGATGGGCCGGCCGTCGATGGTGATGTGCCCGCGCTCGATTTCATAGAACCGCGTCAGCAGGTTGACGATCGTCGTCTTGCCCGCGCCGGTCGGCCCCACCAGCGCGACCACTTGCCCCGGCCGCGCGTGCAGGCTGACGTTCTGCAGCACCGGTACATCCGTCTCGTATGAGAAGGTGACGTCCTCGAAGACGATGTCGCCGGCGATGGCCGCGGCCGGCGCCGCGTCCCCCGCGCTGACCTCGGCATCGGCCTCGGGTGGCTCATCCAGTACCTCGAAGACCCGCTCCGCGCCGGCCAGCGCGCTCTGGATCGAGTTGTAGAGCACCGCAACCTCGTTCAGCGGGCGGCTCAGCTGGCGCGCGTAGTTGATGAAGCTCGCGACCGTGCCGACCGTCGCCAGCCCGCCCACGGCCATCCACCCGCCCGAGCCGGCCACGATTGCCAGCCCCAGGTTGCTGATCATGTTCATGCTCGGCCCGGCAAACCCGACGAAGATGTTCGCCTCGGTCGCGGCCCGGCGCAGCGCCTGGTTGCTCACTTCGAACTCCGCGGTTGTCGCCCGCTCCCGGCCGTAGGCCACCACCACGCGCTGACCTGTGATCGTCTCCTCGATCATGCCGTTGAGCTTGCCGAGCGCGGCCTGCTGCTTGCGGAACCCGGTGCGCGTCCGCCGCGACAGCCAGCGGTTGAGCCCGAACACCATGGCGGGGATCGCAACGAGGCTGACCGCGGCCAGCCGGGGATTGAGGAGTACCATAACCGTCGCGACGCCGGCCAGCCCCAGCACGCCGGAGACGAGCTGCGACACACTGTCTGCCAGCACGGTGTTGACGTTTTCGATGTCGTTCGTCAGGCGGCTCATCAGTTCGCCGTGGGGCCGCGCATCGAAGAAGCGCAGGGGCAGCACCTGGAGCTTGCCGAACAGGTCGTTGCGCAGGTCGCGGACGGTGTGCTGTGCCGCGCCGACCATGATGTAAATCTGGAGCCAGGTCAGGAGCGAGGCCGCGGCATAGGTGGCCAGCATCAGCAGCGCGATGCGGGCCAACCCCGGGAGGTCGCCGGGCAGGATGTAGCGGTCGATGGCGACGCCGAGCAGGTACGGGCCCGCGAGGTTGAGGCCGGTGATGGCCGTAACGATGAGCACCGTGGCAATCAGCGCCGCGCGCTGCCGCCGGAGATACCCCCACAGGCGGCGCAGCGTCCCGCGGCGGTCCTTCGCCTTCTCGGGCTTGCCCCCGAACCGCATGTGCCCGCCGCGGCCGAAGGGCGCCGGCGGCGGCGCCTGGACAGCATCCTCGCGGCGGGCCGGCCTGCTGCCGCTAGTCGCTGTCATGGTTCTCACCCCCAGGCTGTTGCTCCGCTCCATCGGGGAGCGGAGCAACAGCCTCCATCTGCGATGCGTAGATTTCCCGGTAGATGGGGCTGCCCGCGAGCAACTCGCGGTGGGTGCCCGCGGCCGCGATCTCTCCGTCGTCCAGCACAATAATCTTGTCTGCGGCCAGCACGGTGCTGATGCGCTGCGCAACCACGAAGCGCGTGGGCCGCGGGCCGGTCCCGTTGCCGGCCAGCGCATCCTGGATGCGGCCCTCGGTCTCCACATCGACCGCGCTGGTGCTGTCGTCGAGGATGAGGATGGCAGGCCGGGTCAGCAGCGCGCGGGCAATGGCCAGCCGCTGCTTCTGCCCGCCCGACAGGTTCACCCCGCGCTGGCCGATGACAGCGTCGTAGCCCTCCGGGAAGCCGGTGATGAAGTCGTGCGCCTCGGCCATCTGCGCGGCGGCGATGACCTCCGCCTCGCTGGCCTCTGGCCGGCCGTAGCGGATGTTGTCGCGGACCGTGCCGGTGAACAGGATTGATTCCTGGAGCGCGACGCCGATCCCCCGGCGCAGCGTGCCTTGGTCGATCTCGCGCACGTCCACGCCGTCGATGGTGATGCGCCCCTCGCTCGCGTCGTAGAAGCGCGGGATGAGGTGGACAAGGGTGGATTTGCCCGCGCCGGTCGCGCCCAGGATCGCCAGCGTTTGCCCCGGCTCGACGGTCAGGTCGATGCCGCACAGTACGGGGTCCTGCTCTTCGCCCTCGTCACCATTGTAGCTGAACGTGACGTTCTCGAACGCCACCCGGCCCTGTGCCGCAAACTCTGTGCGGGCATCCGGCGCATTGCGCACCTCCGGCTCGCTCAGGAGGACCTCCTCGATGCGCCGCGCGGACGCCTCTGCCCGCGAGACGCGTACCACCAGCATGCTGACCTGCATCAGCGACATGAGCGTCTGCGTCAGGTAGTTGATGAACGCGATGATCTGGCCCACCTGCAGGTCGCCGGTCTGCACCTGGGCGCCACCGGACCAGATGACGGCCACGACGCCGAGGTTGAGGGTCAGCATCATGAACGGCATCGTCACCGCGCTCGTGCGCACCGCCATCAGGTTATGGAGCATCAGGTCGTCGTTCGCGCGGCCGAAGCGCCCGACCTCGTGCCGTGCGCGGGCGAAGGCCTTGACTACGCGTACGCCGGCCAGGTTCTCCTGCAGCACGGTGTTCAGCGTGTCGAGCTTCTGCTGCACCAGGCCGAACAGCGGGAAGGTCCGGTTGACGATCCAGTATACGACGCCGAGGACGACGGGGATGAGGAACAGGAAGAGCAGGCTGAGCCGCGGGCTGGTGAGGATGCCCATGATGAGGCTGCCGACGAGCAGGAGCGGCGAGCGCACCATGATGCGCAGGAGCATCATCACCATCTCCTGCATCTGCGTCACGTCGCTGGTCAGCCGGGTGATGAGCCGGCCGGTCTCCAGCCGGTCCAGGTTGCCGAAGGAGAGCGCCTGCACCTTCCCGAAGAGCACCCCGCGCAGGTCCGCGCCGAACCCCTGGCCCGCGAGCACGGAGAAGACTGTGCAGCCCATGCCGCCGACTGCGCCCGCGAGGGCGAAGAGGACCATGAGCAGCGCGGTCTCGCGCACCACGCCCATGTCGAGCGGCGTGATGCCCTGGTCCACCATGCGCTGGATCATGCGCGGCTGCATCAGGTCCATCGCCACTTCGAGAGCCATGAGCAGCGGGGCCAGCACGGCCCAGTGCCAGGAGGGCCGCAGATACCTGAACAGCCTGCGAGTGGCGTGCATGCGCCCTTAGGCGAACGGGTTCAGGTCGAAGGGCCGCGCCGGCGCCGCCCCGCGCCAGTGCCAGTCCGCGAAGTCGAGCAGCGCCTGCCAGTCCGCCATGCCGTGTTCGTGGCCGCCCGGGCGATACCAGATGGCCGCGCGGTCCTCGATCCCCAGCCAGCGATACACCTCGCGCACCGCGGCGTGCGTGTGCCACGTGCCGGACGGGTTGGACCACAGGTCATCGAGCGCCTCGGTGGTCAGCAGCAGCCGCGGAGCCACCAGCGCCTTGAGGTAGTGCTGATCGAAGGGTAGCTCCGTCTCGCGGCCCACGTAGCCCCCGAGTTCCGGACCGAACCAGTAATCGAACCGCCGGATCAGGTCGCCGAGCGTCTCGCTGTTAGGCCCCTGGTGCCGGTAGCAGCCTGCGCCGCCCGCGCCGGAATCGTTGGCCGAGGTCAGAGCGATGCGCTCGTCGGTCGCGCCGGCCAGAAGGCTCGTCTTGCCCCCGCGCGAGTGGCCGACGACCGCGATGCGCGCGGCGTCCACCTCGCTTTGCTGCAGGAGTGCGTCGACGCAGCGGTGATAGCCCCATGCCCACGCGGCCAGCGCACCGAACCGGTCCTCGGGATAGAGCGGGTAGATGCCGGACGAGCGATCGTTGCCAGGCACGTCCGGCGCCAGCTCGACCCGGTTGAACTGCGCCAGCACGTACCCGCGGCGCAGCACCTCGGCCACGACCTCATCCGAGACATAGCGCCAGCACGCGTCACCGGTCAGGATGGCGGGGAAGGGGCCGTCGCCCGGCGGGATGTGCAGGTACAGCATGAAGCTGAACGGCTGGGCCGCACCCGTCTCGACATTGACCCGGCAGGAGACATAACGCACGGAGTCCATGCGGCGCACGGTGGCCGTGTGCAGCACTTCCGTCCACGTGCGTACAGGCGCAGGCGGCAGCCCGCCATATTCCAGCGGGACGACCGCGTCCCACACCTCGCGCCGCCGTGCCGCCCAATCCGCAGGCGCAGCCACCGGCGTGCCGTCGTTGAAGTGCATGAGGTCTGGCAGTGTCATGGATTCCCCCTCTTGTGTTGTAGCGCGGTACGCTGCTAAGGACTCACCGGCAGGCTTTGGCGTTTGACCATCCATCGTTGGGGCTCCTCCAGGGGCTTGAAGCCGCCATAGCCGGCATACAGGCCGTGCGCATCGCGCGAGATGAGCAGGAAGGTCTTCAGCCCCTGCAGGTCAGGGTGGGTGGTCACGCACTCCACCAACCATTTGCCGAGCCCGCGGCCCTGGTGCGACGGCAGGATGAACACATCGCACAGCCAGCCGAACGTCACGCAGTCCGTCACCACGCGCGCGAACCCGACCTGTTGGTCGCCGTCGTACACGCCGAAGCAGAGCGAGTTCTCGATGGACCGCTCCACGGTCTCGCGCGAGCGTCCCTGCGCCCAATAGGAGATCTGGCTGAGGTAGTCGTGGATGACGCCCGCGTCCAGCCGGGCCTTGTCGGTGGTGATCGTGTAGTTGTCGCGGTGCCGCTCAAAAACCATTTTTGGACTCCCGCGGGCGAGTATAACTCTCGAACACAACGGACGGCAAATCCCACGGTGCTGCCCAGGAGTCCGGATATAAGCGGAGTCGAGGCTTTAGCCGGTTAATCTGTCTGCAGGTATTCACAGCCAAACCGGCTAAAGCCTCGACTCCAATCTTTTGCAGAGGACTGCCGATTGAATTGCAGGTTCTGAATGGCCGTCCGGACCTCAGCCCGCCGCCCGCTTCACGAGCTCGGCAATCTTTGCCTCAGCCTCAGCGGTCAGCTCCTGCAGCGCGAAGGAGGTCGCCCAGATCGCGCCCTCGTCGAGGTGCGCCTCGTCGCTGAAACCGAACGTCGCATACCGTGAGCCGAACTTCTGCGCGGCCTGGAAGAAACAGACCACCTTGCCGTCCCTGGCATACGCCGGCATGCCATACCAGGTCTTCGGCGCGAGGGCCGGCGCGCTGGCCTTGACGATCGCATGGAGCCGTTCGGCCATCGAGCGATCCGGTTCCGTCATCTCGCCAATCTTCTCGAGCACCGCGCTCTCCCCCGCCGCCCGGTCCTTGCTCGCGCGAGCTTCCGCCTTCAGCTCCTTCGCGCGCTCCTTCATGGCCGCCTGTTCGTCGGCCGTAAATCCATTACGCTTGTTGCCGGTCGCGGTGGCGTTCTGGACAGATTCCTGCGTATCTTTCTTCGGGCTCATAGAAACCTCCTGATCATGACCTGGGTCGGGTAACTTCGTCTTATCTGGCAGCCCGGACCTTCAAGGTCCCGGGCCAGGCGAAGCCTGGCACGACCGTGCAGGTCACCCGTGCAAATTTCATGGCGGGACCAGTTTACTGCGCGCCGCCCGGCGTTGTCGTTATTTTCAATCCATTCCGCAGAATTGCCGGCCGCGACGCGCCAAAGGTACCCCTTCGCCGGCAGTGTGGTAAGATAGCCCTTTGACGCCGCCGAATTGTGGCTGAAGGAAAGGAACAGGCAGCCGGGAACGACCATGAAACGAGTCTTCGTGATTTTCATCGCCATAGTGCTGCTCAGCGGCGCAGCTGCCCTGGGCATCTGGGGGTGGGTGCAGTGGCGGTATGACCGGCTCGTGCAGGTAGATCTTGCGGCTGCAGCTCCCCGGCCCGTCGCCATCGTGTTCGGCGCGGGCATCCGGCCCGACGGGCGCCTGTCGCCCATGCTGCGCGACCGCATGGACGCGGCCATCGCGCTCTACCGGGCGGGCAAGGTGCGCAAGCTGCTGGTGAGCGGCGACAACCGGTTCGTGGACTACGACGAACCCGGCCGTATGTACGACTATGCGCTGGCAGCCGGGGTGCCGGCCGCTGATGTCGTGCGCGACTACGCGGGCCGCCGCACCTATGACACCTGCTACCGGGCGGGGGCGATCTTCGGCGTCCGCGAGGCGATCCTGGTGACCCAGCGCTTCCACCTGCCGCGCGCGCTGTTCACCTGCAGCAACCTCGGCGTCGACGCGACCGGTTTTTCCGCCGACGCGCGCGTCTACTGGTCCAACCCGTACTATCGCGCGCGCGATGCCTTTGCCACGCTGCGCGCGTGGTGGGACGTCAAAATCTGGCGGCCCTTGCCGGTGCTGGGTGACCCCATTGACATCGGCCTGTAGGATAGGGCCTGAAAAGGAGTCTGTTGAGCATGGCATTACCGAGCAGAGAGGCAGCCTGGCAAACAGTCTGCGAATGGATGCAGAGCGACAGCCTGCGCAAGCATGTGTTGGCAGTCGAGGCAGCGGTACGCGCATATGCGCGGCGCTTCGGGGAAGACGAGGAGTTCTGGGGCGTCACCGCGCTGCTGCACGACCTGGATTTCGAGCGACATCCGGACATGGATGACCCGGTCAACGGCCACCCGCGCACCGCGCTGCGCATGTTCCGCGAGTGGGGCTACCCGGAGGAGATGATCGAGGCGGTCGCGGGCCATGCGCCTTATCTCGGCATCCCCAGGACGAGCAAGCTGGCCTCCGCGCTATGGGCGTCGGATGAACTGACCGGCCTCATCATGGCGGTCGGCTATGTGCGGCCGAGCAAGGACCTGCGCGACGTGGAGATCAGCTCTGTCAAAAAGAAGTGGAAGGACAAGCTCTTCGCGGCCGCGGTCAACCGGCAGGACATCGAGCAGGGCGCCGCGGAGCTGGGCGTGGACCTCTGGGAGCATGTCGGCGTCGTCCTCGAAGCCATGAAAGCCATCGCCCCCGACCTGGGCCTGGACGGGCGACTCGCGAAGACAGAGTAAGAAATAGAACACTGATTGGACTGATGAGACTGATTTTCATGCCAATTAATAAGCTTGAAAATCAGTCCAATCAGCGTCATCAGCGTTCTATTCTGCCCGCCCTTACATCGCTTCCAGGACGAAGTAGTACCCCGGGTTCCAGCTCTGGCACACGAGATACAGCCGGTCCTCGTGGACGTGCCAGATGACGTTGTGGAGGTGCTGCGCCAGCTCGACGCCCAGGTCTTCCTTCGGTCGGATGGTAGACAGCACCTCGTAACTTTCCCCGTCGAGGATGTAGATGGGCGCGGGACGGCCCTCCACCGGGTCATTCAGGCTGCCGACGACGGCCAGCGAGCGCCCCCGGTACGAGATGAAGTTGATGCCGCAGGGCCACGCGCCGTCGGGCAGGTGGTGCGAGACGTGGAACGCGCCATCCAGCCCGTGCACCTGGATGCGCGCGCTGGGCCGGTCGGCGATGGCCAGGCTCTCGCCGGCGGGGGTCAGGTTCAGGCCGTGCGCGGTAGCGAATTTGCCGTCCTCGCGCGGGTCCTCCGTCTTGCCGCCGAAGATATCCGTCCACTGCCGCGTGCGCACGTCGGCGCGCGTAACGTAGTTCGATCCGTAGCCGTCCGCCACGTACAGGTGGTGCCCGACCAGCGCGACATCGGTCGGACGGTAGGCCGCGGTCTGGTCGGCATAGGCCTCGAACTCCGGCCGCGGCAGCACGAAGTCCAGCCGCCCCTCCAGGCTGACAACCGCAACCATGCCTGCCCCCTCAGCGGGTAGGAACAGCCGGCACTGCCCGTCGAAGATGCCGATCTTCGTGCTGTGGAAATTGAGCGGCCGGAGGTCGTCGGGCAGCTCGATCGTCTGCTGCTCGCGCAGGTCGGGCGAGATGCGCAGCAGGCCGTGGCCGGGCATCCCGAAGAAGATGTGGCCCGCGCCCGGCCGCGGGTCGGCGGTAAAGCCGCCGTGGAGCTTGACTTCATGGTCGAGCGCCGCGGGCGGCAGGGTGTGCAGATCGGGACGATAGGCAAATGCAAACGGCGGCTGACCGCTGGTGCGCGCAGGACTCATGGCACAATCTCCTCATGGTCAAGTGACTTCACTGCAGACCTTCGAGGTCGCGGACCAAGCCGCGCCTGGCATGAGCCCTCGAAGGTCCTGGATACATTACGCCCTTACGGGAACTCCTCCCGCAGCCAGCTGATGACATCGCGCACCCACGGCGTGATGCGGCGGGCGTGGTTGGGGTAGTCGTCATCGTCGTCGCAGGTCAGGCACTCGTGCCAGCTCACCACCGCGGCGACGACCGGCACGGTCTTGCCCAGCTTCGGGTCGTAGCGGTAGTGGTAGATGGCGCTGCCGCTGTGCCCGCGGCTCAGGTCGCAGGAGACGCTGATGCTGCGGTTCCAGCCGTTCGACCCCGTGTTGTAGTAGTCCCCGATCTTGCAGGACTTGGTGTCGCCATACAGCCGCGCGATCTGGCAGTTGGCCGGCCGCTCCGGATAGTCGGTATTGCAGCTTGGATAGCCCCGGTTGTAGTGGGTCCGCGTGTTCAGATCGCTCGCGCTCCACGCACCGTAGCCCATCCAGCCGGTCTTCTCGCCGATGCGGTCGATCACCACGACTGCCGCAATGTCCCACTGCCACTTGTTCGTCGTGTTCGGGTTCATCCACGGATCGGGCACGAAGTACCACGCCTCGGTGCCGGGCGGCGGGTTCGGGGTCATGCGCGTCGTCCCGTAGGGCTCGCTGCCGCTGCCTGTCCCGTTGCGGCCCGGCGTCAGCTTGCGGGTCTTCCAGTTGCTTGTTCCGAACTCGACAACGCAGTGGGCCGCCGTCACCATGTGCCGCGGGCCGATCAACGTCAGCGTGCAGCGGGACTGCTCGCCGTTGGGGTCGCTGGCCGACTGGCTGATGGTCCGCCATGGCCAGGCCGTCGTCTGGGTGCGCACGATGCGGCTGTCGTGGTTGTTGCTCCAGCCGTCCGGCGCCGCCGGACCGGCGATTTGCGCGGCGGCCATCCTGCCCGCGCCACCGTGCAGCAGGGGTAGGAACGTCCAGCGGCTGCCCTCGATGATGTCCAGGTCCGCTGGTCCGCCCGGAGCGTTGCGGCTCGTACGCTCGTGGCAGTTGTAGATATCCCGCAGCAGCGTATCTGAGAGGCTCACGCGGAACTCGGCCAGGGTGCGTGTGTTGAACACGCGGATGGCGCTGCCGTCCAGCGGCAGCGTATCGGGGTCGGGCTCGCGCGGCTCGCGCGATGGGTCGGTCACGACCCCGGGCTCGATCTCATCCAGGTCCGCGTCGATCATCTTGCTGTGATCGATATACTGGGCCGTGATGTGGTCGCCGACCTTGATGATGCCGGTCGACGGGTTCGCGTTGGAAAGGACGCGCGTCAGCTCGGCCAGCCGGTAGGGATCGCCCGTCAGGCACGGGTCAGCCGCCGGACCGGCGGCGCCCTCGGGGGCCTGGGCTGCCGCGGGCGCCGCGGTGAAGAGCATGACCGCTGTCACCCCGAGCAGGATGAATAAGAGGCGCACGGTATACAGTTGGCGCGCTTGGCGCACCTGGCACACCAGGCGCACCTGGCGCACCAGGCGATTGCCTGTCAGCCCGGCGCCGGCACGGGGCCATCGAAGCGTCATATTTCGCCTCCTGACGAAGTGTGGGCCCTGGCTGGTTGGGCGCGCGCGAGTATAGCACAAGATGTGTGCAGGCAAAAACGGGTTGCCGGTCTTCACCCTATGCAAAAGACATCACAATGTGCTATCATGCAGCGGAGGCACGACCCCCGGCTGTGCCGCCCATCCATCCAGGAGAGGAGTGCATGGATACCCTAATCATCTCCCGCTGGCAGTTTGCCATCACCACGATTTATCACTTCTTCTTCGTCCCGCTGACGCTCGGGCTAGGCCTGCTCGTCGCCATCATGCAGACGATGTGGGTCCGGACCGGCGACGACACCTGGAAGCGCATGACGAAGTTCTGGGGCAAGCTCTTCGTCATCAACTTTGCGATGGGCGTCGTCACCGGCATCGTGCAGGAGTTCCAGTTCGGGATGAACTGGTCCGAGTACTCCCGCTTCGTCGGCGACATCTTCGGCGCGCCGCTGGCGATCGAGGCGCTGCTCGCCTTCTTCATCGAGTCCACGTTCATCGGCATGTGGATCTTCGGCTGGGACAAGCTGCCCAAGAAGCTGCACCTCGCGGCCATCTGGCTGGCAGCCATCGCGGCCAACCTCTCCGCCCTGTGGATTCTGATCGCCAACTCGTTCATGCAGGAGCCGGTCGGCTATGTCCTGCGCAACGGCCGGGCGGAGATGACCGACTTCGGCGCGCTGATCACCAACCCGCACGTCTGGGTGCAGTTGCCGCACGTCTTCTTCTCCGGCCTGACGACGGCCGCTTTCTTCATGTTGGGCATTACGGCCTGGCGGCTCGTGCGCAAGAACGAGGACCCGGCCTTCTTCACCCGTTCCTTCCAGGTGGGCGCCCTCGCGGCCGTCACCGGCGCACTGCTGGTGATGCTCGTCGGCCACACGCAGATGCAGCACATGGTTCAGGCCCAGCCCATGAAGGTTGCGGCGGCCGAGGCCCTGTGGGATACGGAAGACCCCGCGTCGCTCTCGCTCTTCACTATCGGAGACATGGAGAACCGCCGCGATGTTTTTGCCATCCGCATCCCGGCGCTCCTGAGCATCCTCTCCTTCAACCGGGCCGACGGCGAGGTCCAGGGCATCAACGAGCTCCCGGCGGAATATGACCAGACGTATGGCGCGGGCAACTACGTGCCTTTTGTCGTCCTGATCTACTGGTCGTTCCGGGCCATGGTCGGCGCGGGCGTCCTGATGTTCGGCCTGGCGCTCTGGGCGCTATACCAGGCGCTGCGCAACCGCATTACGGCGTCTCCCCTGCTGCTGGTCGCGCTGCCGTTCGCCATCCTGCTGCCCTATCTGGCCAACTCGACCGGCTGGATCCTGACCGAGATGGGCCGCCAGCCGTGGATCGTCTTCGGAATGATGAAGACCGAGCAGGGCGTCTCCGTCAGCGTGTCTCCGGGTGAGGCGCTGACCTCGGTCGTGGTGCTCACGCTGCTCTACGGCGCGCTGATGGCGGTCGACGTTTACCTGCTCGCGAAGTTCGCCCGCGCCAGGACGGAAGACATCGCTCACGATGTTGTGCCGGATTGGGAGCCCACCCCCGTAACGCCTGCGACGAAGCCCGTGACCCCGGGCGGCGCGCGGTCCTGATCGCTGTTCTTCAAGGAGGCACTCTCATGGCCGAAGCACCCTCGATTCTCAACACCGTCTGGTTCATCCTGATCGGTGTATTGTTCACCGGCTTCTTCTTCCTCGAAGGCTTCGATTATGGCGTCGGCATTCTGCTGCCGTTCCTTGGCAGGAAGGATGAGGAGCGCCGGGTCATCATCAACACCATCGGGCCGTTCTGGGATGGCAACGAGGTTTGGCTCATCACCGCGGGCGGCGCGATGTTCGCGGCGTTCCCCAACTGGTATGCGACCCTATTCAGCGGCTTCTTCCTGGCGCTGCTGCTCATGCTGGTTGCGCTGATTATCCGCGGGGTCGCGTTCGAGTTCCGCAGCAAGGACAACAATCCGCGCTGGCGCCGGCTGTGGGACTGGGGCATCTTCGTGGGCAGTGCAGTGCCCGCGCTGCTGTGGGGCGTGGCGATGGCGAACATCGTGCGCGGGGTGCCCATCGACGCGGACATGCAGTACGTAGGCGGCTTTTTCAACCTGCTCAACCCGTATGCGCTGCTGGGCGGGGTGGCCGGCCTGGGCGTGTTCACGCTGCACGGCGCGATTTACCTGACGCTGCGCACGGACGGCGAGATGCTGGCGCGGGTGCAGCGGGTGGCGGACCGGCTGTGGCCGGTTGTCCTCGTCGTCGGCGCGGGGACCGTGCTGGCAAGCTACTTCGCCACGGACATCTTCGTCCGGCTCGGTGTCAACCCGGGCATCAGCGCGCTGGGCGCAGGCGCGGCCTTCCTGGCCTGCGGCTGGTTCCTGCGCCAGCGCCGCGCCGGGTGGGCCTTCGCGATGACCGGCCTGACCATCGCCCTCACCGTGGTGACCACCTTCCGCGGCCTGTTCCCCCGGGTCATGGTGTCCAGCCTCAACCCGGAGTGGAGCCTGACCGTCTGGAACGCGTCGTCCACGCCGTACACGCTGCGGGTGATGACCATCATTGCCGTTGTGCTGGTGCCCATCGTGGTGGCCTACCAGCTCTACAACTACTATGTCTTCCGCCAGCGCGTCACGGGTGACAAGAAGCTGGTTTACTGAGCGCGATCTGCATGGATTTGGGCGGATTTCCGATCACCCAGGCGTTCCTGGTAGTTGCGGCGCTCCTGCTCGTCAGCGTACTGGCGAGCAGGCTCTCTGATCGCTTCGGCATCCCCGCGCTGCTGTTTTTCCTGCTGGCGGGGATGCTGGCCGGGTCCGAGGGGCCCGGCGGCATCTACTTCGACGATTTCAAGCTGGCGCAGGCCGTCGGCGTTGTGGCGCTCGTCTTCATCCTTTTTTCGGGCGGGCTGGACACGCAGTGGCCGCGCGTGCGGCCCGTGCTCTGGCAAGGTGCGGTGCTCGGCACGCTCGGCGTGCTGATCGGTGCGATTACGGCGGGGTTGTTCGCGCACTTCGTGCTGGGCGTGCCCCTGCTGTTAGGGCTGCTGCTCGCCTCCATCGGCTCCTCGACGGATGCTGCGGCGGTTTTCGCAGTGATGCGCAGCGGCGGCTTCCGCCTGCGCGGCCTCCTCGCGCCGCTGCTGGAGTTGGAATCCGGCAGCAACGACCCGATGGCCATCTTCCTGACCATCGGCTGCATTCAGCTTATTACTGAGCCGAGCACCTCCCTGCCGGACCTCATCCTGCGTTTCTTCGTCCAGATGTCGCTGGGGCTGCTCATTGGCGCGCTGACGGGCAGGCTGACCGCCCTCTTCCTCAACCGCCTGCGCCTCGGATATGATGGCTTGTACTCGGTCGTCACGGTGGCCGGGGTGCTGCTTGTCTATGGTGCAGCGGAGGCCGTTGGCGGCAACGGCTTCATGGCTGCATACGTGGCAGGTATCGCGCTCGGCAACCAGCAGTTCGTACACAAGCGCAGCCTCATCCAATTCCACGACGGTCTGGCCTGGATCATGCAGATTGTCATGTTCCTCGCGCTGGGATTGCTCGTGTTCCCCAGCGAGCTGGTGCCGAACATGGGCATCGGCCTGCTGTTCACCGCGTTCGTGATGTTCGTCGCGCGGCCGCTCTCGGTATTCCTGTGCCTGCTGCCGGCCAGGCTCAACGTCCGCGAGAAGCTGTTCGTCTCCTGGGCCGGGCTGCGCGGGGCCGCGCCGATTGTCCTGGCGACCTATCCTGCGCTGGCAGGCATCCCCGAAGCGCGCGAGATCTTTCACGTGGTGTTCTTCGTGGTGCTGGTTTCAGTGCTCGCCCAGGGCACCACGCTCACGCCGGTTGCGCGCTGGTTGAAGGTGCTGGCACCCCCGGAGGAGGCCGCCGCAGCCCCTGACAGCCCTCCCACGCATCCGCTCAACGAGCAGCTGCGCGAGCTGGCCATCCCGCCGGACAGCCCCGCGGTGCATCGCACCATCGTGGACCTGGCGCTGCCCGAGGGCTTCCTGATTGTGCTGGTCCGCCGAGAGGAAGATGCAGTGATTCCCAACGGTAACACGCAACTCCTGGCGGGCGACCGGCTGGTGGTGCTGGCCGATGATGATACCTACCTTCGGGTGGCCGGCCAACTGACCCATACGGTGTAGACGTGCCCGCACCCCGCTTCTTCGACGCCCGTCTGCTGCGTGAAGCACGGGGCGAGCGCACTGCCTTGCTGCTCACGCTCCTGCTGGGCATCAGCGCGGGCGGGCTGACCCTGCTGCAGGCTTATACGCTGGCCCGCATCGTTCATGGCGTGTTCCGGCAGGGACTGGACCTGCCCGCGGTGGCCGGGCTGCTGGCGCTGCTGGCCGGCCTGTCGCTGGCCCGGGCCGGCGCAAGCTGGGCTGGGGATGTGGCCGGCCAGCGGGTCGCCCGGCGAGTCAAGGCGGGCCTGCGCGGCCGGCTGATGGCTCACATCCTCGCGCTTGGCCCCGCGTACACGCGCGGCGAACGCACCGGCGAGCTGGTCAACACCGCGGTGGAGGGCATCGAGGCGCTCGATGCCTACTTCAGCCAGTACCTGCCCCAACTGGCGCTGGCCGCAGTCGTACCGGTGCTCTTCCTGGCATTCGTCCTTCCCCTGGATCCCCTGACCGGCCTCGTGCTGCTGCTGACTGCGCCGCTGATTCCGCTATTCATGACCCTGATCGGCAACCTGGCCGAAGGCGAGACCCGGCGCCAGTGGACCACCCTCAGCCGGCTCAACGCGCACTTCCTCGACATGGTGCAGGGCCTGGCCACGCTCAAGCTCTTCAACCGCAGCCAGGGCCAGGTCGAGATCATCCGGCGCATCAGCGAGCGCCACCGCGACGCCACCTTCCGGGTGCTGCGGGTCGCGTTTCTCTCGGCGTTCGTCCTCGAGATGGTCAGCACTCTCGGTACTGCGGTCGTGGCCGTGGAAATCGGCCTGCGGCTGCTGTATGGCCGGCTGGATTTTCTGCCAGCGTTCTTCATCCTGGTGCTCGCGCCCGAGTTCTACCTGCCGCTGCGCCTGCTCGGCACGCGCTTCCACGCAGCCACGACCGGCGTGACCGCGGCCGAACGCATCTTCGAGGTGCTAGATATGCCGGCGCACGCGCCTGTGCCGGAGTCGAGGCTTCAGCCGGGTTCGTCTGGCACAGAATCAAGGAGCGTAGGGCCACAGCCCACCATGCCACTGACGGCCACCCAAACGGCTGGAGCCTCGACTCCGACCCCACCCCACATCCGCTTCGAATCCGTCAGCTACTGCTACGCCGGCCGTGACCTGCCTGCACTCGACGATGTGGGCTTCGAGATTGCGCCGGGCGAGAAGGTGGCCCTGGTCGGCCCCAGCGGCGCGGGTAAGAGCACGGTCGCCGCGCTGCTCCTGCGCTTCGTCCAGCCTGGCACGGGCCGCATCCTGGTGGATGGGCAGCCGCTGGCCGGGCTCACGGATGAGGCGTGGCGGCCGCGCGTGGCCTGGGTCCCGCAGGCGCCGTACCTGTTCAATGCCTCAGTCGCGGACAACATCCGGCTGGGCCGGCCGGACGCGAGCGATGCGGAGGTGGCGGAGGCCGCACAGCGCGCAGGGGCCGACTTCATTGCCGGGCTCCCCGACGGATTCGACACGGTGCTCGGCGAGCGGGGCGCGCGGCTCAGCGGGGGGCAGGCGCAGCGGATTGCGCTGGCACGTGCGTTCCTGACGGACGCACCGTTCGTCATCTTCGATGAAGCGACCGCCAACCTCGACGCGGAGTCTGAAGCAGTCATCGAGGCCGCGCTGGATGAACTGCTGGCGGGCCGTAGTGCGCTGATCATCGCGCACGGGCCGCGGGCGGTGCAGCGCGCGGATCGTATCGTCCACCTGGAAGGGGGGCGTGTCGCGCGCATCGAGGAACCCCAAGACCTTCGAGGTTGGGCGAACTTACGGTTCGCCCGAGACCTCGAAGGTCTGCCGCGAACCGGGGGACCCCAAGACTTTCGAGGTCGGGCGAACTCACGGTTCGCCCGAGACCTCGAAGGTCTGTCCGCGAACCTCGAAGGTCTGCCGCACTTCCTTCTGCGCTTCCTGCAGCCGTTTTGGGGCTGGATTGCGCTGTCTGTCCTGCTCGGCTGCCTGTCGGTCGGGAGCAGCGTGGCACTGCTGGGCACGTCTGCTTGGCTCATCGCGACCGCCAGCCTGCAGCCCTCCATTGCGGTCCTGCAGGTCGCGATCGTAGGCGTCCGGTTCTTCGGCATCAGCCGCGGGGTGGCGCGCTACCTGGAGCGGCTGGTCACGCACCAAGTGACTTTCCGCGTGCTGGCGGAGGTGCGAACCTGGTTCTACGCGGCCGTCGAGCCACTGTCGCCACTGCGCCTGCTGGGCTACCGCAGCGGCGACCTGCTGAGTCGGGCTACTGCCGACATCGCAACGCTGGAGCATTTCTACGTCCGTGCCGTGGCCCCGCCGCTGGTCGCGCTGCTGATGGCCGCGGGCGTGACACTCTTCGTCCTGACCTATCATCCCGGCCCCGCGCTGGTGCTGCTCGGGTTCCTGCTCATCGCGGGGGCGGGCCTGCCCCTCCTGTCGCAGCGGCTGGGCCGCGACCCCGGGCAGGCGCTGGTCGCGGGCCGCGCGGCGCTCGACGCCGAGTCTGTGGATATGGTGCAGGGCGCGGCCGACCTCGTTGCCTTCGGCGCGGGGCCGCGACACCTGGCCCGGCTGCATGCCCTCAGCCGCGCGGTGGGCCGGTCCCAGGCGCGCATGGGCGAGATCGCGGCCGCCACGGGGGCCGCCGGCAACTTGCTGATGTGGTGGGCCGTCGTCGCGGTGTTGGCCGTGACCGTGCCCCTGGTGGCCGGAGGCGGGCTGTCCGGCGGCCCGATATCCGGCGTGGACCTGGCGGTGCTCGTGCTCATGACGCTGGCCGCGTTCGAAGCCGTCCAGCCCCTGCCCCTGGCCGCGCAGTATTTCGAGGCGAGCCTGGCCGCCGCCCGGCGGCTGGCCGGGGTGGCTAGCGACAGACCTTCGAGGTTTTGCAAACCTCGAAGGTCTTGGGTCCCCACCACCGAGGATAGACCTTCGAGGTCTCTGCATCACGGAGTGGCCCCACCTCGGAGGTCTGCGTCCCCGTCTCGAGAGTCTGCTTCCCCCCTTGCCATCTCCTTCTGCGGGGTGACCGCGCGGTATGCGGATGGCGAGCCGCCGGCCCTGCTCGACGTGGACCTCGACATCCCCGCGGGCAGCCAGGTCGCCATCGTAGGGCCGAGCGGCGCGGGCAAGACCACGCTGGCCCACATCCTGCTACGCTTTCTCGACTATGAGGCGGGCGAGGTGCGGCTGGGCGGGCGGGAACTGCATGAGATGTCCCCTGAGGAGGCGCGCAGAGTGATTGGGATGGTCGCGCAGCAGACTTACCTGTTCAACACGACCGTGCGCGAGAATTTGCGGGTGGCGCGACCCGATGCGACGCAGGCCGAGCTGGAGGCCGCCACCCGCGCGGCGCAACTGCACGACTTCATCGTCTCGCTGCCCGAGGGATACGACACGTGGATCGGCGAGCAGGGCTGGCAGCTCAGCGGTGGCGAGCGCCAGCGGCTCGCCATCGCCCGCACGCTGCTGAAGGACGCGCCGGTGCTCATCCTGGACGAGCCGGCCGCCAACCTCGACCCTGGAACCGAGGCCGCTCTGTGGGACGCGCTGGTCCCGCTCATGGCCGGGCGAACGACGCTGACCATCACGCACCGGCTTGCGGGGCTGGAGCGCATGGCGGAGATCATTGTACTGGATCGCGGCCGAGTCGCAGAGCGGGGTACGCACGGTGAGTTGCTGGCACGTGGCGGGCTGTACCGCCGGCTGTGGGAACGGCAGCATGCCATTTTGTCCGCACCGCGGCCCATGCTATAATACTCGTCTTGATGGGCTGGCCCGGCAGACCGGGCTCGTTCCTTGAATCGTTCCGGAGGCAGTTTCACCTGTGAAGACCTATCTCTATCTGGTGCAGATTATTCTGGCCGTCGTCATTTCGGCCCTCGTCCTGGTGCAGGCCAAGAATGCCGGCATGGGCAACGTCTTCGGCGGCAGCGATATGGGTGTCTACAAGACGCGGCGCGGGGTCGAGAAGACCCTCTTCAACGCCACGATCGTCACCGGCAGCCTGTTCCTGCTGTTGAGCCTGATTACCGTCACCATCAACTAACCCACCTTGGGCAGATACCTACGCTGGCAGGCGGCCATCGCCTTTCTGGGCATCATCCTGCTGGCCGCCCTGCTCCGCTACACGGCCTACAACTTCACCAGCGTGACCGTCGCCGAACGGGGCGGGACGCTGGTTGAAGGCGTGGCCGGCAACCCGCAGTACCTCAACCCCCTGCTCAGCCAGTACAACCAGGTGGATGGGGTGCTCGGTGCACTGCTGTTCAACGGGCTGACGCGGCTGGACGAGCGCGGCAATGTCGTGCCCGATCTGGCCGAGAGCTTCATCATCAGCCCGGACGGCCTGATCTACGACTTCCGCCTGCGGTCGGGCCTCTACTGGCACGATGGCGCACCCGTCACTGCGGCGGATGTCCTCTATACCACAGCCGCGATGCAGGCGGAGGCCTTCCCCGGTGTCACTTGGCTCAGCATGCTCTGGCGAGCCGTCGAGGTCACCGCGCCGGAAGGGCCGGAGGGCCTAGCCATCCGGTTTACCCTCAAGCAGCCGCTGGCCCCCTTCATCGATTACACGACCGTTGGCCTCATCCCCGCGCACCTGTGGGAGAAAGTGCCCGTGGCGGAGATGATGAGCTCGCAGCTCAACACCCGCCCGGTGGGCACGGGGCCCTTCAAGCTGGACCTGATTACCGCGACGCGCGCCGAGTTGAGTACGAACGAACGGTATCATGGCGCGGCGCCCTACCTGTCCGGCGTGTCGATCCGCTTCTATCCCGACCACCAGAGCCTCCTGCCCGCATATGAGCGCGGGGAGATCGATGCGGTCAGCTGGATATGGCCGGAAGACCTGGCGGAGGCCGGCAAGCAGGCAGACCTGCAGCTCTTCTCTGCGCCGTATTCCGGCTACTCGGCCATCTACCTGAATCTGCGCAACCCCAACGTGCCATTCCTCAACGAGGTGGCGGTGCGCCAGGCGCTGCTGTACGCCCTGGACCGCCAGGCGCTGGTCGACGAGGTTTTGCACGGCCAGGGGCTGGTCGCCCATTCGCCCATCCTGCCCGACACCTGGGCCTATGACGAGGGCATCAAGCAGTATGAGTACAACCCGGCGCGCGCGGCCCAGATTCTGGACGAGGCCGGCTGGATCGACAGCGACGGCGACGGTGTGCGCGACCGGGAAGGCGTCAAGCTGGCCTTCGTGCTCCTGGGCGACAAGGCGGACACGGTCGAGGCGATTGCCACTGACTGGCGTGCGATCGGCGTGCTGGTCTCGCCGCAGACGGTGACGCTGCCCGGCCTGACGAGCGACTTCCTGGTCCCCCGCACGTTCGACGCTGCGCTGGTACACTGGGAGCTCTCCGGTGACCCCGACCCGTACCCGCTCTGGCATTCGACGCAGATCGAGTCCGGGCAGAACTATGCGGGATGGGAAAACCGGACGGCCGACGAGGCCATCGAGCAGGCACGAGCGCTGACCGATCGGGAGGAGCGGCGCAACAAGTACCTGGACTTCCAGGGCATCTTTGCCGAGGAAGTGCCCGCGCTGCTGCTGTACCACCCGGTCTACACGTACGGCGTGCGCGAGAAGGTGCATGACGTGCAGATGGGCCCGCTGAACACCCCCGGTGACCGTTATAAGAGTATCGCCCAGTGGTATATCGTGACCAAGCGCATCACCGTGAAGAACGCGCCCTCAGGACTTGACACTCCGAATCAGTAGTGGTATAAATCGGGCACACAAGGAGTGTGCCGAGCCGAAGTGGCGGAATGGCAGACGCGCTAGGTTCAGGACCTAGTGAGGATTATCCCTCGTGAGGGTTCAAATCCCTCCTTCGGCACTGGAATCACTTGAATCCCACGCAGCTGTCGTGGGATTTTGTGCCTCAGGGCGCCAAAAGTGATCTCATCTGTGGCAACCAGGAGGCTGACGTGGCTTGGGTGCAACAACTGCAGGGAGCGCTCGGCAGATCGCGGGTGATCGTGCTGGCCCTGCTCGTTGCGGTGATCTTCTTCACCGCCGGCTTCATCGAATTAGCGGTGACGCAGCGGCAGATGGAAGCCCGGCACCAACAGGCCCTCGAACGCTACGAGCGGACCGCACGGCAGAACACGCTCCTGCAGATCCAGCTCGAGCGGGCGCAGCGTGACGAGCTGGTGCCCTGGCTGGCCTGGGACCTGTTCGGACGGCTGCCGAAGGGCGCAGGCGGGGTGCAGACCGAGCCTGCGGCGCCGGTGGCGCCTGACGGAACCCAGCCCGACCAGCCGGCGCAGCCCACCTGGCGCACCTGGCTGAAAGAATTGGGCCTGAATTGACAAATGCCCTGAAGCGGGTATAATAGATAAACAACGTCGCGGGGTGGAGCAGTGGCAGCTC
>CAZTMA010000041.1:0-32424 GCA_964614645.1 uncultured Anaerolineales bacterium
TGCCGCCGCCCATCATGCCGCCGAACCCGCGGAAGCTGCTGTCGTCGGCGGCGGAGAGGGTGACCAACACCTGGTCGCCCTCGACGAGACCGCGCACGATCTGCGTGTAGGAGCCGTCGCTGAGACCGACCTCCACCGGGACGGACTCGGGTGCACCGGCGGAGTCGAGAGTGTTGGGCACCTGGACGGTGTACATGCCGCCGGACCTGCTGAGGGCCATAGTCGGAATGAGCAGGGCGTTCTCCGCCGAGCCGGTCTGGATGACGACGTTGGCAGTCATGCCGACGAGCAGGGGCAGGTCCTCGGCGCCTTGGATGCGGATGGGCACGTCGTAGGTCATGACGCCGCCGGAGAGCGCGCCCTGGAGCGGGATCTCGCCGACGGTGCCGGTGAGCGTGGTGCCGGGGAGCGCATCGAAGGTGACGCTGGCCGTCTGGCCGGCCGCCACCCGCTTGATGGTCGTCTCGTCGATCGATGCGATGACTTCCAGCTCGTCCAAATCCGCCAGGGTGAGCACGATCGTCGTTGCGGCAATCTTATCGCCCATGTGAACGTGAGTCTGCAGCACCGTGCCGTCGAACGGTGCAATGAGCTGCGTGCCCTCGAGAGCAGCCTGCGCGTCGTTCAGGGCGAGTTGCTTCTTATCGACATCGGCCTGCGCCGCGGCCAGGTCCGTGGCATCCGCACCGGCGGCCCGTTCGGCGCGGGACTCCCGGGCGCTCAGGAGCGCTACCTCCGCGTTCTTGATATTCAACTGCGCCTCGGCAAGCTCGAGCTCGTCGCCGGCCTGTGCTTCGGCCAGCGCCTTCTGCGCGTCGCTGATCTCTACCTTCGCCTTCGCCACTGCAGCCTCGGCAGAGCGGAGCGATAGCGTGCGTTCCGCCTGCGCGCGGCCCAGGTCGGCCTGCGCCTCGGTCAGCTCGCTCTGCTCGGCGGTCAGTTCCTCGGCCTGCTCGACATTCGCTTTCCCGTGCGCAACCAAGTCCTGCAGCTCGTTGATGCGGCGCTCCTTCCACGCAATCGCATACTGGAGATCGCGCTCGCTCTTCGCCAGCGAGTCGCGCTGCGCCGCCTGTAGCTCGAGTTCGGCCAGCTTCAGGTTATTCTGCGCCGATGTCGCCGCGGCCTGCAGGTCGGTCAGGTCCGTCTCCCCCAGGTCGGCCAGGTCAGCCTGCGCCTGGGCGAGGTCCTGCTCGGCCTGTGCGACTTGCAAGTCGGCCTGGGCGATCTCAAGCTCGGTGGCCGGAACCTGCAGGTCGGCCAGCTTCTCCTCCGCAGCCTGCAGATCGCTCTGTGCCTGGTCGACCTCCTGCTGATAGGTCTCCCCGCTGATGGTCGCCAGCACATCGCCGGCCGTGACCGTGTTTCCCGCGGTCACGTTCAGCGTGAGCAGGCGGTCGGCGGCCGACATCAGCTTGAAGGAGAGGTCGCCCTGCCGGACGGCTTCCATCTGGCCGACGACGGTCACCGTGGCGCTCAGGTCGCCCAGCGTGGCGAACACAATCTGCGTATATGAGCCGTCGTCTTCGGCAGTCGTTGTGTTCTGGGCTGCCGCCCTACTGGTGTAGAGCCGGTACCCGCCCCCCGCCAGCGCCCCCACCAGCACGAGGACCAGCACCATACGTACAAATCTCTTCATGCTAATCACTCCCTCATGCCGTCAGGCTTATTGCTCCGGAGGAGGCGCGCCGCCCGGCTGGAAGTCGCCCTGGGGTCCGCCTTGCGCTGCCCCGCCCTGGGGCACGGGCGCCGCGCCGCCAATCGCATTGAACCGCCCGGCCTGCGCCACTTGCAGCGAACGAGCGGTAATGGTGCCATCGTCGGCCCGGTTGCCCGAAATGACGACGGTCTCGCCTTCTGTCAGGTCGGTGACATCCACGGACATGTTCTTCTCGATGAGGGTCGTGCCGGCCACCTTGACGATAATCTCGTTGTTGCTGCTGTCGGTGACGATGAGGCTATCGGCATTGACCGTCTTAATTTCACCGATCAACATGCTGCCCTGACTTGCGCGCGTGCCGTTTGTCTGCCCCTGGACTTGGCCACCGGGAAACCCCTGCCGCCCGCCTGCGAACTGCGCCTGCAAGGCCGTCTGCGCCTGTGACTTGCCGTAGACCGTGCCGCCGAAGAAGCTGCCGCCTGCCACCGCCAGGACAATAACGACGCCCAGAATGATTTTCACAGCCTTGTTCATGATTCCTTCTCCCCCATGTGCTGCATTGTTGTAGGCCTGCGGGTCAGGCCAGGACGGCAGAGCCGGCAACGTGCGCTGGGCCCGGAACGGTCGCCGGATCAACCGGGCCAGTTGACACCCCCGCCGCCCGCACCCGGTTCAGGACAGGCGCATCGCTGACGATCAAGCCGTCGTGCAGCCGGACGATCCGCTCCGTGTGCCGGGCGATATCGGATTCGTGCGTCACAAAAACGATCGTCATGCCGCGCTGTTCGTTCAGTTCCTGGAACAGGCGCATGATCTCCTCGCCGGCCTTCGAGTCCAGGTTGCCGGTGGGTTCATCCGCCAGGATGAGGCTGGGCTCGTTGACCAGGGCGCGGGCAATCGCGACGCGCTGCTGCTGGCCGCCGGACAGCTCGTTGGGCCGGTGATGGATGCGGTCGCCCAGCCCGACGCTTTCCAGTGCGGCGATGCAGCGTCGCCGTCCGTTGGTGACGCCCGCATAAATGAGCGGCAGCTCGACGTTCGTCAGGGCTGTCGTGCGCGGCAACAGGTTGAAGCTCTGGAAGACGAAGCCGATCTTGTAGTTGCGAATGCTCGCTAACTGGTTGTCCCGCATCTTGCTGACGTCCTGGCCGTCCAGGAAGTAAGAGCCGCTCGTCGGCCCGTCCAGCGCACCAAGGATGTTCATGAGCGTGGACTTCCCCGAACCGGAAGCCCCCATGATGGCAATCATCTCGCCGGGTGCAACCTCGAACGAGACGCCACGCAGGGCTTGGACTTCCACATCGCCCATGCGGTAAACTTTGGTGATATCATGCAGCTCGATGAGCTTTTGGCTTGCCATGCTGCGGCCTTTCTCGCATCAGCGGGGAACGAAGCTACCCTCGTTCCCCGCATTCATCAGGCGAGCACACCCCAGGCTTCAGGTGGATGTCACATCTCAGCCTGTCGCCCGGGAGATCGGTGACTCAGGATGAGGTGCCGGGTGCGGTTTCGGTCGAGGGTGCGGTCTGATTGCTGTCAGAGCCCCGCGTCCCAGGCATGCCATGCATGCCACCCATGCCCCGCATACCGTCCATCTTGCCGTGCCCACGCTCCATGCCGAATCCGCGTCCAAGGCCACGTCCACCGAGCGTGTAGCCCTTCTCGATGCCTTCCAGCATCCAGTCCGCATGTTCCTGGGTAATCGTGCCGTCGGCTACTGCCTCGGCAATCCTATCTTTGGCGGCCTGAATCTTCTCGGCCTCGAGGGCCTCCTGAATCGTATCCAGGTCGACGCCCTGCGCCTCAGCAATCTCCGTGAGGGTCTTGCCGCTGTGCAGTTGCTCGAACAGCTCAGCAGGCGTCAGGTTGAGGAGTTCCGCAACCTTGTCGTACTGAGCGGCGGAGCCGCCGCCGAAGAAGCCGAACCCGCGGCTGCCCAGGTCGCGCTGCGGCCTGGTGGGGGTCGTGGGCGTCGCTTCCGTGGAAGGCGTCTCTTCCTGCGCGAAGGCCGTGCCTGCCGCAGTGATCCCGATTGCGGTAATGAGCGCTACAACGCCCAGGACCGCAGCGATTCTCTTCAACATCTTTTTGATAACCTCCCTACATTTTTCTGGATGGCAGTTGGCTCGCCTGCCACCTCGAATCTAACAGAGGGCTGTAAAGGTTTGATAAAGACCGCGTTTGCTTCGCGTTACGGCGCGAATCTTCATCAAATCTTTACAGGAATGTGATATAAGCTATACTATCTCACTCTATCCCATGTGCGGAGGACACCCATGAATCGCGTGCAACGGACTGCACTGGTGCTGGTGACCCTGCTGGTGCTTGCCAGTGTCATGCCCGCTCCCGCGTTGGCGTACACACAGGTCGCTGCAGAGGAGCCCCATCGTCTCTCCATCGAGTATCTGCGGCAGCAGAGCTATCCCGGCAGCGATATCGTCATCGAGCAGAAGCTGAATGCCGGGTCGAACTATGACCGGTATATCGCTTCGTATCGGTCGGAGGGCCTGAAGCAGTACGCGCTGCTCACCGTCCCGCGCGGCGCCAAGCCTGCAACCGGCTGGCCGGTGATCGTCTTCAACCACGGCTATATCCCCCCGACGCAGTACCGGACGACGGAGCGTTATGTGGCCTACGTGGATGGCTTTGCGCGCGCGGGCTACATCGTGTTCCGGCCCGACTATCGCGGGCACGGCAGCTCGGAGGGCTCGGCCAGCAGCGCGTACGGGGCGCCGGACTACACCATCGACGTGCTGAACGCGGTGGCGTCGATCAAGCGCTATGCCGCTGCCGACCCGAACCGCATTGGCATGTGGGGTCACTCGATGGGCGGGTTCATCACCCTGCGCGCGATGGTGGTTTCACCCGATATCAAGGCGGGCGTCATCTGGGGCGGCGTGGTGGGTTCATACGAAGACATGCTGGCACAGTGGCGGCGGCGGACGACCTCGACTCCATCCGGCACGACGACAACCCTGCGCCGCGGCTGGCGCACGGAGCTGGTCGAGGAGTTCGGCCACCCGGAGGTTGCGCCCGAGGTCTGGCGGACCCTGTCGGCCAACCATTACCTGACGGACCTGAACGGCCCGATCCAGCTGCACCACGCGCGCGGGGATGCATCCGTGCCGGTGGTGCTGTCGGAGGGGCTGGCCGCGCAGGGCAAGGCAGCCGGGATTCCGATCGAGCTGTTCGCCTATCCGGGCGACAACCACAACATCTCCGGCAACTTCGGCCGGGCCATGGCGAGCTCAGTCGCGTTCTTCGACCGCTGGGTCAAGCAGCCGGTCCGCTTCGGGGAGATGAAAGAGCCGGTGTTGTTTGCAAGGCAGGGGACCATCAACGTGCGCCGCGGGCCGGGCACGAATTTCCCGGTGGCCGGCCAACTGCGCATCAACGAGAGCCTGCCCATCGTCGGGCGCAACGCTGACGGTAGTTGGTGGCAGGTGCGGACCGCGTCGGGCACGGCCTGGGTCGCGGCCAGCGTCTCTATCACGGTGCGCGCAGTAGATGTGCCGGTCGCTTCTGCTGAGGAAGCAAGAGAGGGCTGACCTCACCCCCCAACCCCCTCTCCTGAAGGATTCAGGAGAGGGGGAGTAAGACAGACGCGCGCGCCCCCTCTCCTGGACAGGCCATCAGGCCTGTCCAGGAGAGGGGGTTGGGGGGTGAGGCCCGTCAATCGTGCGTCTCGCCCCACGGCCAGCGCGTCCAGCGCACCGCGCGGGCCTGCGCCGGGTCCCACGCCTTGACATAGCGGTACGCGGCGCGCAGGTTGTCCGGCGGCACCTCGACGCCAGTGACGTTGCTGGTCATCAGGAACAGCCCCTTGCCGCCGTCGGTGAAGTCCAGGAAGTAATCCACCTCGTCCCGCACATCCGCCACCGTGCCGAAGGGCAGCGTGCGGCTGACGCTCAACCCGGCGAAGAAGAGCGGTTCCTCGCCCAGCGGGCTGCGCATCCGGCGCAGCGCGTATGGGTCGATCCCCAGCTCATACTGGAACCCCTGAAACCCGCTGAACCCTACCCCAAGATAATCCGCGACGAGCGGCCGGACGTCGCCGTCGCAGTGGTGGATGAGCCGGATGCCTGCATCGACGAGCGGCTCGATAATCATGCGCACGGTGGGCAGGTAGTACTGGCGCAGGAACACGGGTGACACCATCGGCCCCTTGTTGTTCGCAAGGTCCTCACCGCAGAACATCAGCGGCACCAGGTCATAGTCGCGGTACAGCCGCACCAGGATCTTGGCGCGCTCGCGTGAGTGCAGGCTCTTCGCCCACCAGATCTTGCCCACGGCCTCCGGGTAGAGCTTGCACGCCAGGAGAAAGGCGGTGTAGCCGAACTCGCTGTAGAGGGGGAAGTGGCCGCCGATTTCCCAGAAGTTTGGGACCGGCTCCATGCCGCCGTAGTTGCGGAACGCGTTCTCGAAGTAGTCGCGGTAGCGGCGCTCCTCAGTCGCTGCGTCGAAGGTCGCGAGCACGCCGCGCTCGCTGTCGGGCAGCGCGTTGGCCCGGTCGAGCAGCGCCTCCGGCTCGATGCCCGCGTAGTGGCTTTCCTCCACCGAGCCGGTGCGAATCTGGTCGAGCCGGGTCGGGATGGCCGGCTGGATCATGCCGTCCGCGTCCAGCGCGAGACCGGCCTTGACGACGCCCGCCAGCGGATTCGCCAGGTATTCATCCGTGCTGATGCCCGCCAGGTCGGACAGCACGCGCACGCCGCCGATCCAGCCGGCGAGCGATGGCACGCGGTCGATCTCCTGCCCGAGTGCCTGCCGGCGGAGCCGTTCCTTCTTTGAGAGGGTGATGTGGGGCATGAGAGCTCCTTATTCGGCTTGTGCTGCCGACTTCAACCAGTCCACCAGCGCGCGCGCTTTCTCCGGCGTATCGGCCTCGGCGAAGATGCGCAGCAGCGGCTCCGTGCCTGAGAAGCGCAGCAGCACCCAGTTATCGTTCGCAAAGTAGAACTTGATGCCGTCATCCTCGCGCGTGCGCAGGATCGGGTAGGGTGCATCCCCGCGTGCGATGAGGTCCTGCACCCGCTGCGGCACGATGATGCGCATGTCGGGCGTCGCAGGCAGCCCGTCCTCCACGCTGTACAGCCGGCCCGTGATGGCCCAGACGCGCTCCTGGAGCTGTGAGATGGACTGGCGGGTCTTGGCGAGCATCTCGATGATGAGCGCGGACGCGAAGATGCCGTCCTTGCCCAGGATGTGCCCCCGGATGGTCAGGCCGCCACTGGATTCGCCGCCCAGCAGCGCGTTATGGTCCACCATGCCCGCGGCAATCCACTTGAAGCCGACCGGCGTCTCGATGGCCTGCTCCCCGAACGAAGCGGCCAGCCGGTCCAGCAGGTGGGTCGTCGCGAGGTTGCGCACGACCGCCCCGCTCTGCCGCTTCACCTCGTGCAGGTACCAGTACAGGAGCAGCAGCAGGTCATTGATGTGGACGTACTCGCCGCGCTCGTCGATCAGCGCGATGCGGTCGGCATCGCCGTCGGTGGCCAGCCCCAGGTCGTAGTGCTCGTCGCGCACGTAGGCTCGCAGTAGCCGCAGCGCGTCGAGGTCCGGCGCAGGCGAGCGGCCGCCGAACAGCGGATTGCGCCGCTCGTGGATGAAGGTCACACGGCAGCGCGCCTCGTTGAGGATGATGCCCAGGGTCAGGTGCGCGACGCCGTACATCGGGTCGACGATGACCTTCAGGCCGGCCTTGCGGATCGCGGCCATATCGATGAACGACTCTACCCGGTCCACGTACTGGTTGACGAAGTCCCGCCGCTCCACGATGCCTGCGGGGATCGCAACCTCAAGCGGCACGGTCACCAGGTCTTCTGGATCGAGCGCGTTTGTCTCCACCTCGATGCGATCCGTCTCCGCGGTCATCAGCAGCGAGCCGTCGCCGTGGAACACCTTCAGGCCGTTCCATTCGGGCGGGTTGTGACTGGCGGTGAAGGCGAGCCCGTAGGCTGCGTGGACCGCCTCGGTGGCGAACTCGATCAGGGGCGTAGGGCCGTCCTCGCTGAGGAGGATCGTGCGGATGTTGTTGCCCGCGAACACCTCCGCGGCAGCCGTCGCGGCCCGGTCGGAGAGGAAGCGCCGGTCATAGCCGATCAGCACCCCGCGCTGCTCCAGCCCGCGCCGCGCGACGTCGTTGGCCAGCGCCTGGCACAGCCGCCGCACGTTGAGCATCGTGAATCCTTCTCCGATGACCGCGCGCCAGCCGCCGGTGCCGAACTTGACGATGTTGCGCTCCTGCTCGCGGCGAGGCTGGAACGAGCGCTTGAGCAGGATGAACTCGGCCTGTTCGAGGTCGGGCCGGGTGTTGATGCCCTGGATCTCGTCCTGGTCATAGATCTGGTAGCTGTCCACCTGCAGGCCCTGGTGGATCAGCCGGTGGACCGAATCGGTCAGCCGGTACTCGCCGTCCTTCAGCGAGGGTGTGAGCGTCTCCAGCACCGGCCAGATTTGCCGGGCCGAGACGACATACGCGCCGACGTTGAGCTCGCGGATCTCCTTGTGATGCGGCGAGGCGGCGGCCTCCTCGATGATGGCGATGATGCTGCCGCCGCGGTCGCGGATGACCCGGCCATACGGGTAAGGCCGGTCCGCGACGGCGGTGAGCAGCGTGAGGTCGGCCCGGCGCAGGCGGTGGCGGTTGATGAGCCCGCGGATGGACGTCGGGCTGAACAGCGGCGTGTCGCCGTAGAGGATGAGCAGGTCGCCGTCGAACTCCTCCAGCAGTGGCTTGACGGCCAGCACGGCCTGGCCTGTGCCCTGGGGAGCGGCCTGGTCGACATAAGTATACGCGGGGCCCAGGTGCTGCCGGATGCTGTCGCCCCGGTAGCCGGTGACGATGTACGTATCCTCCGGCGGCACGACATGGCCGACGTTCTCCACCACGTAGTCGATGACCTTCTTGCCGCCGAGGGTTTCGAGCAGGAGCGGCTGCCCGTCGTCCGCGATCGACCGGTCGCCCGCGGCCAGGATGACGGCCTTGAGCGGCCTGTCGGGGCCGGTCCCTTCCGGAGATATACTCGTTGCCGTCATGCCCGGCCCCACAGGTTCTCGGGGTAGACGCCCCGGCGCACCAGGTCGCGCACGGCCGCATGGACCGCCGCCTTGTCCTGCGCATAGGTCACGCCGTGCCAGACCTCCTCGGTCGGCAGCACGCGCACGCGTGTCTCGCCGTTCGCGACCAGATCCCCGATGACGTCGGACAGGTAGAACTCGACCTTGCTCAGGTCGGCCCGGTTGCGTTCCAGGAAGCGCTCGAAGCGCGCCTGCAGGGCCGGGAACAGGTCGGGCCGGAACCCCCACATGTTCATCGAGGCGATGGCATCCAGCGGCAGCTCCACCGTCGTTCCGTCCGCGTTGGTATGCCGTGCGGCGTCGCCGTCGCGCTCGATGTGGGTGCGCTCGCGCACGCCGACCAGGTAGCCGTCCGCATCCACCATGCAGATGCCGCGCGCGACGTGGCCGTGCTCGGTGAGCGTATTGCCCAGCCGGTAGCCGACCATGCAGTAGTCGTTGGGTCCGCCAAGACCTTCGAGGTTTCGGGCGACCCGAAGGTTCGCACAACCTCGAAGGTCTCCCATTAGGTAGCCCGCGATGGCCGCGTACGCACTCCGGCCATAGAAGTCGTCCGCGTTGATGACGCAGAAGGGACTGTCCACCGCAGTACGCGCGGCCATGGCCGCGTGCGCCGTGCCCCACGGCTTCTTGCGCTCCGCGGGCACGCTCCAGCCCGCAGGCAGGTCGTCCATCCGCTGGATGACATACGCGGTCTCGACCTGCCCTTCGATGGTCCGGCCGATACGCTCGCGAAAGGCATCCTGGATGGCGGCGGAGATGATGAAGACGACCTTGTTGAAGCCCGCGGCCAGCGCGTCATAGACGGAGTAGTCGATGATGATTTCGCCGCTGGGCCCGACGGGGTCCATCTGCTTGAGCCCGCCGTAACGGCTGCCGATGCCGGCGGCGAGGACGACCAGGGTCAGGGAATGAGCTGCCACACTGCACCTCACAAATAGCCGTTGGGATTCTGCGACTGCCAGCGCCATGCGTCCGCACACATCTCGTCCAGCCCGCGCACCGCGTGCCAGCCCAGCTCGGCCTGTGCACGCGCCGGGTCCGCGTAGCTGACCGCGACATCGCCCGGGCGCCGCGCAACGATGCGGTAAGGGATGTGCCGCCCCGTGGCCTGTTCGAACGCTGCCACCACTTCGAGCACGCTGTGGCCCCGTCCCGTGCCCAGGTTATAGGCGACGACGCCGGGGTTGGCGGCCAGCCGGTCCAGCGCGGCCAGGTGGCCCAGTGCGAGGTCCACGACGTGAATGTAATCGCGCACGCCCGTGCCGTCGGGGGTGGGGTAGTCGTTGCCGAACACCCGCAGCTCCGGCAGGCGGCCCACCGCCACCTGCGCGACGAAGGGCATCAGGTTGTTGGGGATGCCGTTCGGGTCCTCCCCGATGCGGCCGCTGGCGTGTGCACCGACCGGGTTGAAATAGCGCAGCAGGATGGCGTTCCACGACGGATCCGCCCGGCCCAGGTCGCGCAGGATGTCCTCGATCATCAGCTTGGACCGGCCGTAGGGATTCGTGGCGGAGAGGGGAAAATCCTCGGTGACGGGGACGCGCTCCGGCTCGCCGTACACGGTTGCAGAGGAGCTGAACACGAGGTTCCGGACGCCGCGGCTGGCCATGACCTCGCAGAGGATGAGCGTGCCGGTCACGTTGTTTTGATAGTAGCGCAGCGGGATGGTGACGGATTCGCCCACCGCCTTCAGTCCGGCGAAGTGGATGACCGCATCGACCGGCGCTCGGCCGAAGACCGCATCCAGCGCAGCCCGGTCGAGCAGGTCCACGCGGTGGAAGGTGAGCCGCCGCGCACTCTCCGGTCCCGCCAGCTGGCCCACCCGCCGCAGCGCCTCCTCCTTGCTGTTGGACAGGTTGTCCACGACGACGACCTCGTGCCCCGCGTTCAACAGCTCGACGCAGGTGTGGCTGCCGATGTACCCCGCTCCGCCCGTGACCAGTATGCGCATGGCGTTTCTCCCGAGTGTCTTGTGCCCTCCTGATGGAGGGGATGAGTAAGCGTATGTGCCTGTACGGCACCGTTAGTTTATCATAAGAGCGCGTGCTGAGTATGCGGGAGCGCGGCCATCGCGAATAATCGAATCAGCCCGCGAATAAGCGAATCGGTCCGCCGCGGTGCGCGCTATTCGCGTATTCGTGGCGCGCCCGCAGGCGCATTTGTTTATTCGCGATGGCCGCGCCCGCAGCGTGAACGTGCCCTATCCGGCTGAAGCCTCGACTCCAATCTTCGTGCGCGCTTCACTTGGAGCCCAAAAGAGACGGACAGCACTGCGCCCCTACACGCCCGGCCGCAGCTCCAGCTCCCAGAACTCGTGGCGGCGCTCCACGTGCATGCCGGCCTTCTCGTACAGCCGCGTGGCGCCGGTCAGGCTGCCGGCGTCCACGCCCAGCCCGATCTTCCACAGGCCGCGGTCGTAGAGCGCCTGGAAGCAGCGGATGAGCAGCGCGTGCGCGATACCCTGCCGGCGCCACGGCCGCAGGACCGCCAGGTTGTGGACCCAGCCCTGCTCGGGACCCTCCGCGGGCCGCGGCGTCCCGCAGCAGACGCCCACGATGGGGTTCTCGCCCGCGGCATTTGACACGGCCAGGAGGAAGAGGTCGGAATCGAAGTTGGGCGAAGTGTCCATGTACGTGCGCCACTGGGCCAGCGCTTCGGCTATGGGGATGCGCACATACCCCCAGTGATCCTCGAACGCCTCCTCGCTGGTCATCGCGAAGTGCTCGTCGTCCTGCCCGCGCACGAACGCACGGATGCGCACGCCTTCCGGCAGGGGTGGGTCCGCGGGCCGTTCGGTCAGCTCGATCGCCATGCGCAGGTTGTAGCGCACGCGCTGCCAGCCCCGGCTCTCCAGCAGCTCCTGCGCTGCCGTGTTGCTGGAGAGGATGAACTCGCGCACGATCACGCGCGCACCCTCGGGAGCCTGTTCGACCGCGGCCCGTGCCCGCGCCTCGCCCCAGCCCAGCAGTGCCGCGCCCAGCCCGCGGCCGCGGTGCTCAGGATGCACGTTCGCGTCGAGGAAGGTCTGCACGTGGGGTGGATCGTCCCAGAAGATGGCGAAGGCAGCGGGCGCGGGCTCGTCCGGCGCCGCGGCATCGTGCAGCACAAGGATCGTGTCAGTGCTGAGCGTAAGCTGCGGCTGCTGCCAGTCCGATAGCACCTCGGGAGATTGCGTCGTCGCCTTGCCGGTGTCTGCGATAGCAGCCGCGTTCAGCAGGCCGGCCACGCGGTCCGCGTCGTCCGGCGTGACGGGCCGGGCGTGGTAGCCGGGTGGGAGAATAATGGCCGGGTGCATGGTTCCTCCTGGCGACCTCACCCCCCCGGCCCCCTCTCCTGAGCCTGCAAACCCGCGGGTTTGCAGGCTCAGGAGAGGGGGAGATTTACCAATCCGGATCTCCCCCTCTCCTGAAGCACAGCAGTTCGTGCTTCAGGAGAGGGGGCCGGGGGGTGAGGTCACCCGTTCTTGATCAGCGCGCCATAGTGCGCGGACTCGGCCAGCCGCGCATAGTGCGCCAGGTACCCGCGCGTGACGCGCAGCGGGGGCCGCTGCCACGCGGCCAGGCGGGCCGCGATTTCCTCGTCGCTGACGTGCAGGTGGAGCCGCCGCGCGGGGATGTCGACCGTGATTTCGTCGCCATCCTGCACCGCGGCCAGCGGCCCGCCCTCCGCGGCCTCCGGCGAGATGTGGCCGACGAAGCAGCCGTTGTTCGTGCCGGAGAACCGTCCGTCGGTCACGACCGCGGTGCTCAGCGCCAGCCCCCGGCCGTAGAGCATCTTCATCGCCATGTACATCTCGCGCATCCCCGGCCCGCCCTTCGGCCCCTCGTAGCGGATGACCACCACGTCGCCCGGCTGGATCGCGCCGTCGAGGATGGCCTGGTTCGCGTCTTCCTCGCAGTCGAAGCAGCGCGCGCGGCCCGTGAAGACCTGCATGTGGTCTGCGATGGCCGCGGGCTTGGTCACCGCGCTCATGGGCGCGAGGTTGCCCTGCAGCACGGCCAGCCCGCCGCCCGCGCGCCATGGGTCGCTCAGCGGGCGGACGATGCGCCGGTCGCCCGCGGGCGCGCACACGGCGTTCTCCGCGACGGTCGTGCCTGCAACGGTCAGCGCGCCGCCGTGCAGCAGGGGCAGGATCTCCGCCATGACGGCCTGCACGCCGCCCGCCCGGTGGAAGTCGGGCACATTGGGCGCGGCTGCGGGGTTCATCTTGGCGACGTGCGGCGTCGTGCGGCACAGCTCCTCGAAGCGCGCCATATCGATGTCCGGGCAGTCAGCCTCGTACGCGACGGCGGGCATGTGCAGCGCCAGGTTGGTGGAGCCGCCGATGGCCGCACCGAGCCGGATGCCGTTCTCCAGCCCCTGCCGGTTGATGATGCGCCGGGCGGTGACGCCTTCCTCCACGAGCCGGACGATCTGCCGGCCCGCGGCCTGCGCGCTGCGCATGCGGTCCGCGTGCGTGGCCGGGATGGTCGCGCTGCCGGGCAGGCACATGCCGATGGCCTCGGCCACGCAGCACATCGTGTTGGCCGTGCCCAGGAACGAGCAGGAGCCGCAGGTCGGGGTGGCGTGGTTCTCCAGCTCGATGAACTCCGCCTCGGAGATGCGGCCCTCGCGCAACATGCCCAGCGCCTCGGTCAGCGAGGTCCCGTCGGACTCGCGGCCGTCGAACTCGCAGCCGCCCTCCATCGGCCCGCCGACGACGATCAGCGCGGGCACGTCCAGCCGGGCCGCGGCCATCAGCATCCCCGGCACGATCTTGTCGCACGAGCCGAGCATGATGATGCCGTCGAGCCGGTGCGCCTCGACCATCAGCTCGATGCTGTTGGCGATCAGGTCGCGCGTGGGCAGGATGTAACGCATCCCCTCGTGCCCCTGCGCGATGCCGTCGCACGCGGCCATCACGCCGAACTCGACGGGCGTGCCGCCGCCCTGGAAGATGCCCTGCTTGACGTAATCGGAGACGAGGTTGAGGTTGTAGTGGCCGGGCACGACGCGGTTCCACGAGTTGGCGATGCCGATCATGGGCCGGGCCAGGTCATAGTCGCTGTAGGCCATGGCCTTGTAGTAGGCGCGCTGGGTGGACCATTCCGGCCGGCCCAGGATTTGTTGGCTGCGCAGTGGCATTGGGGTGCTCCTTTGCATGTGATGTGGCAGCCACAGTATATGCCCGACTCACCCGAACACCAACTTGCCGGACGCGTTCAAATCTGACGCAGGCTCAACAAAATCCTTATTAGCTTTGGTGCAGGTCGTTACACCGTTCACTGAGCACCGCTTCTTGTTAAGACTCGGATCCAAAGTTCGTTGGTGGGTTTTGAATGTGGCATTGGGCCACTATATGTACTACAAGGGCAGCCAGCAGAACCCCATATGTGGTGGACTGCGGCGGACTCCAAGGCCACGAACACAATTTGGAACCTGGTCCAGACTTACGAATCCTTGCAACGCTTTTGCGACGATTCTGCAACGCGGGGATGCTAGGATAATGCCCGAGAGTCGAGTTAACAAGCGCAACATCATCATAGTCGTGTGTTAGGTAGCAGCAGGTAGGCTGATCAACTTGACTTAGAATGCAAATGGCAGTAGATCGATTTCAGGAGGCGGGATGTCTGCATTGGATGTGCTACACCGGGTTTCCCTTTTTGCCGACCTTCCCGACGACGAATTAGCTCGATTAGTCGCGTGCCTGGCCAAACGCACCTTCGCTCGGGACATGATCTTGTTCCACAAGGGCAGCCCCAGCCAGGCGCTCTACCTGATCGAGTCGGGCAAGGTGCGCATTTTTTCGCTGAGCGAGGCGGGCCAAGAGATCACCCTTGACGTCTATGGCCCCGGTGACTGCTTTGGCGAGACTGCCCTGCTCGACGGCCAGCTGCGCTGCTCCGGCGCCATGACTCTAGAGCCGACGGTTACTTACACTCTGCCGCGAGACGACTTCCTCCGCTGTCTCGAGGCCCATCCCGGGGTCGCGCGTCGTGCCCTTGCCTTGCTGGCCGATCGTCTGAATCATCTCACCGTCTTCGCCGAAAATCTGGCGTTTCTCGATGTACCCGGCCGGATCGCTGCCATCCTCCTGGAGTTGGCCGAGCGCTACGGCGTGGCCGCAGGTGGAATCGAGATCAATCTACATTTGAACCAATCCGAACTGGCCAGCTGGGTATGCGCCAGCCGCGAGATGGTGAACAAATGCCTGGGCGACCTGCGCGATCAGGGCCTGATCCGAATCGAAGGGAAAGCCATAACTATTCTGGATCCTGCCGGGCTCAAGCACAGGGTACAGCGGTGATGCAGATAGTCCTCCTTCCGGCGCGCCTAGCCCCACCTTCTCTATCCTGTTCTCTCGGGCATCAATCTTTTCTTGAAGAGTGAACTATCTCACAGAAAAATTGTGAAACACATCACAGCCGCGTCCGGGAAACAGCGCGATGATTCCAGTGGTTGATATGGGACAATGGCAGAATATGCAGGAGGGCTCGTGAGTCTCAATACATTGGCTGCAAACCACGTGGCTCGCGAAGTGGCAACAGCCAATCAGCTTGCTTTTGATGACACTGTGGGTCTGAGGGGCGAGAATGCTCAAAATGCCTTGAGTGCGCTCGTCGAGTACATACCGACCGAGACGATTACACTCTATATTGCGTTGCTTGCTTCGTTCCCCGTTGTGAGCAAGGTTCTCCCCTGGCTCAGTTTGACAGGTATCTATTGGGGTTTGGCTCTTTTAACCCCGGTGTTGTTTGGCCTGATCCTGGCCGGGAAGCGCCGGGCGAGGGGCAAACCGCGCTGGCAGGGTTGGAAGAACTGGCCATGGTGGCTCATGTTTGCATCATTCGCCGCCTTTCTGGCCTGGGGTATTGCCATACCTGATGGTCCGTACCTGACGGACGAGAACGGACGGGTGCTAGGTAGCCTGATCGCTCTCGTGGCGTCCACCTTGCTTGGTGTGGGCGGGCGCTTTTGCGGATCCTCTGAAGAATGAGGTCTTGCGGCTTCAGAAGGAGGACGTATGATGGCACCGACCTTGCTACCAGCACTCGATAACGGCGTCAAGGTCAGCAAGCTGCCACACCTGCCTGTGGAACAATCGGTGGAGGTTTTTGGCCATGTTACGTTGGTAGAGGGCTACGCCGTGCCGGGGTTCATGGGATGTCATGCTATAGTCGCGTTGCGTGACACCCCGGGTGTCAAAGTGGCTGTGCTGACAACTACCGCGCATTTGCAGAGTCTGTTGGAGACGGCGCTTGAAAGCGGTAACCTCATTGCGTTCCTGGGCCAGAAGCTTACAGATCCGCCCACGCCGCTCGGCGGCGTCTGGGCCGTCGATGTCTATTCGATTCATGGGGTCATCCTGTACAGCATGAAGTAGGCCATCACATGTCACAGCGGGCCCTGCACGAAGTCATCGGCCGAGCCATCTTGGACGATAACTTTCGCCTCACCTTATTCGCTGACCCGGATGCAGCCCTTTCTGGATATGAGTTGGCCGATGACGAATTCATCGCTCTGAAGAAGGTGGATGCAGAGAGCCTGGAGGGATGTAGCCGGGACATCGGTCAGCGAGTGAGGTTACAACTCCTATCGGTCCAGACCGGTGATGCACTCTTGCGGGAAGCCCATACCTGAGCCAAACACGATAAGCTTTGGTCTCGTCACAAGCGTCCCTAATGATTGCTTGATTTTCGCCGTCAGAGGAGATGGAAGCATGAGCTTTGAGTCAAGCCCCCGTACACGCAGTTTCCGCATTATTGCCCAGGATCCGAGCGTGCTCAATCCAAACTGCTCTGGCCAGCAGCCTCTTACTGCGCAGGTCGATGTGCCGGTGGAATGTGTCAGCGAGGGCCCGTGGGGTCATCGCGTCCAGGTAATCGACTATGATTGTTCCCAGGCGGTCTGGCGGTCGCCGCCTATCCTGGAGCACTGCAATGGATACGTCAAGGATCGGTTTGCGACATCTGCTCCCGAGAAGCTAGTGGGAGATTTCGATTTTCACGCCCAGAACGTCTACGCCATTGTCATGCGCACCTTGGCGCGCTTCGAACAGGCACTGGGACGTCATGTGAGCTGGTTTGGAGGCAGCCACCAGATAAAAGTGGTGCCCCACGCCTTCAGGACGCTCAACGCTTTCTATGCCCGCGATATCGAAGCTCTGCTTTTCGGGTACGGACGGAGCTCCAGTAGCGGTGATTGGGTATACACCTGCTTGTCACACGATGTGATCGTGCATGAAACGACCCATGCGTTGCTAGACTCGTTGCATGAACGCTATATAGATCCGTCATCTCCCGACCAGGCTGCATTCCACGAAGGCTTCTCGGACATTGTAGCGCTCCTCTCCGTCTTTGCTCTACGTGACGTTGTCGAGGTATTGCTGTCAGAGCAAAGCGAAACGTTGAAGGGCAAAGACGATTTGACTGGCTGGCTCAAGAAGTCGGCGCTACTCGGCCTGGCAGAACAAATGGGTGCTGAGATTCAACGAGCGCGCGGTGCGGCATTGCGCCGATCGGTAGCGCTTGACCCATCGCCAGCATACTACCTGGAGTCGCGAAAACTGGCAACCAAACCCCAATCGACTCCCAATCCGTATGCCGAATTCATCCTGGCTCACCGTCGGGGTGAGATCCTGGTTGCGGCTATGATGAATGCCTTTGTGGAAGCTTGGTCAGCACGACTGCAGAAGAACTGGTCAGCGAGCGAACCCGCATCCAGCACCATTCCCCAAGGAGTTATTCCGCATTGGGCCGAGGAAGGTGCAGACGCTGCTGACTATCTATTGACTATGGCGATTCGTGCCTTGGATTACATGCCGCCGCTACACATCGAGTTCACAGATTATCTGAATGCACTGATTACTGCGGACCGGGAACTTCATTCGGATGATACGCGCTTCGGTTTCCGCGAACACCTCCTGAATTCGTTTAGCGCCTATGGCATCGAACCTATACGCGGGTCACCAGTTCCTAATGGGACGAAAGAGAGTTCGAAGCAGGCAGTTGGTTGGGCACCCATTGGGAAGATCGCGCTTTCTTATGAACGCACTCACTTCGAGCCACTGACACGGGACCCCGACGAGGTGTTCCGGCTCGTGTGGGAGAATCGCAAAGTGCTCGGTCTGGACGGTGAGTTGGACAAGTGGTCTTATCTGAAGGTGCTCTCGGTCTGCCCGTGCGTACGCATCGCCCCCGACGGCTTTGTGCTCAGGGAAACTATGGCGCAATTCTACCAGGTCATCCGCCTCACAGCCAAAGAATTGAGAGAACGCGGTTTCATCCTGCCAGATAGCATGGGGGCCGAGAAGGTTATCGCCCTCTACGGCGGCGCCACACTTATCTTCGATGACTTTGCCTGCATGAAGTATAGCATTCACAATGCATTGAGCAATAAGAAGCGCCAGAGTGCTCGCATTGTTGAGTTGGCTCGCCGTAGCGCGTTGTCCTTTGAGGGCGAGGGCTTAAATGCCCCGGCAAGCAGCGCCGGTCGCGAGGTCAACTTCGCGGCTGCGCACCGTCTGCGCGGGGTCGCCCCAAGCATTGCGATAGAGGAGTGGTAACCATGAGCCCGCTTGCTCCTACTCATGTTACGGTACTGGCATACCATGTCGGCTTCGGCGATTGTTTCCTGGTTCGCTTTCACTATCCGGATCGCAACCGGCATGTGCTGATCGATTTCGGTACGACGTGCAAGCCTGTGGGTACACAAGCTGACCACATGGAATGCATTGCCGGATCTATAAGCGAGGAATGCGAGCGGAAGCTAGACGCCCTCGTCGTTACCCATCGCCATGCAGATCATATTAGCGGTTTTAGCGTAAGTGCGGATGCGCGAAACTCGGGGTGCATCATCGCCGGTTTGGAGCCCGATCTTGTTATACAGCCATGGACTGAGGACCCCTGTGCTGCGGCGACCGCAAACGGGCAAGCCGCGGCATCCCTGGGCGCCACGACGGAACTCAACGAGCGATCCCTAAGGCTTGGCCGAGCATTCGTAGGCCACTTGGATGCAGTCAACTCATTCGCTCAGCGCATCCACGAACTGGCCGAACGACCGGAGGAGATGGGCCTAGATGCGTGGTCGGTGCAGAATGAGGTAAGGTTCCTGGGTGAAGTCAACCTGAAGAACAGTTCAGCAGTCCAGAACTTGCTCCAGATGGGTCAGGCTGCGCGACGCGGCACCCGCTATGTCTATTTTGGCGCAGACAGCGGTTTTGATGAGACCGTGATGCCCGGCGTGAAAGTCACCGTGCTCGGTCCACCTACTTTGGATCAGGCGGAAGCGATTGCGTCGCAGGCTCAGGAACACTCCGAATTCTGGATGCTTGTCCAACACATGGCAGATGCTCTCGCCAGCGGCTCTCCGATCAGTCGCTGCGGCTCGGCGTGTGATGTGCCGGCTTACGCCCGTTGGCTGAAAGCGCGGCTCGATAGGTTAAGCGAGCGGGAGTACTTGGCGTTCGTGCGCCAGCTTGATAGTGTACTCAACAACACGAGCGTCATTCTTTTGTTCCGAGCCGGCGCTGCCAAGCTATTGTTCCCAGGTGACGCGCAGATCGAGAATTGGAGCTATGCACTGGGGCAGCCGGGCGTGAAGAAGCTGCTGGCCGGGGTGACCGTCTACAAAGTGGGACATCATGGTAGCCGTAATGCAACGCCCAAGTCGTTGTGGGCCAATTTCAGATACAAATCAGACTCTGTCACTGCTGCGCGCCGCCTGATTACGATCCTCTCCACTCGATCCGGAAGGCATGGCAGTGTATCGGACCAGACCGAAGTGCCCAGAGAAACTTTGCTCTATGCCCTCAGGACGCAAAGCCAACTGATCGATACGCAGGCTCCAAATACTGGGGCTCTCTACACTCGAGTTGAGGTTGAGTGTTAGGAACTACGAGCGTGCGTAGTACCTGACTTTAGCTTTTTCAGCTGTTATCTGATGCATCGGAGGAGGAGGTTTCCATGACTCCCGAATCAGAATCTGCCGGCAATGTGGGCGTGATGATTGAGATGCGCGTCCCGCGCGGAACCCCCGGGGCCTTCGCTGTCCAAATGTCGACAGCGCTTCCAGGAGGGTTTCAACCTGATCCTGACTTTGCACCTGTACCGATGACTCCGCCGGCTGGGCATGGCATGGGCTTAACCCCTGGCGGCGAAGAGACCATTCTCGTCCGGGGAACTGTCGATCCAGCCAGGATTCCCGACATCGAGGCGCAGCCTAATGTCGTTCAAGTGTGGCGCGATACTCCCATCGCACCATTTGCGCCGGGTCGCGCCAGCCGACGCCGTACTACAGCCACTCCACAGCCTGCCGTACTGGACGGCGGTTCTAGCTTGTTGCAGGCCACACCGGCAACCGGTGCCTGTGGAATTCCGCCCTGTGACTGCACATTTGGCAACCCTGCCATCGGTACTTTGGCCGAGGTCGCGACCTATCTCGGCGTGGACAAGATTTGGACCCAAGGTTTCAAGGGAAGCGGTATACGCGTCGGCGTCGTGGATGGCGGCATCACCGCTATCGGACGTCCGGTTAAGCAAGGGGAAGTGGCGCGGGTCTTGCATGTTGTTGGTGGTTGGCCCGGCGATTGGGGAACAACCGCGGCGGGCTGGGATAATCATGGTAACATGACTTCCACTGATGTCCTGGGCATCGCACCGGATGCAGAAATATACGATCTGCGCATCTCAACTGCACAGACGCTCTCAGGTGTGATCTCTAACGCTATCCAGGCCTTCCAGTGGGCAATCAATCAGCACCGCACCAATGGGACACCCCAGGTGCTCACAAATAGCTGGGGTATCTTCCAAGAGAACTGGGACCCGGTGTATGCACGGAATGCGAGTCATCCCTTCACCCGTAAGGTTGTTGAGGCGCTGGATGAGGGAATCATAGTGCTGTTCTCCGCAGGTAACTGCGGTGCTGCGTGCCCGGATGGGCGGTGTGGGGCCGATAATGGCCCCGGCCGTGATATCTGGGGCGCCAACGGGCACCCGCGTGTCATGACCGTCGGCGCAGTTAATCTCAAGGGGCAGTATGTAGGCTACAGCAGCGCAGGACCCGCTGCACTAGACCCAAGCAAGCCTGACTTTTGCTCGATTACGCACTTTGCCGGTTACTTCCCGAACGTTGATCCGGCATATACCAGCGATGGTGGAACGTCAGCGGCCACTCCCATCGCGGCCGGCGTCGTTGCGTTACTTAAGCAAAAAGGCCCCAATCTCACACAGGACCAGCTCAAGGATGCATTGAAAACGACGGCCAAGGATATTGGCCCCGCCGGCTGGGACCAGTACGCCGGCGCGGGGATCATTAATGCTCAAGCCGCCTGGGATAAACTCTTTGGCATCAAGCTGAAAATTCTCGATGACCATCAGACACATCCCATCCTCGATAATGTAACGCTGAAGTTCGGCGACGACCAAGTGAGTATCAAAATCCTGGATGACCAAGTTACCTTGAAGTTCAGCGATGACCATAAGACGTACAAAGGCCTTGATGATCAGGCCACTCTCAAATTCAGCGATGATCAGGGCACTCTCAAGGGGTTGGACGACCACCTAACCCTGAAGACAACCGATGATGTAGGGGCGCTTGGAGCACCAGGCCGTGAACCGGGGGCACTTTCAGAAGGCGCGGTGCCGTTCGCTTTGGCTACCCCCCACCATTCAATGGCTTGGGCCAGATTGACGACTGACCAGACACAGGCTCAAAGCTATGAGGCAGCCATCGACCAGTATGAACAGACCCTAGACGCGCTTGAGAAGACTATGCTCCAGTTGAATAGTCAGTTATTAACCCTTGACCAGGAGTACCGGCAGATTCTGGGACAATATGACGTTCTATGCGAGGAATACAAGCGAGCCTCCGCCGCCTCGTGAGCTCTAGTACACTGTGTTGCGTTTGCCAAGAGCGGCCGCGCCGCTCTTGGCTTGGCATATCGTGAAGGGAGGCTCAATGATCCTCGTGCTATCCGTTGAAGATGATAGCCATGCCCGGGCAGTGGTTACCTGTTTAGCGCGCATGGGGTGCCAGTTCCGCATCTTGGACCTATCGCACTTTCCCCAAACGCTGCAGATGTCGCTGAGGTATGAACAGACGCGGTCACGCGATTACCGGCTGACTGGCTCATCATCAGGCGAACTACCGCTAGATTCCTGTTGCGCCGTATGGTGGCGGCGTCCACAGAACTACGTGCTTCATTCCAGTATCACCGATCCGGTTTTCCAAGCCTTTGCTTTCGCCGAGTCGCATGAAGCGTTTAGTGGACTCTGGCTAGCGCTAGATACATTCTGGATCAATCAGCCAGCGCGTGACGCGGACGCGGCACGCAAAGTCTACCAGTTAAGGGTGGCCCAGGAAGTCGGACTTGACACTCCCGTGACTTTGATTACGAACAGTCCGGACAACGCACGCGCTTTTGTTGATCGGTACGGACCTGAGCGCACGATCTACAAGACCTTCACCGCCACTGCACAAGAGTGGCGTGAGACACGCCTACTTCGACCAGAAGAGATCCCGCTGCTAGACAACGTCCGTTACGCACCGGTGATCTTCCAGGAATTGATACCCGCCAAAGTCGACCTGCGGGTCACAGTGATTGGCGAAGAGATTTTTCCAGCGGCGATCTACTCACAGGAAACATCGTACAAGGTTGATTTTCGCATGGAGTTGGACCGCGTGCGTATCGAAGCCTGCAGGCTTCCTGACCAGGTGAACCGAGGCTTGCACGCCCTGATGGATCGATTGGGTCTGGTTTACGGTGCAATCGATATGCGCCTGACTCCAGACGGTCGCTATGTTTTTCTGGAGGTTAATCCTGCGGGGCAGTGGTTGTTTGTCGAGGAGAGGACGCAGCAGCCAATAGCGTCATGCCTGGCAACTGTGCTTGCGTCTCATGATGGGAGCTGACAAGGAGGCGCCTAACTAATCCCCGCAGTGCTGGAATTCGTATGGAGAAAAGAGATAGGTGTTCAGGCGATCAACCGGCACAACCGATACACTCGACGCTAGGAGGTTTTTCATGTCTCAACGATTTGTAATACCGTCCGAACGGGAGGAACTCTGGAAGTGGATTCAACGACCTCCTCCCCCCTGGGATCCCGCGCCTGATTGGGTCGTCAAGGTGATCGATGATCCCGCGATTCTCCTCAAGTATGCCGAAGACAGTATCGTCTTGAGGACGAAGACTCTTGAACTCGAGCTTGAGAAGTTGCAGGCCATGAAAGATCTGATTGCCTCACTTCCTGGGCCATTGCCATAACCTCTAGTAGTTGCAGACTCCGCCCTTTATCTGTGGCACGTGGTTGCGGCTCACCACCCGGCGCGCTTATTGCGACAACGGCATGGGCGTGCCGGGTCGGGCACCTAAGGACGGAGTTGATAGGGCTTGCGAAAGGAGGCGATCATGATTGGACGGCCGTGCGCTGGGACCGATGTGCTGCTCGTAGGCTATGAGGATCAAGAAAACCTCGGCTTGCGGTCCATCCTGGCCTATCTGCTTGCCTATGGCTACTCGGCGCAGTTAGCTCCGTTTTACCCTGGTCGCGAGGATGAGCTTGTGGCAGTTGCCGCACTGACTCGACCGCGCTTGATCGGTTTTTCGCTCATCTTCCAATACTCCCTTGGTGATTTTGCCCAGCTAATGCAGCAGATGCGGGAAGCGGGGATCGATTCGCACTTTACCGCCGGTGGGCACTTCCCAAGCATTAGGCCCAAAGATACGCTGGAGTTGCTACCCGAGCTGGATAGTGTCGTATGCTTCGAAGGCGAGGAAACGCTCGTCGAGTTCCTGGGATGTTTGTCACAAAGAGACCGTTGGAATCAGGTTCGGGGTCTGGCGTTTCGCGGGGCGAATGGGATTGTGCTCACCTCCCCTCGCCCGCTGGTCGCTGAACTCGATAACCTGCCGTGGGTTCATCGCGATAAATCGTGCATGCTATTGGCCGGTGTACCCGTTGCCTCGATGCTTGCCAGCCGTGGCTGTCTCTTCAACTGTTCCTTCTGCAGCATCCGGCGTTTTTACAGCGGCGCGCCGGGTCCGCTACGCCGCGTGCGCTCGCCGCAGTCAGTCGTGGATGAGATGGCGATGCTGTTCAGAGAGAGGAATGTGTGCGTCTTTTTGTTCCAAGACGATGACTTCGCAGCACGTACTAGTGGGCAACGCGATTGGCTGACCGCATTCCTGAGTGGACTGAGAATGGCAGGGCTGGCAGATCATATTCACTGGAAGATATCGTGTCGGGTAGACGATCTGTGCCCGGCGGTCCTTGACACCATGCTTGACCACGGCTTGATCGCTGTCTACCTGGGAGTTGAGTCAGGTAGCGAGCAAGGGCTACGTACCCTTAACAAACATACTACGGTGTCCAGGAATCTGTCCGCGATCGAACTGCTCAAGAGCCGCAACGTTGCGTTAGGCATCGGTTTCATGTTGTTCGACCCCGCTTCTACTGTCGAGACCGTGCAAGAAAATCTCGACTTTCTGCAGACTACTGGCAAGGACGGCTACTTTGCGATCAACTTCTGCAAATGCTTGCCCTATGCCGGAACTGCCGTCGAGGCCGAGCTTCGCGCTGCCGGACGTCTACGAGGCACCGAGGCGAGACCGGATTACGACTTCCTAGATCCCAGGCTGGATGCCTACGCATTCCTTGTGCAACGTATCTTTGCACGGCGTAACTTCTCGACTGATGGTCTTGTTTCGCGATTTACGCAGGCGGACTTCGAGCAGCATCTTGTCCGCGCATTTGGCTTCCAGAGCCCATTAGACACGCGTCATGCCAAACTGCGGACTTTGATGGGGCGCTCAAACACACTGGCGATCGGAACTCTGAAGGCTTTACTGGACATCGTATTGACCCATGGAATCAAGTCCTACCTTGATCAGCACCAAGCCATACTCAGTCTGGCCAAGCAGGAATGGCAGCATGAGGTAGAGACTGAGATGGAACTGAATCTGCTAAACGCCGAGGCGGTTCGCGTGCTCTCAGAGTGACACGCATAAGAGCTTATCCTTGGCCCTCACCTCCTGCTAACCTCAACATGTGTTGGTCCACCCTGGTGCCAAACCGAATGATCATGCCACCGATCGGCTTCTTTGGCAGCCTTCCTGTCCCAGGAAGCGCGGATTTGTCGTTTGTTATTGTCTCCTGTTGACGAGAGTGCAGGTTTGGAGTATCCTCTTCGCATCGAGCGTAATGCTGGGCGTAATGCTATCGGATATCATTATTGATGTTGACCAGAAGAGAAGGAGAAGGACGATGTCATTCAACAGGAGATCGCGACTGGATACGTCCCAAGTCGAGGACCGGCGCGGCCGGCGACCTGGGACCGCAATGGCCGTCGGCGGCGGCGGGCTGGGCATCATCGTGCTGTTGGCTGCGCTTCTGTTTGGCGTGAATCCTGCTGACCTGCAGGATATCATCGGGCAGACGGGCGTGCAGCAGCAAGTACCGGCGGGCGCGGGCGAGTCGAGCATTGAGACCGTGGAAGAAGTCTGCAAGACCGGCGAGGACGCCAATAACCGCCAGGATTGCCGGGTGGTGGCCTACGTCAATAGCATCCAGGCTTACTGGACCGAGGAATTCGAGCGCCGCGGCAGCCAGTACATCCCGGCAAAGACGGTGCTCTTCACCGGGTCCACCCAGGCTGCCTGCGGGGCTGCCTCAGCGGCGATGGGGCCGTTCTACTGCCCCGCCGACCAGTCCGTCTACCTGGACCTGGCCTTCTTCGAACAACTGCAGACCCAGTTCGGCGCGATGGGCGGCCCCTTTGCCGAAGCATATGTGCTGTCGCACGAATACGGCCATCACATCCAGAATATCGTCGGCGTGCTGGAGCAGAGCCGCCCTGGTGCGACGGGGCCGCGCAGCGTGGCCGTCCAGATCGAGCTGCAGGCGGACTGCCTCGCCGGCGTGTGGATCCACCACGCGACCAGCACCGGCTACCTGACGGAGATCACCGAGCAGGACATCGTCCAGGCCCTCGACGCCGCGGCCAATGTGGGCGATGACCAGATCCAGCGCGAGACGCAGGGTTATGTCTCGCCCGAGACCTGGACGCACGGTTCGTCCGCGCAGCGCCAGGAAGCGCTCAAGATCGGCATGACGACCGGCGACCTGTCGGCCTGCTCGCCGCAATAACAAACCCCTGAATCTGTTATCCACACCGCCGGCGTCGCGAGACATTCCGGCGGTGTGTTCGCGTTGACCCCCGGGCGCGGAGCACGATCGCTGATCGGCTCTGCGCCTTTTGTTGCCTCCCTCCGAAGCCCCAGGTGCACTGTCATGCCAGAGTTTGGAGGCGCGGATCTAGCCGGTTAGGGCGTTTACGCACGCAGCTGGCTAAACCGGCTGAAGCCTCGACTCCAATTCATGGCAGGGGACCACCTCTGAGATTTCAGGCCTTGACACCCCCATCGTTCCATGTTAATATCCTGATCAGCACTTACACGTGTAAGCTTATCCGTGTGAATCGTCGGAAGCGGTGGCTGAATGACAACCAACCGACCTACCCAGGCTGACGTGGCTCGACTGGCAGGCGTGTCGAGGGCAACGGTTTCGTACGTCCTCAACGACCTGGTCAACGAGCCTGTGCCCATTTCGGAAGAGACCCGCAAGCGCGTGCTGGCTGCGGTCGAGGAGCTGGGCTACGAGCCGGACGCCCGCGCCCAGGCCCTGCGGTCCGGCCAGACGAAGACCGTCGGCCTGATCATCCCCGACATGCGCAACCCGCACTTCTGGCAGACCGCGGACGGCGTCGCCCAGGAGCTGCGTGCGGCGGGATACCGCCTGCTCCTCTCCAGCGGGGATTTGGGCCCCGATTCCGGCGAAGACATCTTCAAGGAGTTGTCCGGCCGGCGCATCGACGGGCTGATCCTGATGAGCGCCCACGTTCTCCAGTCGGCAGGTGCACAGGCGATCCTGTCCCGGCTGCTCAAGCGGCGCTTCCCGATCGCCCGGATCGGCGAACATCCGGCCATCGACTGCATCGTCTCCAACTATGAGGCTGCGACCCGCGAGGCGATGGCCCACCTGCTGTCGCTGGGCCACCGGCGCATCGGCCTGATTTACGGCGTGCGGCCGGCCTGGGATAGCGGGGGGACCGTCAGCCTGCCCTTCGATGCTGCAGGTGGGCTGGACCGCCTGCACCCCTACCAGGAGGGCCTGGCCGCAGCCGGCCTGCCGGTCGACCCGGACCTGGTGCTCACGTGCGGCGCGGATATCGAGGACGGTTATCAGGCGGCGCTGCACCTTCTCAGGCGCCCCGACCGGCCGACCGCCCTGCTCGCGATCAACGACCTGCTGTGCATCGGCGCGCTGCGTGCGGCGGGCGACCTGGGATTGCGCGTCCCGGCCGACGTGTCGCTGGTCGGCTACGATGACATCCCCCTGGCCCATTACCTGGTCCCGCGCCTGACGACCAGCTCCAAGGACATGGTGCGGGTCGGCCGCGAGGCGGTCAACATCCTGCTGGCCCGCATCCGCGACCCGGACCTGCCCCACCAGAGAGTCGAGATTCAGGCCCGGCTGATTATCCGTGAGTCGACCGGCCCGGCCCCGGCCTGATGGAGGCTGCTGCGATCCAATGCTGCGTGTGACTGCTGATTGTCGATGCGAAAGGGTTTCCCGATGCGCGTGACTGCCGCTCTCGCGAGGTTTTTCAGGCGTAATGGCGCCGCCTATATGTTCCTCCTGCCGTGGCTGGTGGGGTTCCTCGTGCTGACGCTGTACCCGATGCTTTACTCGCTGTGGCTCGGGTTCACGGATTACGACTTCACCCAGCCCAACACGACGCAATGGATCGGGCTCGGCAATTACCTGAAGATGTTCGGGTCGGTGTTCGGGCAGAACCAGTTCATCGCACCCACGGGCGAGGTCCTGCGCGCCGATCCCTATTACATGAAGGCGCTGTCCGTCACGTTCACCTATGTGTTCGTGTCCGTGCCGCTGAAGCTGGTCTTCGCGCTTGCGGTCGCGATGCTGATGAACCAGCGGCTGCGGGGGGTGCCCTTCTATCGCTCGGTGTACTACATTCCCACGCTGCTCGGCGGCTCGGTGGCCATTGCCGTGCTGTGGCGGAAGCTCTTCGAGAAGGACGGGCTGGTCAACAGCCTGCTGGCCGGCATCGGGTTCACCGACCTGCCCGGCTGGATTACCAACCCCAGGTACGCGCTCTGGACGCTCGTCCTGCTGACGGTCTGGCAGTTCGGCTCGTCGATGATCATCTTCCTCGCCGGGCTGAAGCAGATTCCCGAGGAGTATTACGAGGCGGCCAGCGTGGACGGCGCCAACCGGGTGCGGCAGTTCTTTGCCATCACCATCCCACTGCTCTCGCCGGTGATCCTGTTCAACCTGGTCATGCAGATGATCGGCGCGTTCCAGGCGTTCACCCAGGCCTATATCATCGGCGGCGGCCGGGGCGGCGTCCTCAACTCCACGCTGTTCTACACCCTGCACCTGTACATCCAGGGCTGGACCTACCACGAGATGGGCTATGCGTCCGCCATGGCCTGGGTGCTGCTGCTGATCATCGGTGTGCTCACGGCGCTGGTCTTCCGCTCGTCGAGCTTTTGGGTATCCTATGGGACGGGTGAATAACATGAAAGCCGGCACGCTTGCACGCCTCACGCTGACCCACCTGTTCATCATCGTCCTCGGGGTGTCGATGCTCTACCCCGTCCTGTGGATGATTATCAGCTCGTTCAAGCCGAACAACATGATCTTCAGCGACCCCGGACTGATACCCAAGGTCGTGACGGTCGAGAACTACATCACCGGCTGGCGGGGCTATGCAGGCACGTCGTTCGGCCGCTTCTTCACCAACTCGCTGGTGATGTGCGCGGTCGCCATCGTGGGCAACCTGATGGCCTGCACGATGGCCGCATACGCCTTTGCGCGACTCAAGTTCGCGGGCCGGGGCTTCTGGTTCGCGGTGATGATGATCACGCTGATGCTCCCCGGCCACGTCACGATCGTGCCCCGCTATATCCTGTTCAATACCTTCGACTGGGTGGGCACCTACCTGCCGATCCTCGTGCCCAAGTTCCTGGCGACCGACGCCTTCTTCGTGTTCCTGCTCGTGCAGTTCATCCGCAGCCTGCCGAAGGAGCTCGATGAGGCGGCCATCATCGACGGGTGCGGGAAGTTCGGCGTGTTCTTCCGCATCATCGTCCCGCTCGCGGTCCCGGCGCTGGTGACGACCGCACTGTTCACGTTCCTGTGGACGTGGGACGACTTCTTCAACCATCTGCTGTACCTGACCCGGCCGGAGACCTTTACGGTCTCGCGGGCCCTGCGCACGTTCGTCGGCGACGCCGGCGCGGTCTCCAACTGGGGCGGCGCGCTGGCGATGTCCACGTTGTCCGTGGTTCCGCCCTTTATCCTGTTCTTCGCCCTCCAGAAGTACTTCGTGCAGGGCATCACGACGACGGGCATCAAGGGTTAGTGCATCGACAGGAGGCTATGCGCATGCCATGAGAGGAAGTGACACACTTCGCATCTATCCGTTACAAATACACAACGACAGGAGGATTCAGAGATGAAGGGTTTTCGCACGATCGCACTATGGGCCATCCTTGTAGTACTGCTTGCGGCCTGTATGCAGCCCGCACCGGCGGCTCAGCCGACTGCGGCTGCGCCCGAACCGGCCCAGGCAACCGCTGAGCCAGCGGCCGAGCCAACCGAGGCTGCCGCCGAGCCGGCGGAACCGGCTGCTGAGCCGACCGAGGCTGCCGCCGAGCCCGCCCCGGCTCCCGAAGGCCTGCCCGCGTACACGGGCGGCCCTGCCGAGCTTCGTCTCGGCTGGTGGGGCAACGATGACCGCGCGGCCCGCACCCAGCAGGTCATCGACCTCTTCATGGCCGCGTACCCGGATATCAAGGTCACCGGCGAGCCCAATGGCGGCACGGCCGACCACTTCCAGATCATCGACACGCAGCTTGCGGGCAACAACGCCCCCGACCTGATCCAGTTCGGCGGCAACTGGCCCGATTACCAGCAGTATCTGGAGCCGCTCAACGGTTACCTCGGCAAGCAGCTGCTCATCGATACGCCCGAGCGCTTCGACCAGACCGCGCTGATTCCGGCCACGGCCGCCGACGGCAATCTCTATGTCGTCAGCCTGGGCACGAACACGCTGGTCCTCGCCTACAACAAGACGATGATCGAGGCCGCGGGCGTCGAGCTGCCGCAGGACAACATGACCTGGGACGAGCTGCTGGCCTACGGCCGCGAGCTCAAGGAGAAGCTGCCCGAGGGCGTGTGGCCCTTCGTGGACAACAGCACCAACACGGCAAACTACATGAGTTACTACTTCCGCCAGGAGGGCACGCCCCTCTGGACTGCCGATGAGGGCGGGAAGTCCTACGCGACCGTGGAGACCGCACGGAAATGGCTGCAGATGTGGGCGGACATGCGCGCCGAGGGCCTGATCCCCGATGCGGACACCACGGCGACCTACGGCGAGAGCGGCCCGGATAACTCGGCGCTCGTCGCGGGCAAGGCAGCCATCGGCCTGATCTGGAGCAACCAGGGCGCCTCCTATCAGGCGGCCATGACCGACGTGCTCGGCATGACGACGCTCCCCGCGGGCGGCGAGAAGTCCTACGCCATCCAGATGAGCCAGTATCTGGGCATCTTCAAGGACAGCGAGTACAAGGAAGCCGCGGCCCTGTTCCTCAACTTCTTCGTGACCAGCCCGGAGGCGGGCGCAGTGCTCGAGACCAACCGCGGCATACCGTCCTCGCCTGTCGTGCGGCAGGCCATCGCCGGCGATGCCACCGAAGCCGACGCGGCAGTCTACCGCATCTACGACGCGGTCGCCGACCGCACCATCCCGCAGGACCCGAACCTCCCGAACGACCAGGAGTTCGTGAACGAGCTGCAGTTGCTCGGCCAGGCAGTTGGGTACGAGCAATCCACCGTCGACCAGGCCGCCGAGGACCTGATGGCGCTGATCGAGCGGCTGGCGGTCAAGTAACCGGCCGCTGGGTGTGAATGATGTGCGAGGCGCAGGAGCATCCGCCCCTGCGCCTCGCAGCCCTCTGGGTTCAGCCTGCCGGAGTGCTGGCAGGCTGAACCCTACAACACATCCCTCCGCCCGATATGCCACCCGCCCAGCAGCGCGACCAGCAGCCCCCCGCCGACCCCCACCGCGAGGAACACCGGCACGGACAGCGCCGGTTGGATCTCGTTTACAGTCGACAGCGCGAGCAGCCCGGGCATGCTCCACGGGAAGAAGCGGGCCCACTCCGACTCGAACACCAGCACGCCCGCCACCGCGGCCCCGATGCCCGCGGCGAACGGTACGACGTAGCCCGGCCATCGGCTGCTCACCCAGAGGTGAACGGAGATGATCGACATCGCAGCCAGGTACAGCAGGCCATACCCCTTCAGCATCACCGCCCACGGGATGGCGTCCGCGTACAACCTGTAGCCCGGCTCGATCACCTGCAGGCCGAGCCCGACCAGCACGACGAGGCCGAACATCGCCGCGTGGCTGAGCGCGACCAGCGCGAGGCTGATGACCTGTTTCGCTGCATAGAACGCCCAGCGCGGCAGCGGCATCGTGTAGAGCAGCGTCCAGTTCTTGCGCTCGTACTCCAGTCCGCTGAGCAGCGCGGTCTCCAGCGTCACGAAGAGCGGCAGCATCAGCAGCGCCCAGAAGAGCAGGCCGTTCTGGTGCAGCGAGAGCCACGCGTTGCGGTCCGTCTGCGCCAGGTGGAAGGCGCGGCCCTGCAGGTACATGGCGAACAGGATGACCGCGATGATCGCGGGCGCGAGCACCGTCATCAGCAGGGCCAGCGTGCGCTTGGTCTTCAGAACCTCCGCGCTGAGTGCGCGTGCGAATGCGTTCATCGGTTTCCTCCGGCCGCAGGCGACGCGGTCAATTGCAGATAGATGTTCTCGAGCGACGGTTGCTCCAGCTCGACGTGATAGACGGTGTGGCCGCCGCGCACCAGTTGGGTCGTGAGCAGTCCGGCGTCGGCCTCGCCGTTCGCATCGACCCGCAGCGTGTGGTCGCCGTTGTGCGCCACGGGCCAGCCCGCTTGGCGCAGGGCCTCCTGGGCCGCCTCCGGCCGGTCCACCTTCAGGATCACGTGGTCCTGGCAGCGGCCCCGCAGCTCATCGGGCGCGCCCTGGAACACCAGCCGGCCCGCCTGGATGATGCCGATGTGCGTCGCCATCTGCTCGACCTCGCTGAGCAGGTGGCTGGAGACGAACACGGTCACCCCGTACTCGCGGGGCAGCCGGCGGATCAGCTCGCGTACCTCGTGGATGCCGGCCGGGTCCAACCCGTTGGTCGGCTCGTCCAGGATCAGCAGCGCGGGCAGTCCCATCAGCGCGGCCGCCAGCCCCAGGCGCTGGATCATGCCGAGCGAGTACGTGCCTGCCCGCCGGCCGGCCGCGTCCTCCAGCCCGACCACCGCCAGCGCGTGGCTCACCTCCTCCGCCGTCCCCCCGCGCAGCCGGCGGATGACCTCCAGGTTCTCGCGGCCGGTCAGGTGCGGGTAGACCGCGGGCGTCTCCACCAGCGAGCCGGTCCGCGCCAGCAGGGCAGTCGCGTTCCCCTCCAGCGGCTGGCCGAACAGCCGCACGCGCCCCGCAGTCGGCCGGATCAGCCCCAGCAGCATGCGGATGGTCGTCGTCTTGCCCGCGCCGTTCGGCCCGAGAAAGCCATAGATGCTGCCCAGCGGCACG
>CAZTMA010000041.1:32434-36737 GCA_964614645.1 uncultured Anaerolineales bacterium
GTCAGCTCCAGGTTGTCCACCGCAGTCGCGCGGCCAAACCGCCGCGTCAGTCCCTCGGTCTGGATCATGTACGCGGCCAGCGGCGTCTTGTGGAGCCGCTCTGCAGGCGGCCGCGATGTAAAGTTTTGCGACAGTGGTTTCGGCGATACCGATATCATTGGTCTTGCTCCTTTTGTTTCTTCTTGAGCCATCTGTCCCATACTCTACCGCCCCTCTGTCGCATGGGTATCGGCGGATTGTCGCAATCGTGTCGCAGGCTGCGCGAAAAAAAGGAGCGGGCGCAGCAGTGCCGCGTCCGCTCGCTCCAATGATGGTGTCCCCCCAGTCAGGGGTCAGGTGGCTCGCCCTCTGGTGCCTGCGCCGGCTGCAATCGCACCGTGAAGCAGCTTCCCTGCCCCCCAGCGTTCGGGAACGCCGTGCTATCCACCGTCACGTTCCCGCCCATGGCCTCGGTGAGCTCCTTGACCAGCGCGAGCCCCAGCCCCGCGCCGTCTCCCGCCCTCGACCGGTCGCTCCGCCCGCGGTAGAATCGTTCCCAGATGTGCGGCAGCTCGTCGGCCGGGATGCCCGCGCCGGTGTCCCGCACTTCGAGCACCACCGCATCCGGCTCGGTCCGCACCGCCACCGCGACGAGCCCGCCCGGCTCCGTGTGACGGATCGCGTTGCGCAGCAGGTTGGCCAGCACCTGCCCCAGCCGCTCCGCATGGGCATGGGCCAGCGGCCGCTCGCCCGCGGGGCCGTCGGGCAGGTCCGCGACCACCTCGACGCGGCCGCTCTGCCACGCGAGCGGCGCCAGTGCGTCGATCACGCGCTGCGCAGTCTCCCCCACGTCGGTCGGCCCGCACGCGAGCTCGAGCCGCCCTGCCTCCGCGCGCGCCAGCAGGAACAGGTCCTCGATCAGCCCCTGCAGCCGTGCCATCTCGCCGTCCATCACCCGGAGGTCATGGGCGAGCGCGGGCGCCAGCTCGTCCCCGCGCCGCGCCAGGTTCGATTCCAGCAGCGCGCGCACGGTCGCGACCGGCGTCCGCAGCTCGTGTGACACGCTCGCGATCATCTCCCGCCGCGCCTGCAACAGCTGCGTCACCGTGTCGCGCTGGACCTGCAGATCGGCCAGCGTGCCCGCCAGTTCGTCGGCCATCGCGTTGAAGTCGGCCTGCAGGTGCGCCACCTCGTCTTCGCCGGTGACCGCCACGCGCGCACCGTAGTCGCCCCGCCGCACGGCCTTGGCGGTCGCGGCCAGGGCATCGAGGCGCTGCGTCGTGCGCCGCGCAAACAGGTACGAGAAGAGCGCGGAAGGCGGCAGCAGGGCGGCCAGCGCCATCGCGAGCAGGATCACCGCCACGCCGGCCGCGGGCAGGAGGGCCACGAAACTCTCGATCGCGATGGCCACCGGGTCGCTGGAGCCCACAGCTCCCTGGAATACGCCGCGGTACGTGTTGGGATAGATGATGAAGAGGAAGAGGATGCCCAGCAGGGCCACCAGCACCACGACGACCAGGTGCGCGTGGGTGAGCGACCAGAGCAGCCGCCGCCGGCGCAGCACATCCCACGCCAGGGAGATGCGCAGCATGATGCGGGTGCCGAGGTAGCCGGCGCCCGTGGCTGCGAGCAGCAGCGGTGCGACGGCGGCGGGCCAGTTCGATGCGCTCCAGGCCGCCTGCAGGCCCAGCGTCTGCAGCGGCAGGAGCAGCGCCAGCATCGCCCCGCTCAGGGCCACGCCCGTCGCGGTTTCGTGCGCGGCCTGGCGCAGCGGGCTCCCGCCGGGCAGCCGCGTGCGCGCGACGGCCCACAGGCCGCTCAGGCTGCACAGCACCAGGATGCCGTTGTTCAGCGTGCTGGCCGCCAGCTCCCCGCCCAGCCTGGCCAGGGCGAGCAGCACGAGCAGCCCGATCCCCCACGCCTCCGCAATGGCCTGGATGGGTGCGGCGCTCAGGGTGAATCGCGTGCGCCTCATGGCCGGCCCTGCGCCTCGGACCGCAGCCGGTACCCCACGCCCCACACGGTCTCGATGGCCTCCTCCAGCGGGCCGAGCTTCTTGCGCAGCCTGAGGATGGCGTTGTCCACCGACCGGTCGCCGGTCACGTAGTCCGCACCCCAGACGGTGTCCAGCAGGTACGACCGGCTGAACGCGCGGCCCGGGTTGCGCAGCAGCAGCCGCAGCAGGTCGAACTCGGTGCGGGTCAGGTCGAGCGCCGCGCCGTCGAGCGTGGCCCGGTAGCCCGCGGGATCGAGGCGCAGCGGCCCGTAGGTGAGCGGGGTGTCATCGTCCGCGCGGTCCGCGGCCACGATCTCCTGCACGCGCTGGATGCGCCGGAGCAGCGCGTGGATGCGTGCAACCAGCTCGCGCACGCTGAACGGCTTCGTCAGGTAGTCGTCCGCGCCCAGCTCCAGCCCGACGACCCGGTCCGTCTCCTCCGCGCGTGCGGTCAGCATCAGCACGGGCACCGCGGAGGCCGCGCGCAGCCGGCGCAGCACCTCCAGCCCGTCCAGCTTCGGCAGCATCCAGTCGAGGATGACCAGGTCGGCCGGCCGCCGGTCGAACACCTGCAACGCCGTCACGCCGTCCGCCGCATGGAGCACCTCGTAGCCCTCGGCCTCCAGCTCGCGGCGGACCACCGCGGCCAGGTCCGGCGCGTCTTCGATGAGCAGGATCGTCGTCATAGGCCCTATTCTACCGGCCATCTGTCATCCGTCAATGGCAGAACTGTCGCACTTCTGTCGCAACGCGCGGATGGGGGGCGCGGCCATCCGCGAATAATCGAATCCCGCACGAATACGCGAATACAACCCCCCGCAGCGCGCGCCATTCGCTTATTCGTTGTGTTCATTCGGTTATTCGCGGATGGCCCGGCCTCCCTCACTTTCCCCGCGCCCTGATATACCCGCTCACGTCCGCGTTCAGCACTACAGTCTCCAGCGTCATCACCGCCCACGGCCGGCCCTGGTCCAGCCAGGTCGCGGAGCCGGTCGCGCTGAGCGGCAGCCCAACCAGCGTCGGGCCGGGCTCGTTGCGCGTGATCCAGAGGATCTTCGGCTTGCCCTCGCCCACGTCGCGGTACCGCATGGCCTCCATCAGGTCGATCAGGTTCGTCTCGGGATTGAACCGCACGACGAAGTTCTCCTCGCCCCCCTCATACGGCACGTAGAGCAGCGCGGTGACGTCGTCGACCGGCTCCCATCGCACGCGCGGGTCGGTCACGAGGAGCGCGGGGAACCAGCCCGCCTCGGCCCACAGCGCGAGGTTCGCGCCCTGGTTGGCATTTGGCTCATCGGTATACGACCCCATCGGGCTGGCGAAGAAGCTCGCGCCGTCCAGGTAGCCTTCGTTCACCTTCAGGAGCGGGATGCCGAACCAGGTCGCCTCGAAGTAGTGGCGGTAGTCGCGGCCCGCGTTGTGCACGAAGATGAAGCGCGCAGGCAGCGGGATGTTGAACACCGGCCGGATGGTCGCACGGCCGGTGATGACGACCGTCTCGATGACCGGCACGCGCTCGCCGTAGACCGTACGGTAGTACCGCTCGACCGGCGCGGGCAGCCCGCCGGGCAGGGGGACGGTCTGCAAGGGGGCCGCGGCCCCTGCATAGGCCGGGAACGGCTGGGGCCGGACCTGCAATCCCAGCCAGCCGAGCAAGACGAGGAGCGCCAGCGCTGCGACGACAATCATTAGAATCTTCATGAGCCTTCTACTTCCCTTTCACCCCCTATCTACGCACCCCTTCGCTGCAGGTTTCACATATCATGCTGCGCGTGTGCTATGGTACAATATCAACCGCGATAGAGGAGGATACCCCATGGCTAAGATCACCCCCGAAGATGCGCTTGAGTATCATCGCCTGGCCGGCCGGCCGGGCAAGCTGGCCGTCGTGCCCACCAAGCCGATGGCCACCCAGCACGACCTGGCGCTGGCCTACACCCCCGGCGTAGCCGTCCCCGTGCTCGAGATCGCCCGCCAGCCCGAGCTCGCCTACGAGTACACGGCCAAGGGCAACCTGGTCGCGGTGATCTCCAACGGCACGGCCATCCTCGGCCTGGGCGACCGCGGCGCGCTGGCCGGCAAGCCGGTCATGGAAGGGAAGGCGGTCCTCTTCAAGAAGTTCGCGGACGTGGACGTGTTCGACATCGAGCTGGACAGCCACGACCCCGAGGTCGTGATCCAGACGGTGAAGGCCATTGCGCCCACGTTTGGGGGCATCAACCTGGAGGACATCAAGGCGCCCGAGTGTTTCTACATCGAGGAGACGCTCAAGGCGGCGCTTGACATCCCCGTCTTCCACGATGACCAACACGGCACGGCGATCATCTC
>CAZTMA010000042.1:0-36660 GCA_964614645.1 uncultured Anaerolineales bacterium
TGGGCTACCGAAAGACCACCGGTCTGCGCAATGGCTGGAGTTTCGAGGGGTCGGGCCTGAAGTATCAGCCGATGAAGAAGCTTCTGTCTGTGTGACACTGTGTCACGGTAATTGCCTCGCTCTCCAGTCGCTCCTGCTACCCTGGACCCTACGGTTTCGTAGTGATATCATGGCAGAGTGATCGAACCAGGGGGTTAGTGTGGCGACTGATCGAGGGCCTATCTATAGCTGGCGCATAGTGTTCTGCGGCCTGGTTCTGCTGGTGGCAGCCCTACCGCTGACCGCCGAAGCTGGCTTTGTCGCGCGCCCTGCTTCTGCCGCGGCGCCCCCGCCTCCTTATGCCACCCTCCACTTCGAGCATCTCTCCATCGAACAGGGCCTTTCCCAAAGCACGGTACGGGTCATCCTGCAGGATGGCTTCGGCTTCATGTGGTTCGGGACCGACGACGGGCTGAACCGCTACGACGGCTACCAGTTTCGCGTCTACCGTCACGACCCAGACGACGCGAGCAGCCTCAGCCAAGGCGGCATTCTGCAGCTACACGAGGACAGCACGGGCGACCTGTGGTTGCGGATGTCGTCGGGCGCGCTCGACCGCTACGACCGCGATACCGACCGGTTCATCCATTATCGCCGCGCCGAGGGAGGCATCGGCGTTCAGGACGAGGACTTTGCCTGGACCATTTATGAGGACCGCTCCGGCACGCTGTGGGTGGGCACGTATCTCAGCGGCCTGTATCGGTATGAACGCGAGCAGGATAGTTTTACCCAGTACCATCATGATCCCGGGCATCCCCCCAGCCTGAGCGATGACCGGGTCTATGCCATCTACGAGGACAGCGCGGGCGACCTGTGGGTGGGCACGGCCAAGGGGCTGGACCGCCTGGAGCGCCGGACCGACCGCTTCACTCACTATCAACACAAGGCTGCTGATCCCGCGAGTCTGGCCGGGGAGCGCGTGCAGCTCATCTACGAGGACAGCCAGGGCCGGCTGTGGCTGGGCATCTACAGCGCGGGGCTGGACTTGTTTGACCGCGCAACCGGGCGGGTGACGCACTACGTGCACGACCCGGCGGACCCACAAAGCATCGACGAAACCACCCGCATCCTGCGCCTGTACGAGGACGCATCCGGCTACCTGTGGGTGTTGCACTATGACGGCCGGCTGGACCGCCTCGACCCGGAGACCGGCAAATTCCGGCGCTTTCGACACGAATCCACGGCCATGGATGCAGCGACTTCCGCGGGGCCGGGCGATGCGGTCGTGAGCTTCATCCAGGAAGACCACAGCAGCAACCTCTGGGTCGGGACCCGCGGCGGCTTGGACCGCTTTGACCCTAAGCAGGAGCAGTTCATCCACTATCGCCACAGCCCGTACGATGCGAGCAGCCTCAACGACAACCAGTTGCTCTCGTCTTATGCAGACCGGGCAGGCGGGCTCTGGTTTGGCACGTTCGGGCATGGCGTGGACCGTTTCGATCCCGCGCAGCTCAACTTCCCGCATTACCGCATCGAGCCGCGGGCGCTGGACGCCGCAGAGAACAACGTCGTGTGGGATGTCCTGCACGACGCATCCGGACTCCTGTGGCTTGGCAGCACCGCGGGGCTCAGCAGCTTCGACCGGACCACCGGCCGCGTGACCCGTTACCGGCACGACCCGGCGGACCCGGCCAGCCTGAGCCGCGGCCGCGTCTGGTCGGTGATCGAGGATGCGGCCGGCCGGCTGTGGGTGGGCACAGAGAGCAGTCTCGACCTCTTCGACCGTACGACCGGTCGTTTCACCCACTACCGGAACGTCCCCGATGACCCCGATGCAGATTACGGCCATGTCACGGCGATTCTCGATGACGGGTCCGGGGGCCTGTGGCTGGGCGTTTACGGCCGCGGCCTTGAGCACTTTGACCCGGCGAGTGGCACGTTCAAACACTACGAGTACCACTTGGGCGAGGTCCAGACCAGCTCGGCCTTCTACCAGGAAGTCTGGACGGTGCACCGCGCAGCCGACGGCTGGCTGTGGATCGGCACAACACGCGGTCTGTACGGCCTCCGGCCTGACACGGGCGAAGCCGGGCGCTACGCTCACGACCCGGCGGACCCGGCCAGTCTCAGCAGCAACGAGGTCCACTTCATTCTGGAGGACCGCAGCGGCCGGCTGTGGGTCGGGACGTGGGGCGGCGGGCTGAACGAGCTGGATCGCACGACGGGCAAGTTCACCCGCTACACCATGCGCGATGGGCTGTCCAATAACACGGTCTATTGCATGCAGGAGGATTCTGGCAGCGGCCTGTGGTTGAGCACCAACAACGGTATCGCGCGTTTTGAGCCCCTTACGCGCAGCTTCCGGAACTACGATTCAGGTGACGGGCTGCAGAGCAACGAGTTCAACACGGGGGCGTGTTCCATATCACCGGAGGGTGAGTTGTTCTTCGGGGGCGTCAACGGCTTCAACGCCTTCGACCCGGCACGCATCAAGGAGGACCCCACGGCACCGCCGGTCGTGCTGACATCTCTGACGCGGGGCGGGCAACGAGCCGACCCACCGGCGTAACGGGCGGGCAGCCGCTCTCGCCCGACCGGGCGGTCGAAGGGCTGACCGAACTGACCCTGCGCTGGCCGGTTGATTCGTTCGAGTTCGAGTTCGCCGCGCTCAGCTACTCGCAGCCGGCCAAGAGCCGCTATGCCTACATGCTGGCCCCACTGGAGACGAGCTGGACACAGGCCGGCAGCCGGCGCTACGGGAACTACACGAATCTGCCGGGCGGCGCCTATACGCTGCGCCTGCGGGGCACGAACAGAGCGGGCGTGTGGAGCGAACAGGACGCGGGCCTGACCATTCAGGTGATTCCGCCGTTCTGGGAGACGCCGGCCTTTTGGGCGTTGGTCGGCCTGATGCTAGCAACAATGGCCGCCGCGGCCTATCGCTGGCGCATCGCCAGTATCGAGAGCCGCAATCGCGGTCTGGCCATTGAGGTAGCGGAACGCACCCTGACGATTGCCGAGCAGGCGGCCGACCTGGAGGCGCTTTACCAGGCGGATGAAGAACTCGAGCGGCACGTAGCGCTGGACGAGGTGCTGCAGGCGCTTGTAGATATCGCCGTGGACCGCTTACAGGCTGACAAGAGTGCAGTCCTCTCCTGGGATGCCGGCCGGGAGCGGTTAGTGATCCGGGTGGCGCGCAACTTCAGCGCGGAGGCGGTTGCGCGCATCAGCTATGCACCAGGCGAGGGCTACATCAGCCGGGTCATGGAGGGTGGCGAGCCGGCCATTGTGGTCGATGCCGAGGCTGACCTGCGGCGGGTGCCGGCACGCCCCGAGGTCATTGCGGCAATTCTGAATGAGGGTATCCGCTCGTTCATGCACATCCCCATCCGGCTGCCAGCAGAGGTGGGCGTGTTACCCGGTGAGGTCTATGGCGTCTTCACGGTGGCCTACAACACATCGCGGGCCTTCGGGGAGCGCGAGCAGCGGCTCTTCACGGCTCTGGCCCAGCGCGCGGCCCTGGGCGTGCAGAAGGCGCAGAGCTTCGCTGCGGAGCAGCGCCGTGCCGAGCAGTTTCGGGTCATCGGGGAGGTAGGCCGGGATCTGGCATCAATCCTGGACATCGACGAGCTGCTTAACGAGATTGTGCGGCTGATTCAGCGCACCTTCGGCTATGACCACGTCGGGCTGGCGCTCATCGAGGGCGATGAGGCCGTCTACCGGGTCGGTGCTGGCAAACTGTGGGAGAATCCGGACTTTATGTTCTCGCCCAACCGTTTCAAGGTCGCCAGCCGACGGGAGGAGTCTGCATCCTCAGATGCAGACAAGGTCGGCCAGGGGTCCGGTGAAGGCCCCCAAGGCATCACCGGCTGGGTGGCACGCACGGGCGAGCCGCTCCTGGTGCCGGATGTCAGCCAGGAGCCGCGCTATGTCTGGATGCAGGGGAGCAACACCCGGTCCGAGCTGACCGTGCCGCTCAAGCTGGCCAGCATAACGGGCAACCGGCCCAGCGTCATCGGCGTGCTCGATGCGCAGAGCGACCGCATCAACGCGTTTGATGAGAGCGACCTGACCGTCATGCAATCGCTGGCGAACCAGGCCGCAATTGCCATCGAGAACGCCCGGCTCTATGAGAACTCGAACCGGCAAGTCGCGCAGCTCACCGCGCTGCAGGAAACCAGCCGCGCGGTCGCCAGTACGCTGGAGCGGGACGCGCTGCTCAAACTCATCATGGCTCAGGCCACCGCGCTGCTGGCCGCAGACGGCGGGCTCATCAACCTGGTGGACTGGGAGCAGCGCGAGGATGAGGTGGTCGCGTGCAGCGGGGCGGCCAGCCAGTTTCTGGGCGCACACAATGCGCTCGACGCCGGACTGTCGGGGTGGGTGGCGCTCAACAACCAGCCTGTCATCTCGAATCGCCTGGCTGAGGATGACCGTGTGGCGCCGGATACTCGCGGGTGGCTTGAACAATCCCACGTTGAGAGCGCGGCGCTGGCGCCACTGGTCGTTAAGGGCCAAGTCGTAGGAACCCTGGTGCTCATCAAGCAAGCGGGCCAGGGCGGCTTCGACCAAGCCGATCGCGAACTGTTGGTGGCATTTGCGGACCAGGCAGCCATCGCGATCGAGAACGCGCGGCTCTACGAGGAGGCCCAAGCCGCGGCTGCGCTGGAAGAGCGGAGCCGCCTGGCGCGTGACCTGCATGATGCTGTCACGCAGACGCTCTTCTCCGCCAGCCTGATTGCCGAGGCGCTGCCCGCGCTCTGGGAGAGCAATCCCGAGGAGGGCCACGAACTGCTGGGCGATCTGCGCCAGTTGACGCGCGGCGCGCTGGCAGAGATGCGCACCCTGCTGCTGGAGCTGCGACCGGCCGCGCTGGTGGAGTCGCACCTGGCCGATGTCCTGCGCCAGTTGGCCGAATCGGTGTCCGGGCGTTCCGGCATCCCCGTGCGGGTTATCCAGGAGGGCTGTGCGCTGCTCGAACTGCCGGAGCGCGTCCATGTGGCACTGTACCGCATCGCGCAGGAAGCGCTCAACAACGTGGTCAAGCACGCCCAGGCTCGCGAGGTCGAGGTGCGACTGATCTGCTCCAGCGAAACCAGCGCTGATCAGCCCAGCGCCGATAGACGCCACCCGGCCGGCGGCTCGGCGCTGCGCGTCGAGTTGAGCATCCGGGACGACGGCAAGGGGTTTGACCCGGCGGTGATCCCCCCGGAACACCTCGGGCTGGGCATCATCCGCGAGCGGGCAGAGGCTATCGGCGCTACATTGCAAATCGACAGCGAAGTCGGCCGGGGCACTGTCATTGAAGTCACCTGGCTTTCTGGGCAGGCACGATAGCTCGTGTTGGTATGGGAGTAACCATGTCATCTTCACCCACTCGAGTCCTGGTGGTCGACGACCATGCGATGGTGCGGCGCGGCCTGGCCGCGTTCCTGAGGGCCAAGTCGGATCTGCTGCTGGTGGGTGAGGCCGCCAGTGGAGGAGAAGCTATTACCCTCTGCGAGCGGCTGCAGCCCGACGTGGTGCTGATGGACCTGATGATGCCGGGCATGAGCGGGCCTGAGGCCACCAGGGCCATTCGCAGCCACTGGCCCCACATCCAGGTCATCGCGCTGACCAGCTTCAGCGACAGGGAGCTGGCGCGCGAGGCGCTGGCTGCGGGCGCGCTCAGTTATTTGTTGAAGAATGTTTCGGCAGAGGACTTGGCCCAGGCCATCCGGGCCGCAGCGAGCGGCCGCTCGACGCTGGCGAACGAGGTCGTGCAGGCGTTGGTGCAGGGGGAACAGGATCTGCCGGTCGCGGATGAACTGACCCCGCGCGAGCGAGAAGTGCTGGCGCTGATGGTCAAAGGGCTCACCAATCCTGAGATAGCCAATCGCCTGGTTGTCAGCCGCGCGACCGCAAAGGCTCACGTCAGCAACGTGCTGGCGAAGCTGGGCGCGGCGAACCGCGCGGAGGCAGTCGCCATCGCCCTGCAGCGGAAGCTGGTGTAACGCGCCCCAGCGCAATCGCTCTTCGGCGATTGCGCCAATGTCCCAGCGCCGCAGCGCCACGCGCAATCTGTGGCATAATGGGTCTAGGAATTTCATTCTTGGAGTATCAGGGAGGGACTTGTGCGCATATTCGCAGGGTGCTGGCCGGCCTTACTGACGCCATACACGCCGCAGGATGAGGTCAACGTGGCCATCCTGCGCACACTCACCGACTATCTGCTTGCCAGAGGCGCCAGCGGCCTGTATGTCTGCGGCAGCACCGGCGAGGGCCCGTTGCAGACGGTAGAGGAACGCAAGGTGGTGGCAGACACGGTGTTGGACCAGGTCGCAGGCCGCGTGCCCGTCATCGTCCACGTGGGCGCGGCGGTGCTCAAGGATGCCAGGCAACTGGCACAGCATGCGCAGGCTGCGGGGGCGGCGGGCATCAGCAGCATCCTCCCACCCGTTCTGTACGATCCACGCGGGGTCGTTCCTTTCTTCGAGCAGATCGCGGACGCTGCGCCGGACCTGCCCTTCCTGCCCTATCTCTTCGGTTCAGCGCGCGATGCCGTGGCGCTGATGCGCGACCTGGGCCACATCCCCAATCTGGCGGGCACCAAGTATACGGGGCCGAACATGTACGAGATGAGCCAGCTGGTGCGGTTCAGGTCTGAGGGCTGGACAGTCTTTTCGGGGATGGACGAGCAGGCGGTGCTGGGCCGCCTGTACGGCGCGGCCGGCTGCATCGGCTCCACCCTGAATGTCATGCCCGGCGTATACCGCGAAATCTATGCGAGTCTGACGCGCGGCGAAACCGGGCGTGCGCTGGACCTGCAGCAGCGCGCCAATCGCGTCACGGGCTTGCTGCTCAGCGTAAGCTTCGCGGGTGCGCTGCGCGAGGCGTTGCACCTGCTGGGGTTCGAGTGCGGCCGGCCGCGGCTGCCCAACCTGCCTGTGCCTGAATCGCAGCTTGCCGCGCTGCACGGCGGCTTGCAGGAGTGCGGGTTTGCGGAACTTGCCGCGCTGTAGGATGGGGTTGTGTGAATGACATCTGATCCTTCGGCTGGTTTGATGACGCGGGAGCGCGTGGACAGCCTGCTGGCGACCTACCGGGATGGCCTGCTCAACAGCACGCTGCCGTTCTGGTTCCCGCGCTGCATCGATGAGGAGCACGGCGGGTTCATGTTCTCGCGCGACCGTGATGGGACGCTGCTGGACACCGATAAGGCGATCTGGCTGCAGGGGCGGGCAGCCTGGCTGCTCGCGACGTTGTACGCCGAGGTGGAGCCGCGGCCGGAGTGGCTCCAGTGGTCGCGCCACGGCCTTGATTTTCTGCGCAGGTACGGCTTCGATGCCGACGGCCGCATGTTCTTCCTGGTGGACCGGCAGGGCCGGCCGCTGCGCAAGCGGCGCTACATCTTCAGCGAGGCATTCATGATCGCGGGGCTGGCCGGGTACGGCCGCGCGGCAGGCGACGCGGCTGCGGTCGGGGCGGCCTTCGAGCTGTATCAGCGCGTGATGGGCTATCTGGATACGCCCGGCGTGCTGCCGCCCAAGTGGGATGCAGAGACCCGCCCGATGCGCGGCCTCGCGGTGCCCATGATCATGATCGTTACCGCCCAAATCCTGCGCCGCGCGCTCGGCCGTGGGCCGGGGGACGCCGCGCGCCATGCTGCCTGCAACGCCGCAGTCGACCGATACATCGACCAAATCCGCCGCTATCACATGCACCCGGAGCTGGCGACTGTGCTGGAGACCGTTGGGCCGAATGGGGAGTTCCTGGACCACTTCGACGGCCGGACACTCAACCCCGGCCATGCCATCGAGGCGGCCTGGTTTATCATGCAGGAGGCGCGTGAGCGGGGCAATGATCCGGAGCTGCTGCAGATGGGCCTGACCGTCCTGGACTGGATGTGGCCGCGCGGCTGGGACCCGGAGCACGGGGGCATCACCTACTTCGTCGATGTGCAGGGGTTGCCCGTGCAGGAGTACTGGCATGACATGAAGTTCTGGTGGCCGCAGAACGAGGCCATCCTCGCGACGCTTATGGCCTATCGCTTGACGGGGGATGCGAAGTACGCAGCGTGGCACCGCATGATTCACGACTGGACTTATGCGCGCTTCCCCGACGGTGAGCATGGCGAGTGGTTCGGTTATCTGCACCGTGACGGTCGGTTGTCCTCAACCATCAAGGGCAATACGTATAAGGGCGCGTTCCACGTGCCGCGCATGGAGCTGCTGTGCTGGCAATTGATGGAGGAGATCAGGCAGGATCCCCGGCTGGTGGCTTGAAAGCGCCCTGAAAGAGGCGTCTGCATCCTCAGATGCAGACGGTGATGTCGTGACGTCCCACGGGCGGTTCCGCATCCGAGGATGCGGAACTCTTCTGGGCAGTTAGCCGCCCGCCACCGGCGGCCTGCGCAGGAAGTCGTCGACCAGGAGCATGGCGGCCCCCAGCATGACCGTGTTGGGTTCATGGACGGCACGGTTGATGGCCGGCGGGGTCAGGCCGCGTGCACTGACCCACTTGCGCACTTCGTCTGCAATGCTGAGCTCCGATATATTCATGAGGGCTTCCATGCGCTCCTGGTAGGTGGATGGCAGGCCCACATTGGCGAAACCGATGAGCACCAGTTCTGGATCAAAGAGATAAATCAGGTTGGCGATGCCGGGTGCGTGGTTCAGCGTGATGACATTCCGGAATACCTCCATCGCCACGGGATCTCGCTCCAACGCAGCCTGGTGAATGACTCGATGGTTGCGTGTTTCCTGTTCCGGGCGGCCTTGCAGTGCACTTGGGACCCCCTCACCGAGCCGCGCAGCCACGAGGATAGCCTCCCGAGCCACGTTGGCTTGTGCCTGCCAGCATCCGCGCTGGCCGCACGTACACATTTCGCCGTTCGGGTCCAGGACCATATGCCCGGCATCTCCGGCAAGCCCGTGTGCGCCGCGGTATAGAACCCCGTCGATCACCACGGCTGCATCCAGGCTGGATCCCAGATCGGTCCCGATGCTGACGTAGATGAAGTTGTCGACGCCGCGCGCAGCGCCGCGCAGCGCCTCGGCCATCGCACCCGAGCGAGCCTTGTTCTCAACGGTAACGGTCTGCTCGAAACGACTCTCCCAACGCGATTTGAGAGGCAGGTCGTGCCAGCCCAGGGCAGGGGCATTGATAATTGTTGCCCTCTCGGAATCGACCATGCCCGGTACAGCGACGGCAATTCCCAGGAGGGGCAGGTTACGTTCCTGGACCTGGACGATGGCCGCGGCTACCAGCGCTTCGGCCTGTTGCAGCACTACTTCCTGGGCACTGCCCGGGGCCGTCGCAACAGTGCCGCGCCATAACCCATCGCCGCAAAGATTGGTCAGGAGTACGCTCACATAGTTGGTGCTGATTTCCAGCCCGATCACACCGCGCGCCTGCGGGTTCAGCGCGAGCAGGTTGCCGGGCCGGCCGATGCTGGAGCGATCCTGTCCCACTTCCTGGATCAGACTAAGCGCGGTCAGTTCATCACAAATGGCCGAGACAGTAGCCTTGGTCAGGCCGTTACGCTGTGCGAGTAGGGCACGCGACAAGGGAGCGTTGTGCCAGAGGTCAAACAGCAACGCAGAAGTGTTTTGTTGCCGCGCATTGCGTTGGTGCGCGTAGGGTGTCTTGATGGTGCGTTCCTGGAATGATGACATTTGTTAATTCAACCACACATGTGGTGTTAGGTCAAAGACGCTTGGACATAGTTGATCCGGTTGCAGGTTGTAGGTTCGAAAGTTGAACGTTGACCGTAACTTTCAACCCTTGAACCTGCAACCGTCCATTACAGCCCAGCCGCCTTGAATGCGGACGCAACGATTTCCCGCGCTTCGCCGAAGATGCGTTGGAGATGCTCCTTGCCCCCGAAGCTCTCGGCGTAGATCTTGTAGATGTCCTCGGTGCCCGACGGTCGCGCGGCGAACCATCCGTTTTCGGTCACCACCTTCAGGCCGCCGATGGGCGCATTGTTGAAGGGCGCGGCGGTGAGCTTGGCGGTAATTTTTTCGCCGGCCAGTTCTTGCACCGCGACCATGTCGGGCGAGAGGCGTTCCAGCACGGCCTTCTGGTCGCGCGAGGCCACGACATCCGACCGCTCATATACCGGCGCGCCGAACTGCTCGGTCAGCTTGCGATAGTGGACGCCCGGATCGCTACCGGTAATCGCGGTGATCTCCGCAGCGAGCAGGTCGAGAATGATGCCATCCTTGTCCGTCGTCCAGACGGTGCCGTTTTGGCGCAAGAAGGATGCGCCCGCGCTTTCTTCGCCGCCGAAGCCGAACGAGCCATCCACCAGCCCATCAACGAACCACTTGAACCCCACGGGCACTTCGGCCAGCCGGCGGCCGAGGTGCGCGGCCACCCGGTCGATCATCGAGCTGGAGACCAGTGTCTTGCCGACCGCCGCATCGGCCCGCCAGCCCGGCCGGTTTTGGAATAGATACCAGATGGCGACGGCCAGGTAGTGATTCGGATTCATCAGGCCGGCGCTGGGCGTCACGATGCCATGCCGGTCGCCGTCCGTGTCGTTGCCGAACGCGATGTCAAACCGGTCCTTGAGGTCGACCAGGCTCGCCATGGCGTAGGGCGACGAGCAATCCATGCGAATCTTGCCGTCTTTGTCCACCGTCATGAAACCGAAGGTTGGGTCTACACGGGGGGTGACCACCTCCAAATTGAGCCCGTACATCTCCGCAATCGGCTGCCAGTAGTCGACCGTCGCGCCGCCCATCGGGTCCACGCCGATCTTGAGGCCGGAGGCCACGATCGCGGGGATATCGATGACGTTGCGCAGGTCGGCGACATACGGCGTGATGTAGTCGTATCGGTGGGTGGTAGACGCCTGCATGGCGCGTGCCAACGTCATGCGCTTGACCTCGTGCAGGTCGTTCTCGAGAATTTCGTTCGCGCGCGCCTGCATCGCCTTCGTCGTGACCGTGTCCGCGGGTCCACCGGCGGGCGGGTTGTACTTGAAGCCGCCGTCATCGGGCGGGTTATGCGAGGGTGTAATGACTACGCCATCCGCCAATCCACCGGTCTTTCCGCGGTTGTAATTGAGGATGGCATGAGAGATTACGGGCGTGGGCGTATAGCCGGTACCGCGCCCCGTGCCCGCATCGATCATGATTTCCTGCTCATTGCCGGCGAACACTTCGATGGCGCTGGCAAGCGCGGGCTCGGAAAGGGCATGTGAGTCCATGCCGATGAAGAGCGGGCCGGTGATGCCCTGCGCCACGCGGAACTCGCAGATCGCTTGCGCGATCGCGAGAATGTGACCCTCGTTGAAGCTGGCTCTGGCGGAGGAACCGCGATGGCCCGACGTACCGAAGGCTACGCGCTGGGTTGGGTCAGACAGGTCCGGCTCGGCAGTATAGTAGGCCGAGATGAGCCTCGGCACATTGATCAGCATGTCGTGGGGCGCCGGCTTCCCCGCCAGCGGATGCAAACTCATGATGGATGCTCCTTGTTGGCTTAACGCACCGTGTCGTCGATCAGCACCGTTCGTTTACTGACCGTCCCGCCGCTCGGCACGATGAGCTGGTCGTAATCGTCCGGGTTGGTGTTGGGGTCGATCCGGCAGTTGCGGCCGATCACCGCACTAGCGGGTATCTTCGCCCGCTTGCCGGCGATCGTGATGCCGGTGTTGATGTTCGCCGGCTCCAGCGCATTGATCGTCATATCATCGCCTGCGCCCACCTGGGCGTCGGCGCCAACCTCGATTTCCTTGTCCAGGACGCAGTGATCCACGACTGCGCCGGCCCGGACGATGGTATCATTCATGATGACCGAATCGCGCACCAGGGCACCCCGCTCGACGCGCACGCCCGGCGACAGCACGCTGTTGATGACCGTGCCGTCGATGACGCAGCCGTTGGAGAGCAGGCTGTCGCACGACTGGCCCGCGCTGCCCAGCTTGACCGGCGGGCGTTCCTGGGAGCGCGTGTGGAGGATCCAGCCGGGCTCGTACAGATCCAGCTCCGGCTTTTCGTGCAGCAATGCCAGGTTGGTCTCCCAGTAGGCCTGAATGGTGCCCACATCGACCCAGTAGCCGCTGAACGGATAGGCATAGACCGTGCCCTCCTCGACCATCTTCGGGATGATGTTCTTGCCGAAATCGTGGCTGGAGGCGGCATCTGCCCCGTCCTTTTCGAGCCAGTTCAGCAGATACCTCATGTTGAAGACGTAGATGCCCATTGATGCCAGCGTGCTCGTCGCGTTCTTCGGCTTCTCGGTGAACTTGACGATCCGATCGCTAGCGTCAGTATCCATGATGCCGAAGCGGAACGTCTCCTCCTGCGGGACGTTCATCACTGCGACGGTCAGCTCTGCGCCCTTATCGGCATGGGAACGCAGCATTTCGCGATAGTCCTGCTTGTAGATGTGGTCGCCCGACAGGACCAGCACCTGGTCGCAGCCGGACTCGGCAATCAGGTTGCGGTTCTGGTAGAGTGCATCTGCCGTGCCGCGGTACCAGTCTTGGGCCTTACGAGCCTGGTAGGGCTGCCAGATCTCGACGCCGTTGGGCCGGGTGCGATTGAGGTCCCAGGGTTCGCCGATACCAATGTGCTGCATGAGTGAGTGCGGGCGGTATTGAGTCAGGACAGCAACCCGGTACAGATCGGAGTTCACCGCGTTGGACAGCGGGAAGTCGATAATGCGATACTTGCCCCCAAACGGTACGGCGGGCTTGGCGCGCTTCTCGCCCAGGATGCTCAAGCGGCTCCCCTGGCCGCCCGCCAGGATCAAGGTCAAAACACTCATCGTGCCCCCTTTTTGGGTTGCAGGTTGCAAGTTGAAAGGTCGCAGGTTGGTCGGACTCGTGTGACCTGAAACCTCCAACTTTTCGACCTTCAACTTAACCGTGTAAGCTTGTAGTAGTTGATCAGCCCGTTAGTCGACGCGTCGTGCGTGTCGATGTCCTCCGCAGTGCGCAGCTCGGGCAGGATCACCTTAGCGAGCTGCTTGCCCAGCTCGACGCCCCACTGGTCGAACGAATTGACATCCCAGATGGCGCCCTGCGTGAAGATCTTGTGCTCGTAGAGCGCGATGAGCGAGCCGAGCGTCTCCGGCGTCAGCTTGGGGTAGAGGAACGAGTTAGTCGGCCGGTTGCCCGGGAAGGTCTTGGCCGAGACCAGCGTCTCGACATTCGCCGGTTCCTTGCCCGCGAACTCCGCTCGCACTTCTTCTGGCGTCTTGCCCTTCATCAGCGCCTCAGTCTGCGCGAAGTAGTTCGAGAGCAGCAGCGTGTGGTGCTCCCCAAGCGGGTTGTGGCTCTGCGCCGCCGCCAGGAAGTCGCAGGGGATGAGCTTGGTGCCCTGGTGGATGAGCTGGTAGAAGGCGTGCTGGCCGTTAGTGCCAGGCTGCCCCCAGATGATAGGCCCGGTTTGGTAATCGACCGGCTCGCCGGCGCGGGTCACGCGCTTGCCGTTGCTCTCCATGTCCCCCTGCTGGAAGTAGGACGAAAAGTGCATGAGGTACTGGTCATACGGGAGGATGGCGTGCGACTGCGCACCGAAGAAGTTGTTGTACCATATGCCCAGCAGCCCCATGATGACCGGGATGTTGTCCTCGAACGGCGTGTGGCGGAAGTGCTCGTCTACCTTGAATGCACCGGCCAGCAGCGCCTCGAAGTTGTCCATGCCCAGGTAGAGCGCAATGGAGAGTCCCACGGCCGACCACAGCGAGTAGCGCCCGCCGACCCAGTCCCAGAACTGGAACATATTGGCCGTGTCAATGCCGAAGCGCGACACCTCCTGTGCGTTCGTGGACATGGCGACGAAGTGCTTGGCGACGGCGGCTTCATTTCCTCCGCCGGCCAGGAACCATTTACGGGCCGAGTGCGCGTTCGCCATCGTCTCCTGGGTCGTGAACGTCTTGGAGGCCACCAGGAACAGCACGGTCTCCGGATCGACGAGTTTGAGCGTTTCGGCCAGGTCGGTGCCGTCTACGTTGGACACGAAATGCATGCGCAGGCCGGGTTTGCCGTAGGGCTTCAGCGCCTCGCAAACCATCTTCGGCCCCAGGTCGGACCCGCCGATGCCGATGTTGACGACGTCGGTGATGGCTTTGCCCGTATAGCCCTTCCACTCACCCGACCGGACGGCCTCGCTGAACGCACGCATCTGCGCCAGGACCGCGTTGACTCCAGGCATCACGTCGGCGCCATCCACCAGGATAGGGCTACTCGAGCGGTTGCGCAGCGCGACGTGCAGGACGGCCCGATTCTCCGTGTTGTTGTATTTCTGGCCGGTGAACATAGCCTCGATCTTATCCGCCAGTCCGGCCTGCCGTGCCAGGTCCACCAGCTGCGCCATCGTCTCGCCGGTGATGCGGTTCTTGGAATAGTCGAACAGGATACCGTCGAGACGCCGCGAGAAGCGCGCGAAGCGCTGTGGGTCGCCGGCAAAAAGGTCGCGCATATGTACATCGGCGATCGCGCGCTGGTGTGCTTGCAGCGCCTGCCACGCCGGCAGATCTACAGGTCCAACCATTTCTTGCCCCCTCCGCTGTTACAGGTTGTGCGAGCTGCGGCTCGCCCAGGTTGCAGGTCGAAAGTTACACCAACCTTCAACTTTCAACCTGGGCGAGCCGCAGCTCGCGCACCCTTCCAACACCGCCTAGACGAGCGACTCGTACAATTCGAGCGTGCGCTTCGCAATCGCAGTCCAGCTAAAGTGATCCTCCACGCGCTTGCGACCGTTGCGCTCGTACTTCTGCCGCAGAGTGGGGTTGAGCGCGACGGCGTTGATCCCCTCGGCCAGCGCACGGGAGAACTGTGCGGGATCGACCGGGTCAAACGTGCCCGGCTTGAGCTCCAGCGGGATCAGCTCGCCCGTCGGGTCAAGCCCGGCTTGACCTGGCGGCACCACGACCTCCGGAATGCCACCGATGGCGGAGGCGACGACGGCTGTCTCGCACGCCATCGCTTCAAGGTTGATGATGCCGAACGGCTCGTATACCGACGGGCAGCAGAACACGGTCGCGTTGGAGTAGTACTGGATGACCTGCTCCTTCGGCAGCATCTCCTGGATCCATACGACAGGGGCTGCGCCCTGGGGCCGGTCCGCGCTGACCTCGGCCACACGCTCCTGCATCTCCTGCCCGATGGCCGGCGTATCGGGTGCGCCTGCGCAGAGCACGACCTGGATGGACGGGTCGATATGCGGGATTGCGTTCACCAGGTGGATGATGCCCTTCTGCCGGGTGACGCGGCCGACGAACAGGACATAAGGTCGGTCAGGATCGACGCCGTGCTTCACCAGCGCATCGACCTCGCTGGTATGGCGGTACTGGTTCAGATCGATGCCATTGTGAATGACCTTGACTTTGTCAGGATCGACGTCGAAGTTGTTCAGCACGTCGTTGCGCGTCTCCTGCGAGACCGCGACGATGGCGTCGGCCTGGGTGATGCCGTTGTTCTCGATCCACGAGCTCAGGTGATAGGCGTTGCCGAGCTGCTCCACCTTCCAGGGCCGGAGCGGCTCCAGCGAATGCGTGGTCAGCACAAGCGGGACGCCCCACAGTTTCTTAGCCAGGAAACCGGCAAACTGCACGTACCAGGTGTGGACATGCACGACATCGGCGTCGAGATTGTCCTTCGCCATCGCCAGGCTACGGTACAGCGCATCCAGCGCGCCGCCGAACCGGGGATCCGTGTTCTGCTTGGCCTCGGCCCACGGCGCGTAGCCCTTAACCCTCAGGTTGGGCTCGTGCACGTCCTGGTTGCCGAAGCAGCGCACCTCCATCGGCACCATCGCAGCAAGCTCTTTGCTGAGGTACTCGACGACCACCCCGGCCCCGCCATAGACGTTTGGCGGATACTCGTTGGTGAAAAACGCAACCTTGTTAATCTTGGACATGTTACCCCCTTCTTCAGTTGCAGGTTCAAAGGTTGCATGTTGAAAGTTGTGCGAACTGCGTCTCACCCAGATTGCCCGCCCTAAGGGTGGGTGTTGCCGGTAACCGTGCAGCCCGTAACTTATACACCTGTAACCTTCCAACCTGCAACCGGGTTACGCCAGCTCCATCTGCGCGTTCAGCGCAGTCTCGGTCCTGCGGGCCTTCGCGCGCAGATAGATCTTGAACAATTCAGCCGCAATGGAGTCGAGCATCGCGAACGGAATGATCCAGAGCCAATCCGTCAGGCGCAGAGGCACCGTATCGAAGATTGGGTTCAGGAACGGCACGTAGATGGTCGCCATCACCAGGATGAAGGAGAAGGCCACCGCATAGACCATCCACTTGTTCGTGAACAGGCCGATCTTGAACACCGATATGCGTTCCGAGCGTACTACGAAGGCCCGCAGCAGCTCGGACGTCACCAACGTCGCAAACGCCACCGTTTCCCACTTCGGCAGATTCGGATCGTTGGGGTCTGCATTCGGATGCGCGCCGGCGAACAGGAACGCTCCCAGGACCGCGATGGTCATCACCACTGCTTGCACCGCGATGCTGATCATCATGTCCCGGTTGATGATGGGCTCCCTGACCGGACGCGGCGGCCGGTCCATCATGTCAGGCTCACCCGGTTCCATGCCCAAGGCGAGAGCCGGTGCGCCGTCGGAGACCAGGTTGAGGAAGAGCAACTGGATGGGCGACAGTGGTGAAGGCAGCCCCGCAAGCATAGCCAGGAAGATGATGAGGATCTCGCCGACGTTACATGAAATGAGGAAGAAGACGAATTTGCGGATGTTGGAGTAAATGATGCGACCTTCTTCAATGGCCGAGACGATGCTGGCGAAGTTGTCATCGGTCAGCACCATGTCGGCGGTCTGCTTGGTCACGTCGGTGCCGGTGATGCCCATGGCAACGCCGATGTTGGCGCGCTTGAGGGCCGGGGCGTCGTTCACGCCGTCGCCCGTCATCGCGACGACCTGGTGGCGGCGCTTGAGAGCATCGACGATGCGCATCTTGTGCTCCGGTGAGCTGCGTGCGCAGGTGTTGAGGTGCAGCACCATGCTGTCCAACTCGTCGTCGGTCATCGCATTGATGTCCGCACCGGTGACAACTGCGCCGCCCTCGGTGAGCATGCCGATCTCGCCGGCGATGGCCGCGGCGGTGTCTTTGTAATCGCCGGTAATCATGATGGTGCGCAGGCCGGCCTTCTTAGCAATGTCCACCGCGACTTTTACCTCGGGCCTGGCCGGGTCGATCATGCCCTGCAGGCCGAGGAAAGTCATGTGGCGCTCCAGGGCTTCGGGCTTGGGCTCCTCGGGCACTTCTGCCAGCGTCTTGAACGCGCCGCCCAGCACGCGCAGCGCGGAGGTCGCCATGGCCTTGTTGGCAGTCAGGATCTCCTCGCGCAGCTCCGGCGTGAGCGGCACAATCTTGTTGTGCAATACAACGTCGTCGCAGTAGCTGAGGATCAGGTCAGGCCCGCCTTTGATGAAGGCCACATAGGGATGGGATTCCGTGGGCGCCGTGCCGTTCTTGAGACTGTGGATGCGTGGCCCCAGGTCGCCGGCCTCATGGATGGTGGTCATCATCTTGCGGTCGGAATCGAAGGGAATCTCGGCCACGCGCGGGTAGCAGCGCGCTGCCTCGGCGCGGTCCAGGCCCGCCTTCGCCGCCGCCACCACCATTGCGCCTTCGGTCGGGTCGCCGATCATGCGCCAGGATGGCTGGCCATCGCCGTTTTCACCTGCCGTCCGTTCCAGCTTCGCATCGTTACACAACATCATGCCATGCAGGAGCAGGGCCGTGCCCGGGTCAGCCACCGGGGAAAATGGGGTCTCGTCGCGGGAGAACCGGCCCTCAGGGTTATACCCTTCGCCGGTCACTGCGAATTCGTGCCCGCCGGCCCAGCCGCGTGTCACGGTCATCTGGTTCTGGGTCAGGGTGCCGGTCTTGTCAGAGCAGATCGTGGTGCAGGAGCCCAGGGTTTCCACAGCGGGCAGCTTGCGAATCAGGGCGTTCCGGGCAACCATGCGCTGCATGCCCAGGGCGAGACAGACAGTGACCACCGCAGACAGACCCTCGGGCACGGCGGCAATCGCCAGGCTGACGGCGGTCATCATCAGCTCGATAACCTCGTGACCGTGCGCGGCCCAGTAGGGGGCGAGCCCCTGCGTGAAGGCCATGGCCGGATCGGTATCCCGGATGACGCCGAAGAGGAAGATGAAGGCACAGACGCTCAGCGCCACGATGCCCAGCGTTTTGCCGAGCTCATCGAGCTTGATCTGGAGCGGCGTCTGCTCGTCTTCGTACTCCTGGAGCATCTCGGCAATCTGGCCGAGCTGCGTGTCCATGCCCGTCTGGGTGACGATGCCGGCCCCACGGCCGTAGGTCACCAGCATGGACATGAAAGCCGTGTTGTCGCGGTCTCCGACCGGTGCGTCCGGCTCCAGGACAACCTTCGCGTTCTTGTCCACCGGGACCGATTCGCCCGTCAGCGAGGCTTCCTCCGATTTCATGTTGACGGCTTCGACGAGGCGGATATCCGCCGGCAGGTAGTTGCCGGCCTCCACGAGCACCAGGTCGCCAACGACCAGCTCGCGCGCGGGGATGGTCAGGTCCTGGCCGTCACGGATGACGCGGGCGTTGGGCGCAGACATCTTTTTCAAGGCGGCCAGCGATGCTTCCGCCTTGGACTCCTGGACCATTCCGAGGGCCGTATTGAGCACGATGATCGCGAGGATCGCGACGACATCGACCAGCTCAGTTGCGTCGCCGGTGTTCAGGAATTCGGGGATGCCGATCGCAAGCGAAATGCCCATGGCCGCAATCAGGATCCAAATCAGGAAGTTGTTGAGCTGATCCCACAGCCGGCTGAGAAAGCCGGGTCGCGGCTTCTCTTTCAGCTCGTTGGGGCCGTACTTCGCGAGCCGGGCGCGGGCCTCCGAGCTGGTCAAACCGTTCTTCAGATCGGTGCCTAGCTCATGGATGGTCTGCTCGATCGACCAGGCATGAGCGTCAATCTTCTCGGCCATGACTCCTCCCTACTTCGGGCGCTACGGCGCCTACTACGAACAGAATAGTGCATCTGCGCCCGCAGCTACAGTGCCTTCTTCACCGCATGGCCGCCGAACTGCGCGCGCATCGCAGCCAGGAGCTTGTGCTGGTAGGCCTCTTCGGTCCGGGATTCGAAGCGCTGCTGCAGAGAGAGGGTGATGACGGGTGCGGAGACGTCGAGGTCTACTGCCTCGAACACGGTCCAGCGGCCCTCGCCCGAATCCGGCACCCACGCCTTGATGCCGTTCAGTTCCACATCCTCAGCCAGCGCGTTGGCAATCAGGTCGAGCAGCCACGAGCGGACGACGCTGCCGTAGCGCCAGATTTCCGAGATTTGCTTCAGGTCGAGGTTAGTCGCCTCCCCACCGAAGTCCTTCTTCGCCTTCATGATTTCGAAGCCTTCGGCGTAGGCCTGCATCATCCCGTATTCGATGCCGTTGTGAATCATCTTCACGAAGTGACCCGCACCGGCCGGTCCCGTGCGCCCCCAGCCGAGGTCCGGGCCGGGAGCGAGGGTCTCGAAGATGGGCCGCAAGCACTCGACGGCTTCTTCCTCGCCGCCGATCATCATGCTGTAACCCTCGGTGATACCCCAGATGCCGCCGCTGGTGCCAACGTCCACGAAGCGGAGTCCACGCTCCTTTAGTTCGGTGGCGTGGCGGATGGAGTCTTTGTAGTTGCTGTTGCCGCCGTCGATGATAATATCGCCGGCGGAGAAGCGGTCCGCCAGAGCGTGGATGGTGCTTTCGGTCGCCTTGCCTGACGGCACCATGACCCAGGCCGCGCGGGGCTGGGGCAGCTTCGCCACAACCTCATCGAGGGTGCGCGCACCTTCTGCTCCGGCCGCTTCGGCAGCCAGAATGGCGCTCTCGTTGAGATCATAGGCGACGACCTGGTGACCTCCCTTCAGCAGGCGCTGCGTCATGTTCGCGCCCATTTTGCCCAAACCGATCATGGCGATCTTCATGGCCTGAGGTCCTTTCGTACTTGTGGAACCTATAAGATATTGCCCTGTCGCCCTGGCGGGTATGCTGTACCAGCGGCTCGCCGGGATAAGTGCTACACCGGGCGAGTCAGGTGCCGGATGCCGGCGGCTCCGGCGACGATCACTTCATCGGCCAGCCCCAGGAACAGGCCATGGCAGACGATGCCTGTGCGCGCATCCAGCCACGCGGCCAGACGCGCCGGGTCATCAATCGGCCCGAAGGCGCTGTCCAGGATGTAGTTTCCCTGGTCGGTCGCATACGGCCTATCGTTGTCGCCCGGCCGCAGGTGCACCTGCGCGCCGAGCGATTCCAGATAAGCAGCCTGCGTGCGCCAGCCGAAGGGGATGACCTCGACTGGCACGGCCCAGTGGGTGCCCAGGGCCGGCGACAGCTTAGATTCATCCACGATGATGATCTCGCGGCGGGTGGCCTGCGCGACAATCTTTTCACGCAGCAGCGCGCCGCCCCCGCCCTTGATCACATTGAGTGCCGGGTCAACTTCGTCGGCGCCGTCGAAGGTCAGGTCGATAACGTGGCCATCGTCATCGACCTGCTCGTCTTCCAGCGTCGTCAGCGGAATGCCCAGCCGCCTGGCCTCGGCCTCGATGACCCGCGAACAGGGAATCCCTTTGATGCCAGTCAGCTCCCCGCGGGAGAGCTTCGCGGCCAGGCCGCGCACCGCCAGCAGCGCGGTGCTGCCCGCGCCGAGTCCCACGATCATGCCCGACCGGATGTAGGTGAGCACCTGGTCCGCGGCCTGCTGCTTCAAGGATGGCTCTGGGCGAGCTCTGCTCGCACTGTTGCCCATCGCGTTTACTCTCCGACCGCGGCGCGGCGGCTCGTTTCCATGGCCTGGAGCAGCGCGCCCCACGCGCTGGCGAAGGACTTAACGCCCTCGACCTCCAGCTCGCGCGTGACGTCGGACATGATGATGCCCAGCGCTTCCAGTTGCGCGAAGGTTTGGTATGCCTCCGGCAGGCACTCCTCGAGGCTGCCGGCGCGCACGACGCCGTGGTCGAGGAACGCGGCCAGCGTCGCCGGCGGGACGGTATTGACCGTGTTCTCGCCAACCAGCTCCTCGATGTAGACCACGTCGCGGTAGGCCGGGTTCTTGGTGCCGGTGGAGGCCCAGAGCGGGCGCTGGGCCCGAGCCCCGTGCGCGGCCAGCTTCGCAAAGCGCTCCGAGTTGAAGATGACCTGGTAGTCGTTGTAGGCCAGGCGGGCGTTTGCGATGGCGGCCTGGCCCAGGACCGCGGCTGCCTTTTCGGCATGCGCCCCACCCCGGTCAACCATGCCGTTCAGCTGTCCGTCTACCTTCGTGTCCACGCGCGAGACGAAGAAGGAGGCGACCGATGCGATGCCGTCGATCGGCAGCCCTCCCGCCAGCCGGGCTTCGAGGCCGCTGATGAAGGCATCCATGACGGCCCAGTAACGTTCCCGTGAGAAGATGAGGGTGACATTGACGTTGATGCCCGCGGCGATGGCCTCTTTGATCGCAGGCAGGCCCTCCAGCGTCGCAGGAATCTTGACCATCAGGTTGGGCCGGTCCACGCGCTTCCAGAGCCGCTTGGCTTCCGACAGCGTGACCGAAGTGTCGTTTGCGAGATACGGGTTGACCTCCAGGCTGACGTAGCCGTCCCCGCGGTTGCTTTCCTCATAGAGGGGCCGGAAGAGGTCTGCCGCGGCCTGGATATCCTCGATCGCCAGGTCCCAGAAGATTTCCTCCGCGGTCTTGCCGGCCTTGGCCAGCGGCACCAGGCCGGAGTTATAGTCGTGCGACTTGGTAATCGCGTTCATGAAGATGGTCGGGTTGGACGTGACGCCGCGGATTTCGCCGCGTGCGATCATGCCGGCCAACTCGCCGTTGTTCAGCAGGCGGCGCTCGATGTTGTCGTACCAGATAGACTGGCCGGCGGTGTGTAGCTGCTGTGCTGTATTCATAATGCTCCTCACAAGGGTTGCAGGTTGGAAGGTTGAAGGTTACAGGTTGCAGCCCGGTAACTTTCAACCTGCAACCTGCTAACTTTCAAACAATCAGTTCTTTCGCCATGTTGACGACATTGTCTGCCGTCAAGCCCAGTTCCTTGAAGACTATGCCCGCGGGCGCGGACGCGCCGTAGCGATCGATGCCGAGGACGCGGCCCTGCGTGCCTACCCAACGGTGCCAGCCCATCGTAATGCCAGCCTCCACGGCGAGACGTGCAGGTACATCCGGCGGCAGGACCTCATCCCGGTATGCGGCATCCTGTTCGGTGAACAGCTCCCAACTTGGGAACGAGACCAGGCGCACCGCCATGCCTTGCTCGGCCAGGCGTTGCCCGGCTTCGACAATCAGGCCCACTTCCGAGCCGCTTGCCATCAGGATGACGTCGGGCTTTCCGCCGGGCTCCGTACCCAGATCGGCCAGTACATACGCGCCCCGCTGCAGAGCCTCGGCCGGCGCATAGACCGTCCGGTCGAGCGTCGGGAGGTTCTGCCGCGTGAGGACCAGCGCAGACGGGCGGCGCCGGTTTTCGATGGCGACCTTCCAGGCCTCGCGCACTTCGTTCGCTTCAGCGGGGCGCAGGGTGATGAGCCGTGGGATCGCACGCAGCGCCGCCATGTGTTCGATCGGCTGGTGGGTCGGACCGTCCTCGCCCACGCCGACGCTGTCATGGGTAAAGATCGAGATGGTGCCCAGGTGTGACAGCGCGGCCACCCGGAGAACCGGCCGCATGTAGTCGGAGAAGACGAAGAAGGTGGAGCCAAACGGGATGACGCCGCCGTGGTAGGCCATGCCATTGACGACCGCGCCCATGCCGTGTTCGCGTACGCCGAAATGGATATTGCGGCCCTCGTGGCAGTTATCGTCGCCGCCGTTGGCGGGACCGGCAAAGGCCGGGCTACTGTTCATCCAGGTGACTGTGGAGGGCGCCAGGTCTGCGGAGCCGCCGATCACATCGGGCAGCTTGTCCGCGATGGCGTTCAGCACCTTGCCGGAGGAAGCCCGCGAGGCAAGCCCCTTGGCGTCTGCCGGGAAGACAGGCAGGTCGTTCGCCCAGCCCTCCGGCAGTTCACCTGCCAACCGGCGCTCCAGTTCGGCAGCCAGCGCAGGGTATTCGGCTCGGTAGGCTTCGAACTTCTGTTGCCACGTCTCTTCCGCCGCCGCGCCTTGGGCTACAGCCTGCCGGAAGTATGCCAGCGCCTCCTCGGGCACGTGGAAGCGCGGCTCCTTGGGCCAGCCGAGGTGGTCCTTCGCCGCATCCAGTTCCTTGTCGCCTGGCGGCTCGCCGTGCGCCTTCGCGGTCCCCTGGCGATTGGGCATCCCGAAGCCGATGATGTTGTGCACCATGATGATGGACGGCCGCGGGTCCTGTTTGGCTGCCTGGATCGCGGCGTCGATCGCTTCCACGTCCAGCCCATCCGCGACCTTCTGCACGTGCCAACCGTAGGCCTCGAACCGCTTGCCCCGGTCTTCCGTGAAGGCGATGTCGGTGGAGCCTTCGATGGAGATGTGGTTGTCGTCATACAGGTAGATGAGCTTGCCCAACCCCAGGTGACCGGCCAGCGAGGCGGCCTCCGATGCGACCCCTTCCATCAGGTCGCCATCGGTTACGATGGCGTAGGTGTAGTGGTCGATCACCTTATGGCCCGGGCGGTTGTAGACCTTCGCGAGGTGCGCTTCGGCGATCGCCATGCCCACGCCGTTGCTCAGCCCCTGCCCCAGCGGACCGGTTGTGGCATCCACACCCGGCGTCAGGCTGTACTCCGGATGGCCGGGCGTCAGGCTGCCCCACTGGCGGAAGCGTTTCAGTTCATCCAGCGGCAGGTCGTAGCCTGTCAGATACGCCAGGGCATACAGCAGCATGGAGCCGTGGCCGCCAGACAGGATGAAGCGGTCGCGATTGGCCCAGCCGGGGTTCTGGGGATTGTGGCGCAAGTGGCGCGTCCAGACGGTGTAGGCCATCGGCGCGGTGCCCATGGGCAGACCCGGGTGGCCCGAATTCGCCTGCTGTACGCCGTCCGCGGCCAGGAAGCGGATCGTATTGATGCACTGCTGTTCGAGGGTTGAGTTGTCGGGCATGTAGGACTCCTGATAGTTGCAAGTTCAGAAGTTGCAGGTTGCAGGTCATCGTCCGCTGGTTTGTTACCTGCAACCTTCAAGCCTTAACGCTGAATTCGTGCCGACCCGCCCTTCGCGAACGCCTTGACCTGGTCCACGGTGGCCATCGTCGTGTCGCCGGGGAAAGTTGTGAGAAGCGCGCCGTGTGCCCAGCCGAGATTGACGGCTTCCTGCTCGGATGCGCCGGACAGCAGCCCGTAGAAGAACCCGGCCGCATACCCGTCGCCGCCGCCGACGCGGTCCAGCACGTCCAGCTCGCACGTGGGCGACTGGTAAGTCTTGCCGTCGATCCAGGCCACCGCACCCCAACTGTGCCGGTTGGTCGAGTGCACCTCGCGCAGCGTGGTCGCTACGATCTTGACGTTCGGGTACAGGGCGGTCACTTTGTCGATCATATCGAAGAAGACGCTCGGGTCGAGCTTCGACCGGACTCCCGCAGGAGCACCCGCCACCTCCGGTCCCGGGATGCCGAGGCCCATCTGGAGGTCCTCTTCGTTGCCGACGATGACATCGACGTTTTCCACGATGCCCTTGAGCACCTTCAACGCCACCGCGTGGCCGCCCCACATGTTCCAGAGCTTCGCGCGATAGTTAAGGTCGATGGAGGTCACTGCGCCGGCAGCCTTTGCGGCCTTCATGCCCTCGATGATTAGCTCGCCCGTCGTCTCGGAGAGTGCGGCAAAGATGCCGCCGCTGTGGAACCAGCGTACGCCGCCAGCAAAAATCTGTCCCCAGTCGATATCGCCCGGCTTGAGCTGCGCGGCGGCCTCGTTGCTCCGATTATAGAAGACGACCGGTGCGCGCACGCCCTGGCCCCGGTCGCTGTAGACCGTCGCCATGTTTGGCCCGGTGACGCCGTTGTGCTCGAAGTGCCGGTAGAACGGGGTGACGCCCATCGCGCGCACGCGCTCGGCAATCAGCGCGCCGATCGGATAATCCACCATGGCCGTTACAATCCCCGTCTTCAGGTTGAAGCAGTCAGACAGGTTCGCGGCCACGTTGAATTCACCGCCGCTGACATGGATGTCGCAGTGGGTGGCCTTCCGGAACGGAATGATGCCAGGGTCCAGCCGGTGCACGAGCGCGCCCAGCGACACGAGGTCCAGCGCGCCATCCGGTTTGATGTTCAATCCGTATTTCATCTAGTTCCCCCTCACTTTGTAGAGCATTTCGCCGGCCTTGGCGACATAGAGGATGCCCTCATTCTCGCGGTTCTGCCAGTCGGCCGGGTTGATGGTTGCCGGGTCCATGTACTCCAGGTTCAATCTGGCACAGTCCTCGGGCGGAATCTGGCTGGCAAGCACCAGCCGGACGTTTGGCCGCTCGAATCCATTCTCCATGATGCCGGAGCCGCGCACGTGCGTGCAGTGCGCCAACGCGCCCAGCGGCAGATGCTGGTACTTCTCCCAGTCCTGCAGGAAGTAAGGCAGGATGTGATAGCCTGCCTCGTAGATGTACTTGCCGTGAACCGGGCTTACGACACGGAGATGCGGCGCGTAGATGATGAGCTCGCCGCCCACCTCCACCACGGACTCCATCTTGTACATGCACTTGCCCGCGGTCCACAACTCATCGTACATCGGTGGGCATGTAGACAGCACCCGCCTGTAGGGCCGGTCGCACCACTTGATGTGCAACTCCGAGGACGCATCCGCGGCCGCGTTCCAGGTCTCGTAGACGTCACCGATGAGCATGCCCGACAGATCGTGCCCCTGCACAAGTAACGCAACGAGTGTCGCCGGGGTCTTGAGCCGTGCCGTGGCCGCGTGGATGACCGCGCGGACCGGCGTGTCCTTGATACCGATGGTGCCCAAGACGGTCGCCAGCGCGCCCAGCCAGTGCGTGGCGTTAATGACATCCGGCCCGGAGATACCGGGGAAAAAGTATTTGGCGCCGCCCGAGAAGCCGACCACCTCATGCGGGAAGGTCGGACCGATGATGACAATGTGGTCATGCTCCAGTGCGGCCTTGTTGATGCGGATGTTGATCTCATCCGGCAGCGACTTGTGGTAGCTGGGCCCGGCAAGCTGCTTGATCTCGTCCTTGTCGATGACGCCCAGCGAGGCCAGGGCAGCCGGATCGTTCCAGGCGTGGTTGAGCAGGCCGACGTGCCGGTAGGTCGTCGCGCGCTCCTCCGCCGTGATGCCCACCAGGTGGTTGAGGCCCGCCTCGTCATAGCCCGGGTGCGTGCCCAGGGCGACCATGACGTTGAGTTCGCGCACATCGTGCAGGGTTTCGACGACCATGCGGAAAAGCTCGGGCAGCGGCAGCGAACGGGTGTGGTCGGGGATGAGCACCAGCACTTTCTGCCCGGTCAGCTTGCCGCCCAGCCCCTGGGCCAAGGTTTCCCTGATTTGGTCGTGCATCAGGAGACCGGTTTTTGAGATAGCTTGAGCAATGACCATGTAATCCTCCTGTCGGTTCGAGGTTGACATGTTGAAGGTTGCAAGTTGACCGGCTAATATGTGACCTTCAACTTTCCAACCTGGAACGCCTCGTCCTGCGAACCTACAGTTTACTACACACCGGCGTAGGCCGAGAACCCGCCATCCACAGGAACCGTGATGCCCGTCACGAACGATGCGGCCGGGGAAAGCAACCACAGCACAGCGCCCAGCAGATCCTCAGGATTGCCGAGGCGCCCCATCGGTGTGTGGTCAACGACGCGCTGGCCGCGTGCGGTCCAGCCACCGGTCGCCTGGTCGATCATCAGGAAGCGGTTTTGCTCGCCCAGGAAGAAGCCTGGCGCGATGGCATTGACGCGGATGTTGCCTGGGAAGTTTTGCGCCAGATATACAGCCAGCCATGCCGTGAAGTTCGTGATGGCCGCCTTTGACGCCGAGTAGGCCGCGATATTGGTCAACGGGCGATAGGCGTTCATGGAGGAATAGTTCAGGATGACGCCTTCACCGGCCTCGGCCATGTGCTTGGCAAGGACCTGGCAGGGCATCATCGTGCCCAGGATGTTGAGGTCCAGTACGAATCGCAGCCCTTCTTCGGGAATGTTGAAAAAGCTCATGTCCGCGCTGCACGTCGCCCGCGGGCTGTTGCCGCCGGCCGCGTTCACTAGCCCATATAGAGCACCGAAGCGCATGTTGATGGCCTCGCCCGCCGCGGTCAGGCTTTCGCGGTTCATCACGTCAACCTGGACTCCATCGATGTCGCCGGCTCCCGGGCCCACACATTCCCTGATCGCAGGCAGACGCGCCAGGTTGCGGTCGAGCACCATGACGTTTGCGCCGCAGCCGGCCAGGGCGATGACTACATCGCCACCCAATGCGCCCGCGCCGCCGGTTACGGCAAAGGTCTTGCCGGCGAAGTCGTACATATGCATGAGTTCGTCACGGTTCATAGATAACTCTCCTTAAGGTACTCAAGAGTTTCACCCATGGCCGCCATGCCGCGACGCAGGGCTCGGTATTCGCGATGGTGTTGGGCATAGAATTCGTGGCGGTGTGGATCCGGGGTGTAGACCGGACCGGGCCTGACGGTCAGCGCCATCTGGTCCGCGCCGATCAGCCCGAGCCCGTGCAGTCCCAGCAGCGCTGCGCCGGTCGCGGATGTATCGGCGACCTCGAGCGCCATCAGCGGGACGCCCAGCATGTCCGCCACGATTTGGACCCAGAGCGGCGTGCGGGTAATCCCGCCGGTCAGCCGCACTATATTGTCACCAACCGTCCTGGACCCGTATAGTGCGTCCCAAACATCGGCCAGGCAGTTGGCCACCCCCTCCAGGGCTGCGCGTGCGATATGCACGCGGCTGTGACCCATCCCCAGGCCGTAGAGCATGCCCTTGTCTTTGGGCGCCCAATGGGGGCTGCGCTCGCCTGCAAAGTAGGGCAGCATGAAGACTCCCGCAGCCCCGGGCGGCACAGAGGCTGCGTCCGCTGCAAGTTGCTCGTAGCCGGCCGCGCCAGCCAGGTCCGGGTAGAGTTTGTCGCGTACCCACTGCAGCGTCAGCCCGCCGTTGTTGATCGCGCCCCCGATGATCCACAGGCCTTCATTCAGGATATAGCACCAGGTGCGCTCCGCGGGATCGAACCAGGGCTCATCGATAATCTTGCGGACTGCGCCGCTGGTGCCCACGGTAATGACCGTCTGCCCGGGCGTCGCAGTACCGATGCCGAGGCTCGCCATCGCGCCGTCGCTGCCGCCCGCCACCACCGGCAGGCCCTCCGGCAGTGCTGTGGCACGCGCCGCTTCCGCTGTCAGGAATCCTGCGATGTGCGAAGGCGATACTAACGGCGGCAGTCTGTCAGCCTGGACGCCCGCCAGTTGGAGGGCCTCGGTATCCCACGTCAAGTGGTGCAGGTTGAGCAGCCCCGTCGTCGAAGCCAGACTGAGGTCGGTGGCCCAGATGCCGGTCAGCGCGTGCAACACCCAGTCTTTGAGTGCGACCCACAGGTGCGCACGGTGCGCCAGCTCGGGCTCCACCCGGTTCCACCAGCGCAGCCGTTGGAGTTGATAGGTGGAATGCACGGGGCAACCCGTGCGCCGGTAGAGCGCATGGGTATCAGTGTCTGCGATCAGGCCGCGATAGACGGCCGTCGCCCGCGCGTCCGCCCAGGTCATCGCATTTGCCAAGGGAGTGCCTGCGTCATCGGCAACCGGGATCAGGCTGTGCATCGCGCCGCTGATACAGATGCCCTCGTTTGTTAAGCGACCCGCTGCCGCCGCGGCTTCGGCCACGGCGCGCAGCACCTTCTGCGCAGCTGCCCACACGAGCCGGGCATCCTGTTCGGCCCAACCCGGATGCGGGATCTGCAGCTTGTAGCCCTCAGAAGCCGTAGCTCTGACGCGGCCATCTGCATCCAGCAGCACCGCCTTGCAGTTCGTGGTGCCCAGGTCGAGACCGATCATCGTAACCCCTGTCTTGTAGGGGCGGGGGTGCCAGCAAAGCTGGCCTCAGTTCGCCCTACAGTTTGAACGTCTTGCGTGCCAAGCCGTTCGCCATGTCAGGCGCCATCTCGGCGGCCTCGTCCATGTCGATCATGCCGCGGACGACCAGCCCGGCCAGCCAGTTGGCCGCGGCACGGCGCCAGACATCGTGCCGCGCGGGGATGGACAGGAAGGCCCGGGTATCGTCGATGAAGCCTGTGGTGTTGTACAGCCCGGCGGTCTCCATCACCTGGTCGAAGTAACGCGCGATGCCGTTGAGGCTGTCGTTGAACCACCAGGGCGGACCCAGCCGGAGGGCCGGATAGTGGCCGGCCAGTGTCGCCATCTCGCGCGCGTAGCCGGTTTCATCCATGGTGAACAGCACCAGCGTAAGCCGCGGGTCGTTGCCGAAGCGGTCGGTCAGCGGCTTGAGGTTCTGCACCCATTCGGTCACAATCGGGATATCCGCGCCCTTGTCTGCGCCGAACGTTGCATAGATCAGCGGGTTGTGGTTGCGGTGGCTGCCCGCATGGAACTGCATGACCAGCCCATCCTCGACGCTCATGCGCGCCATTTCGACGTTCATGTAGCCAGTGAAGCGGCGCACGTCATCCTGCGTGGCCCGGCCGGCCAGCGCCCGCGCGAAGATGGCCTCTGCGTCGTGTTCAGACATGGCCTCGGTGTAAGGTGTCTCGACGCCGCTGTCGGTGGAGGTCGCACCCATGCTCTTGAAGAAGGCCCGGCGCTCTTCCAGCACGGCGACGAGCGCCTTGGCTGTGGTGATCTCACGGCCGACGACCGCGCCCAGCGCCTCCAGGTTAGCTTTCCATGCGGGAAGGCCGAGATTGGTCACCGCATCCGGACGGAAGGTGGGCCGGACGACGCCAGGCCAGTCCGACTCCCGGATGGCCTTGTGATGGGCCAGCGAATCGGCCGCGCCGTCGGTCGTGCACAGCACCTCGATCTTGTAGCGGTCGAACAGCGCACGGGGGCGGTAGGCGGGCTGCGCCAGCTTGTCGGCCAGCTCGTCGTAGATAGGCTGGGCCGTGGCGCCGGTCAGCTTTTTCCTGATGCCGAACACCTCGTGCAGCTCATGGGCGAGCCAGACACCGCTGGGCGTGCCGCGAAAGAGATAGAAGTAGTCGGCGAAGACCTGCCAGATCTTGCGGTGATCCGTCTCCAGCGCGGGGCCTGCCGGCGCGTCCGGCCGTTTCGGGATGCCGAGCGACTCCAAGGGGACGCCCTGCGAGTAGAGCATGCGAAACACATAGTGGTCCGGGATGATGAACAGGTCAGCGGGCGTGCCGAAGGTCGCGTTCTCGTCGGCCAGCAGCGCGGGATCGACGTGGCCGTGCGGGCTGACGATGGGCAGGCCGGCAATGCTCTCGTAGAGCTCACGCGCGACTCGGCGCTGGCCGGGCTCGGGTGCAAAGAAACGATCCGGAGACAACAATGGTTCTGGCATGGTTCCTCCTTGAATAGGTCAAAATTGCAGGTTGAAGGTTGAAGGCTCGTCCGTGTGGACTTTACACCTTCAACCTTGCACCTTACACCTTCCGACCTATTTTACCCAAAATTCCCGCAAGACGTGCGCGGCCATCTTCGGTGTGCGAACGCGTGTGAACACACCCTTGTGGTTGAGGCCGCCGACGCGCATCAGGCTCTGCACCGCGGCGAAATCTGCGAAGATCCATACCTGCATGCCGGCGACGAAGTCACGTTCGGCTGCCACCTCGAGGTGGAACCGGATGTAGTTGGCCTGGTATTCCTCCGTCCACATGACATCGGGCTTGCCGTGAAAGCCGGGCACCGTGTCCGCGCCGAATTCGGTCATGATGATCGGCTTGTGCCACCGTTCCCAGACCTGGTCGAGTTCTGCCTCGAGCCCCTGCCGCGCCTTGGCCAGCTGGCCTCCGAGAGTATACCAGCCCCAGTACCGGTTCATACAGACGACGTCGCACTTCTCCATCCAGTCCTGCGGACCGCCCATGACAGTTACGATCGTGACCAGCCGCGTGGGGTCCAGCTCTCGCGCGTGCGCCAGCTCGGTCTCAAGAAACTGCTTGCCCGGCTTGTTTCTGGCTTCCAGTTCCGGATTGACCCCGGCCCCGGCGCCGATGCCGATGCCGGCGTGCATGGGCTCGTTCGCTACGCACCACATGACCACGGCCGGGTGATTCTTGTCGCGCGCGATCAATTCCTCGATCTGCTGCAGGCACATGCGCAGCCGGGCGGGGAAGTTCGCTTCATCGCCCATCTGCAGACTAACGGCGGGAATCTCATCGATGATGAGGAAGCCCTCGCGATCCGCCATCTGCATTTCTTCCTCGCTGTAGGGGTAATGCGAGGTGCGGTAGGCGTTCGCGCCAGTCCAGCGCATGAGCTGGTAGTCTTTGACGATCAACGGCAGGTTAAGGCCTTTGCCGCTCGCAGGGAAGTCTTCGTGACGGCCAAAGCCATTCATCTTGACGGGCTGGCCGTTGAGCAGGATCTTCCTACCATCGACCGCGATGGTGCGGATGCCAACTTTGAGGGCATACTGGTCAGTGTCGGTGGAGACGGTCAGGTCGTAGAGATAGGGGTCCCTATCCGACCAAAGGTGCGCACTCGGGACCTGCAGCTCCGCCACGGCTTCGCCGCCAGTGAAGGTCAGCTCGGCCCGATAGACCGCATCGCCACCCTTGAGTTCCACCGAACACTGCTCGCCGGTTGCGGCGTTCAGCTTGACTGTCACCTTCACCACACCGTCGGTGCCATCGATCGTGGTGACAACGGTCACGTCCTCAATGTGCGTCTGTGGCACGGAGTAGAGCACTACGGGCCGGTGAATGCCGGAGAACGGGTAGAAGTCGTAGGTGGTCCTCGGGGTGGTGATGATCATGTCCGTCACCGACTGGCCCGGCATGTTGCCCGAGGGCACGCGATCTGGCCGCAGCTCGTTCTCGACGCTGATGGCGACGACGTTTTCTTCCTCCCACCTGAGATGATCGGTGATGTCGAAGGCGAAGGGGAGGTGGCCGCCCTCATGCGTGCCCACCTGTTCCCCGTTGACATAAACGGTGGCGAAGTAGACGGCGGAACCTACGCGGAGAAAGACGCGCTGGCCTTTCCAGCCTGATGGAACGTAGACCTTCTTGCCATACCACGCCAGGTCCAGATAGCCGAAGAGGTCCTCGTACTGCTCGTTCCAACTCCCGGGGACTGCCATGGGCCGCGCCTCACTGAGGCCGTTGGCCCAGCCTTCCGCCTCACCACGGTGGTCGGGATCGGTCCGGAAATCCCAGATGCCGGAGATGTCCAGCTTATTGCGCACGCCGTTTTGGATGGGATAGAGCACGGTAGTCTCCTTTGAAGGTTGCAGGTTTGCAGGTTCAAAGGTTGAGAGTTAGGGGCGACCTTCGAACCTGCAAACCTTCAACCGGTAACATCACTGGCCAGTGAGCCGAGCTGCCATTCGCTCCCGGCGCTTCTGCACATCCTTGGGATATGTTAAGTAAAACAGGAACCAGAAGACGGCATTCACCGCGTAAGGTATGCTGAGCATATACAGGAAGACCTTGTCGAGGCTGCCCAGCGCACCGGCCAGGGGCTTGATCAACAGCAGGTAGATGGCCGTGATCGCGCCCTGGATGAAGGAGAAGAGCAGGGCGAAGGTGGTGGCAGCATACTGCGGCTCCACGATCTGGCCGACCATCGGCAGCACCGCGCCCGAGAAGCCCCACGAGCCGATCGTCCCGACCAGGAAGGCCACGATGTAGACAATCAGGCCCCTGCCCCAGTCCACCTGCGTGAACAGGTAGGTCCCGATGGCCCAGCTGATCAGGTAGATCTGCATGAACATGACGCGGCCCTTGTCCCCGAACTTCTTCTGGAAGAAGTCGCCGAGGGCACCGCCGGTGAAGCCACCGACCGCCCAGCCGGCCATGAAGACCGTGTAGAGGACCGCAGCTGCAGGGGTTTCCCAGCCGCGCACGTTCACGAAGTAGGTCACCATGAAGGCGAAGAACACCATCGAGGTCACGAACAGCAGCATGACTGCCAGCAGCCAGAACGACGGAATCTTGATGATCTCTTTGATGTCCGTGATCTTGAACTTGCCGGCGTCCGGGTCGCCAGCCACGATGCGGCGGGGCGGCTCCTTCAGAAAGATCTGGAGTAAGAGGCCGCTCAACAGGCTGAGGCCGCCCATGATGAACATACCGATGCGCCAGCCATTCTCCGGCGTGGGCCAATTGGCGAGTTGGCCGATGAGTGGGGTCAGGACGAGGCCGGCGGCCACACCGATGGTGCGGAGGGTGCCGTAGGCCTTGCCGCGCTCCTCTTCATCGAACATGTCCACCATGAGACCGTTTTGGATCGGTTCGGCCGCGACCGTACCGATGACGCCGATGGTGTAGAGGATCAATAACTGCGTGTAGTCTTGAGCAAAGCCTGCGGCGGCAGTCCAGAGGCCCCAGAGGCCGGTCATGAAGACCAGGATTTTCTTGCGGCCGAACTTGTCGCCTGCGATGGCCCAGAGCGTGCCGAAGAGCATGCGGGCCCACTTGCTGATGCTGGACATGGTGCCCAGTGCACCGATATCCAGGCCCAAAGCCTTTTGGATGACCGGGAACAAAGTGTTGATTAGGCCGCCTTCCATGCTGTCGCTCATCGTGCCGACAGCGAAGGCGAACATGGCGCCCGGCCGCGTCTTCTTGTACTCCGGCGTCAGCACAGACGGGGGAGCTGCGGTAGGGAGGGGGGGAGCTGCTGTTGCCATGGAAATACTCTCCTTTGAACGAGCTGGTTTGCTAACGGTTGCAACCATCATCAATTGGTCGTTGGACCGGACCTATCCGTAATGTTCGCATGAAGAAAGTATTCGCAGACTCGCTGAGAAGGCACCTCCTGGCAGCTACGAGCTGGTGACATCCAAGGGCTGATGAGCGCATGAGCCTGGCGCGCAGTACATCACCGTTACAGCCGGGCCTGCCATTTTTCAGCCCAGACGAGCTCGTTGGGCTTGCCCTTAAAGTCCGACTCGCCCATGATTTTGTCGACGACGTGCTTGATGATCTCTGCATTGCTGTGGTACGCGTTGATATAGCACTTGACCATCGTCGCGTCATGCAGATGGGTCGTGAAGTTCAGCGAGACCATGACGGTCGGGACCTCCCAGACATACCAGGGACACTCGTTGCTCATCGCGGTCTTCCACTGGATCCGGTAGTTGTTCTGTGCGCCGTAGCCGACCACGTCTGCGATGATGAGCGCAGCGTCGACATTCTGGCGATAGTCCAGCGTGCGACCCTTGACCCGCGTCGTGCCGTCGTTGACAGTGACCTCAAAGCCGCGGCTTTCCAGTTCCGCGGTCACAGCCTCGCAGACCTTCGAGCCTGCGGCCACAATGCCGCCCACCTCGCCCTGGAGATAGTACAGGCGGATGCGCCGGTGCGTCTCCGGCCGGATGGGCAACTGGTTCAGCGTGTTCTTGACAAGCGTGATGCCCTTGTCGGCTGCATCGGCGCGCATGGCCAGGTGCTCTGCACAGCCGATGACCGCCAGGTCCTGCGCGGTCTTCTGCAGCTTGCCCTCGGCCTGCTTCTGGTGCAGATTGAGCTTGGCCTTCAGGCCGAGAACCCTGCGCACGGCGTCGTTCATGCGCTCTTCGGTAATGACTCCGTTCTTGTAGCCGTTGAGCATGAAGGTGAAGTCTTCCTCCATGTCGTTGAAGAACAGGAACATGTCGCAGCCGGCGGCGATTGCGGCGGGCACATAGTCTTCGCGGCGCATGGCCGATGTCATGCCGAGCATGTGGCTGGCATCGGTGATGACCATGCCATTGAACCCCAATTGCTCTTTGAGTAGCCCCGTGATGAGTTCCGGGGCCAGGGTGGCAGGCATGATGTCTTCATCCATCAGGGACGGATTCAACTGCTTCGAGTAGTACGGCAGCGCGATATGGCCGGCCATGATCATCTCGACGCCGTTGATGATATGGTGGCGGTAGACGCGGCCGAACGAGGCATCCCATTCTGCGGGCGAAAGCTCGTTCACGCCCAGCACGAGATGCTGGTCGCGTTCCTCGGTGCCGTCGCCGGGGAAGTGCTTGATGCAGGTCACCATGTGGCCCTCAGCGCCGGCACGGTAACCATCGATGTACGCGCTGGTGTATTTGATGACGTCGTCGGCGTTGGTGCCGTAGGCGCGGGTATTAACAATGGTGTTGCGCCAGTCAATACCTTCGCCAAACTGGCGGTAAGGCAGATGTGAAGTAAACGGGCTTTCGTAGTAGAGTTGTTGTTCACCACGAACCTCAGCTCAAGGACTAACGAAAGCCCATGCCGGATATTGTAGCACTTTTACAATGTTTCCAACCGTTCCTGACGGCGACCACGTTGGGCCAGTTTGGTCGGATCATCTTGGCGCTGCTGGCCATGACCGGCCGGGTGACGATGCTTGGCATCTCCCGCTGGGCTGGTCGTGGCGGCAGTTATCGCACCGTGCAGCGCTTCTTCTCTACGACGCTGCCCTGGGCCACGTTGTTTTGGGTGTTCTTCCGCCACCATCTGCTGCGGCCAGATGACGTCTACCTGCTGGCCGGCGATGAGGTGGTGGTCAGCAAAGCCGGCGCCTGCACGTATGGCCTGGATCGGTTCTTTGCGGGCGTGTACGGCCGGGTGATTCCGGGCCTCGCCTTTTTCAGCCTGGCGCTGATTAGCACCCAAGAACGCCGCGCATTTCCGGTACGCATTGAACAGGTCGTCCGCAGTGCGGCTGAAAAGGCGGCCAGTGCGGCCAAAGCCGCCGCCAAACAGGCGCCCAAGTCGGGTGAGCCGCGCAAACGGGGTCGGCCCAAAGGCAGCCAGAACAAAGTAGCGGCGGACGTAACCTTGTCGCCCGAATTGCTGCGCATCCAGGCCATGCTGACCGCCCAACTCAAACTGATGGCCGGGCACATGCCCCTGGCCTATCTGGTCTTGGATGGGCATTTTGGCAACCATCCCGCCATGCACATGGTGCGCCAGTGCGGCTTGCACCTGATTTCCAAGTTGCGCTGTGACGCCGCCTTGTATTTACCGTATGATGGCCCCTATCAGGGGCATGGCCCGCATCGCAAATACGGTGACAAGCTCGCTTATCGGCAACTACCCGAGAGCTGTCTCAAGACGACGACCGTCGAGGGTCACATTGAGACCCGCATCTATCAGACCCAAGCCTGGCACAAGGAGTTCCGCCAGCCGCTCAATGTCGTGGTCATCGTCAAGACCCATCGGCAAACCCGGGCCTGGGCGCATGTGGTGCTGTTCAGCAGTGACCTGGCACTCGCCTACGACCAGCTGATTGACTATTATCGCCTGAGGTTCCAAATCGAATTCAACTTCCGGGACGCCAAACAGTATTGGGGCCTCGAAGACTTCATGAACACGACCGAAACCGCTGTGACCAACGCGGCGAACCTGGCTCTGTTCATGGTCAACGTCTCGCAGCGCTTACTTGCCAACCTCCGGCCCACCGATCCGGAGTGTAGTATCTTGGACTTGAAAGCCTTGTGTCGCGGCGCCAGATACGTGACCGAGGCCATCAAAATGCTTCCGGAAAAGCCTGAGCCCATTCTTTTGGCTCGCATCTTCTGCCGATTGACCGCTTTAGGCCGCATTCATGGCGGTCAGCCAGCTCTGAGTTCGCCCTGATTGGCGAAGGTATTGGTTGCAATTGCAACGTTGCAACACTTGGCGGACGCCAGTATGATGGGGCGTTGCAATTGCAACATTGCAACACCTGGCG
>CAZTMA010000043.1:0-36216 GCA_964614645.1 uncultured Anaerolineales bacterium
AGCGAGACAACCTCGCCGGTGGGACGCACCAGGAGCACCGGTACCGCACTGTGAGCCAGCACCCGCTCCGCGACCGAGCCGAAGATCCAGCGCCCCAGGCCAGACCGGCCATGCGAGCACATCACCACCAGGTCGACCCCATGCGAGTTAACTTCCAGCAGGAGCGATTCCGCAGCATCCCCGTAGGTTACCACTGTCTCCACTTGTAGGTCCTCGGCCAACAGGGACCGCGCCAGTTGGGCCAGGTAGGCCTGGGCCTCCTCGCCGGCCTGGCGCTCAACCTCTGCCGTGTCACCGCCGGGGAAAACTGGGGCGCTGATAACATGGAGCAGAACCATGCGGGCCTGCATCGTCTTGGCTAAGATGACGGCCATGGGCAGCGCGCGTTCGCTGAACTTCGAACCATCCAGCGGTACGAGTAGCGTCTGATACATGGGTGGACCTCCTCGGGCGCCCAGTATCCGGCTCAAGCCGGCTTGATATCCAAGACCGGGGTGCCATTCAGCGCATCCAGGCCCCGCACGTGCAGGATGTTCCCGTCCACGGCAGTCAACTCTGCAACTGTGATGCCGATCGGATTGGGCCGCCGCGGGCTGCGCAGGGCAAAGACGCCCCGGCGCGGGCGACTCTGGTCGCCCCGTGGATGCTGGGTCAACTCGTAGCCCTCGGAACGGTGGAAATGGAAGACGACCAGGATCTGCTGGCCGGGCTCAAGCCCTTGTAGGCCTGTTACCAGGGCCGGATCGAGTACGATGCGCGATGCGTGGGCACGGATCTGTTCTGGCGCGGCCGGCTGGTCGAAGGCGTTCTCCACGAATCCGATGGGCCGGTACGTGATGCCCGGCCCTGTGGCCGATGTGGTGGGCTCGCTCATGCGTGATGGTGCTCCAGCGGGCCACCCAGCTTAGCCAGTGCGTCTGTGAGCCTTGCGTTGGCCGCCTCGACCAGCGCCGCCGCCGCGGTCAGGCTGTCGCCGGCCTCGGGTGACCGCGCGGCATACTCTCTGAACTCCTGGGCATGCTCGCCGTTGTGCTCAATCCAGTGCGGGAGCAACATGCGCAGCTTCGTAGTCTCGTCCATGGCTCTCCTCCAGTGGCTCCAGCATGACGCGATGTTTCAGGAAGTCCAGATACCGGATACGCCCGTGCACGACTTTGGGCGCCTCGAAGAACGTTGCATATGTCACGCCTTCAGCTGTCGGCTCCAGCCAGGTTACGTCACGCGCGACCACCTGATCACCCAGATAGAGAGTTGCCTGGCACATCTGAACCTCCACTCCGCTGGTTTTCCTATTTGCGCCTGCCGCACCGGCGTCGCCATCCCTGGCGCGCGAAGCCGGCACCCAGGCGGCCCAATGGCGCCGTGTCGATAATCCGAAGCGACTGTTCGGGGCCGGATGCAGGCTGCACGGGCCGGCCCGCGATGCCGGCATAGCCGGTCGCCGGTTCGCCGGAGCCGGCTTCAGGCACGCGCAATGCGCAATATCCCTCCCCGCGGCCGGTAAACATCCCTGCGCCGCGTGGCCCTGTTCCATCGTACCCGGGCATAGTGAGCTCCTTATTTCTGCTCGCCGCAGCTCTCGATTGCTGCCCGCAAGGTTTCCACTGACAGTTCAGCGCAGTGGTGGCTCTTGAAGGGCAGGCCGCCGAGTGCCGCGATGAGTTCCTCGGACGTGATTGCCGCCGCAGCTGTGAGGGATTTGCCGGCTGCCATGGTCGTCAACATGTCGCCACACGCCATGGTGGAGAGGCAGCCATCGGCCCAAAAGCTGGCTTCGGTAATGGAGCGCCCGTCCAGCCGGATGTACATCTCCATGACCTCACCGCACCACCCGACCTTGATGGCGTGTGCGTCCGCGTGCTCCATGCGGCGCGCATTGGTCGGATGGCGGCCATGTTGGAGGACTTTGGCGGAGAAGGCGAAGGGCTGCAATGCGATGACGTCGTGGGCCGTAGCATTCTCGCTCTGGCTCTCTGTCATGGCGGGCGAGTCGTCGACCGTCTTCTCCGAGTGAGGTTCATTTTGCCTGTCCATGCTCCGAAATACCTTTCAGTTTTCTGGTATAGAACTTGTGCCCGTCGTACTCGCTCTTGACGAGCTTGCCCTGTTCGAGCAGTGACTGCACCACCGATAGCTCCGCGCCGGCCCTTTTCGTGAGTTCCTGCACGGCGTCTTCGCGCATTGGATGCACGGCCATGATGCTCAACAGATCATCTGCCAGGTTGCCGGTCGAGGCGAACGCGTTGCCTTCGTAGCCGATCAGCAGCTCTGTGCGGGCCACCTTGTCGCGTATCAGCTGGAATGCCCGATTAATCACATTCTCGGGTGGTGGCGTAACCCAGGGTTCTGCGGGTGGTCGCGTTGGCACTGCCAGATAGGCCACGTCCGGCTGCAACTCCCCCAAGAAGCCTGCTACATCAATCAAGTGCGCAGTGTCATCGTTGACGCCGCGCACCAGCATGGTCTCGGTAGCCAATTCGCCCTGGAAGTCCCTGGCCAACGTGAGAATTCCTTCCAAGACGAGACCCAACCATAGGCTGCGGTGCGGACGGTTCAGCCTCCGCCAGATATCCGGACGGACGGCATCGACCTTAACCGAGATCCAGTCCGCGGCGGCCAATGTTTCGCGCACGTCCGCCCGCCATAGCAGCGAGCCATTGCTGATTACAGCGATCTTGATGCCCAATGATTTGACTCGGTCGATGACCCGGCCCAGGCTGAGGTCGAGGGTCGGCTCGCCATCGGGAACAAAGGTCAGGTAGTCGATCGCCTCGCCAGCGCTCCACGCCTCGGTCACCCGGCGCTCTATGTCAGCCACAATATCATCTTCGGCATAGAACGCGCGCCGGGCGGTGCGTAGTCGGTTCGTGGGACCCACCTGGCAGTAGACGCAGGCGTAACTGCACGTTTTTGGCGGGATGTGGTTGACACCTACGCTACGGCCCAGTCGACGGGATGGTACGGGACCGAAGGCAATCATTGGATGGCTGGGTGTCTCACTCATGTGCATCATCTGACTTTCCAAAAGTTGAGCGCCGTACTCAATCGTATGCCAGGCGCGTTGGCTCATCCGCCAGTATGGGCTCTATGCGCGCCTGCGACCTGGGTGACTGCCAGGTGCCAAGCCGTAGATGTGTCAGATAGTAGTTCTGCGGAATGGGATGGGTGCCAATCACGACTTCCAACTGGTACTTGGTTGGGATGAACTCACTGAAGGCTTCGAGGCGCGGGCAGGGCGGATAGCCCACCACCAACCCCGTCGCCAGGTGAATGATTTCGGCGCCGTTCTTTTTCATTTCGGCAGGCGCGTACTCAACGTTGCCGCCGGGGCAGCCGCCGCAAGTGGTATAACCAACAAGCTCGACCTCTTCGTCTTTGTAGCGGGCAAAAGCACCTTCCCGGTTCCGCAAAGCTCGAAGGCACTTGCCTCCCGCACAGGTGTGGTAGCGGTTGCAGATGATGATGCCGATCTTTTTCATGTTGTCTGATGCTCCGTTTTCCTGGTGGCGAATATCATGTGTCGGTTGAACCATGCTCAGCATCCGTGCCAGCGGGCTCGGCCAGTTCTTCCAGCAGCGCGTTCAGGGCATCACTGCCCACGTAGCCCTCCACGCGCATGACCTGGTTGGTCACGCCTGGCACCTCCCGCACCGCGCGGCGAATCTCCATCGCCAAGGGCACAGCCAGCGGACATAGAGAGGATGAGGGTCGAAAGACGTAGCTGACGCAGCCGCGCGCGTCCACGCTCAGATTCTCGATGAGCCGCATGCGCACGACATCCACGCCTGTTTCCGGGTCGATCACCCTGGCCAGACGTGCGACGAGCGCCTCCCGGAGCTGCTTAGGGTCGTTCATGAGCGTCCCTCCTTGCCGGCCGGACGGCAGTCATACCAGCCGGACCGTGCATCGGTGCGGCTGTCGAATTCCGGCACATAGGGCTTGATGTCGAGCAAGGGCGTGCCATCGAGGACATCGATGCCTTCGACCTCCAGCACCGCCCCGCGCCGCGCGCACAGCCGCACGATGGAGAGGCCGATACGATTGGGCCGGCCGGGATAACGCGTCGCGAACACGCCGTGTTGGACATCGTCCAGGAATGGCTTGACGCGGAGCGAGTAGCCGTTCACCCGGTGTAAGGCATAAATCAGGATGATGTGCGAGAAGTCCTCCAGGTCCTGGAGGCCATCAGCATATTCCCCATCGACTTCCACCTGGCCCGTCGCCGCGGAGAAGACAGGCTGGATGGGCATGCCCTTGCACTCCGAGAAGGGCGAGCGGATGACACCGATGGGCCGCATGATGAATTCGGTGCTCATGCTGCTCCCTCGTTCAGCCGGTCCGCCACGCGCTGCCAGGCAGCGACCAGGGCCACTGCCGCAGGTGACTCCGGCCGGAAGGCCGTGACGGGCTCACCGTGCACCATCGCATCCGTCACAGCGGCATCGAACGGTATCCGGCCAATGACTTCGATGCCCTCTGCGCGGCAGTACGCTTCGATCTGCGCCGTGCCCTCCGGGTAGATGTCGGCCTTGTTGATGCAGACCAGGTTGGCCACGCGGAAATGCGTGGTCGTTTCGAGCACGCGGGCCATGTCGTGAATGCCGGCCGCAGTGGGCTCGGCCACGATCAGCGCCAGGTCGGCGCCGGATGCAGCGGAGATGACCGGGCAGCCGATGCCCGGCGGGCCGTCCACCAGCACGGCGTTGTAGTCTTCATCCAGCGCCAGCAGCCGCGCCTGCTGCTTGACCAGCGTGACCAGCTTGCCGGAGTTCTCCTGGGCCGGTCGCAGCGAGGCATGGAACAGCGGCCCATAGCGGCTGTCGGACCGGAACCAGTGGCCCGCCAGTTGCGGCTCCATCCGGATGGCGTCCTCCGGGCACTGGTAGACACAGGCCGCGCAGCCTTCACAGGCGACCGGGTCGACGGCGTAGGCCGTGCGGCCGCCGGCCGGCCGCAGCACCGCCTCGAACCGGCAGACATCGTAGCAGTTGCCACAGCCTTGACAGAGCGCCTCGTCGATGACCGCCACCGCCCCGCCGATGAATTCGTGCGCCTCCACCGGACGGGGGCTGAGCACCAGTTCGAGATTGGCCGCATCGACGTCGGCATCGGCAAGCACCGCGCGGACCGACGCCGCGCTTTCTGCCGCCAGGTGTGCGAAGGCGGCTGCGACGCTGGTCTTGCCGGTGCCGCCTTTGCCGCTCAAAATCACTAGTTGTTTCACCCGCGCTTACCTTTCCCTTTGGATAACCAGCCCGGCGCCACAGGGCGTGTGATGCTCTCCGTATGCCTTGGCGAGTGCTGCCGTCGCCGGTGTGCCGGTGCAGTGACAGGGCGCAACATGGGCGACGCCCAATATGCGAAACTCGGTTACGAGTGTTTGAAGGGCTGCCTGGCTCGCTCCGCCCAGATGGAAGCCGCCCAGGACCAAATCGATCTCCCTTTGGCTCACTTGGCTTGCCCGGCGCACCATCTCGACAATTCCGGGATGCGCACAGCCGGTGATGAGCACGGCGCCGGAGTCCGTCTCTACGATGAGACCCTGTTCGACGGGGCTGTTCCCCATCTGGCCGGTGCTCCATATGCCCGGCACAATCTCGACCGGGTCGGTTGTCTCTACAACTTCCGCGCCGTAAGCCCGTACCCGGTCTTTGAAATCGGCCGCGAAAGCCTGCGGTACGTAGACGGTCAGATCCGGGTTGGCCTGCAGCAGGGCCGAGAGGCCAGCGGTATGGTCGGCGTGCGCATGCGATAGCACGACGGTATCGACTTCACCCGGCTCAAAGCCCAGTTGGGCCATGTTCGCAAGCAACAAGCGACCGTCGTTCCCGGTGTCGAAGAGGAGGGTTCTTTCGTCGTCCTGTATCATACAGGCGAACCCCCATGCCGTCTGCAGTCCAGGCTGAGCGGCATTGTTGTCGCACACGACAGTAATCGTCACGGGCGTACTCCCTGCAAGATCGCTCGACATCGGTAATGAGTCAACCCCAGCCCATTCCAGGCGCACCCGCCGGAACAGGAGCTCGTCCCATACGTTTCCCGGTGACTGGCAGTCGGGCAGCGATGGTCCAACCTCGACAGTGAGTTCGTTGTACCCGGGCTGCAGCAGTCCGGTCGGCACAGGTAGAGCCGCGCTCATCCACATATCGCTCCAGGTTTGGCTGGGCAGGTAGCCGACGGTCTGTCCGTTGATGCTGACGCGATTGGTATGCTCGTGTCCTTCCATCTCCAGTCGCAATGTCCAGGCGCCGGTGCCAGGACCCGCCACATAAAACCCGCCCTGCCACACGAGGCTCGGCTGGATGGCCCCATACAGGGGCCGCAGCGGCGGTCACTGGTTATCTCCCAGGTGCACGACCTCGTCTGGCGCCAGGATCGTGATCTCGCCCGGCGGGGCCGTCCGGTCAATTGTTGGAAGGCGCCCGAGCCAGCGTTCCATCAGTCTCTGACCATCCGTCGCCAGCAGGAAGCGCATCGCATGATATGCCGGCCGCGGGCTGCCATCAGTCGCCAGCAGGCTGTAGCCGGCCATCTCGTCGGTTGCAGGCAGGTTGTGGCTCAGGTTCCACACCGTTGCCATCTGCACCCATGGCCATTCCTGCTTGATTTGCCGCCAGGCCTGCATCAGGTAGTCAGCCTGCTGGCCGGTTGAGACGGTCTGCCATGCATCTGCACCCTTGCCATCCGTCGTCCACCCCAACTCGGTGATCCAAACGGGCGTGCCGCCGGCATCGTGCGTCTCCATGATGTCGCGCAGGTCCGCGAGTCGTGCCAGGTTCAGGCCATCGTGCGCCCCGTGCGGATCGTCAGGCGGGTGGCCGAAGCCATAGGCATGCACGCCCATGACATCGAAACATGCACCGGCCCCTGCCTCGTACAGGGCTTCCAGGAACACGCGATCATCCAGCGCAGCGTCGCCGCCATTGGTAGGCGCCAGCCCCGCACTGACGACCTTCGCATCGGGGTCTGCCGCCTTGATGACCTTGTGGACCTGACACAACAGCGTCCTGTATGCCGCAGGGTTCGGCGCTTGGCCGGCCCACTCGCGGCTCAGGTTCGGCTCGTTCCAGACAATGTAGGCTTCGATCTGCCCCCGATAGCGGCGGGCGACCATTCTCGCGAAATTTACATAAGCTTCCAGGGCTATCGGTGCGATTTCCTCGCCTGCCGTCGGCTCGAGGGCCCAGTCGGGTGGCTGATCCAGGCGAACGATCAACCCCAGGTCGTAATAGTCCGCTGCCCGCACTGCGAAATCGGGCTGCTGCCAGTGCCACTCATCGGGGGCCGGCTGAATGTCGCGCCAGGTGAAGACCTGGACCACGTTCTTGTATCCGCCATCTGCCGCCAGCCGGTAGCTCCGGTCATCGGCTTGCAGGATATGGACGGCCGGGATCAGGTCCTGCTGCAGTTGCGCGGCAGAGCTGGCTGCCGGTAACAGCAACAGGGGCAGCAGCATTAACGCCCAACGCGCGAGTCCCTTACCGAGCATCACGGACCTTTCCCTGCCAGATACCCCGGTCACTGGCAACATACACCGTCGTCCCTTCCGCATTGAACAGTATGTCCCGCACCGAGGCAGACGCCAGCCTGTCCTTCCAGGCCGGCTCCCAGGTTGCCCCGCCATTTGCGGTCATGTACAGCCCGGCATGGCGCGTGCCCGCGAAGGCGGATTGCCGGTCCGTCGGACTGACCGATATCGCAGTCACGGTGATGCCTTCCAGGCCCTTGCCCCAACGGCGCCAGGTGCTGCCATCATCCTGGCTGCGCCAGAGCCCATCGGTCGCACCGGCATGGACCGCACCTGTGTCTCGGGCATCTGTTTCGATGACAAAGACGGTTGGCGCGACCAGGGGCAGCGATAGAGATTGCCATACTTCGCCGGCAGCTTGCCACCGGAATAGCCCGTCCTCTGCCCCGGCATAGATTTCTCCCGTCACGCTGCGGTGAATGGCAGTCACCGGCCGGACATCGCCGAGGCCCTCCCACCGGGGAATCCAGTTCACGCCGCCATCGCGGCTCTCATGCACCCGGCCGAAGGCTACCCAGGCCTGCAAGTGATTGGGATCCGCAGGATCGATCACTACCCCTGCAATCCCATCATCGCTCAGCTCTGAGATGACTTCAGCCCAGGTCTCACCGCCGTCGGTGCTGCGGAAGAGGCCGCCAGAACAGCCAGCATAGAGATCCTGACCTTCGCCTGCCTGCGCGATGGTCAGCACCGGCCGCCCCTGGATGCCGGCAGCTGTTTCCCAGGCGCCCGCATCTGGCGTCCGGCGATAAAGGCCGAGCCGCGTGCCCGCCAGTAAGTTGCCCGTGCTATCCCAGGCCAGCGTGTTCACATCAGGATAGCCCGGACCTTCGTCGGGCTTGCTCCAACTCTCTCCCCGGTCTTGGCTGACATAAAGTCCATCCCACGCAGCCGCAAAGAGAAGCGCGGGATTGTCCGGGTCAGGGGTGAGATCGAGCAGTCTCTCTCCCGGCCGGAGTCCTGCACCGTGCAGAGTCCAACTGAGCCCGCCATCAGTTGAACGCGCGACCTGTCCGGCCAGCGCGGCAAAGAGACTGCCGTCGGTCCCGGCTGCAAACTCATAGGCCTGGCTTTGGAGGCCGTTGACGGCCTGCCACGTCTTGCCCCCATTCGTTGAACGGTAGATGCCGGCGCCTGTGCCGGCATGGGCGACTGCCGCTGGTTCGGGCGCGAACATGAGCGCAGTGACAAAGGTTTCGGCGCCCGGGCCGGTCGCAGGTGACCAACCAGCGCCGCCGTTGCTGCTGAGCCACGCTCCTTGCCCGCGCGTCCCGGCAAGCAGCGTACGGCCATCCGGCGAAACGGCCAGGGCCAGGATGGCAGGCTCTGCGCCGACACGTACCACCGGCACGGCCTGCCAGGATTTCATATCATCGGTGCGGAACAGGCCGTCCTCGGTGGCCGCGTAGAGCCGGCCACTCTTGTCTTGCGCGAGGGCGTAGACGCCGCGTACACCCTCCAGGCCGGCTGGCTGCCAGGCCGCGGCCACGCTGGTGCGGGTGTAGAGGCCATCGCGCGCCCCGATCCACCAGCGGCTGCGCATGTCGTTCCAGTGTGCTGCGTAGACCGGGCTGCCTCGCAATCCCTGGTCATCCACCACCCAGGAGTCGCCCCCATCGTCTGAGCGCCACAGGCCAGGTGGCTCGTATGTTCCGGCATAGAGCGTGGCCGGATGGTCCGATTGCACGGCTACTGTCATCACCATCGCGTGTGGCACCAGGCCCTGGTTGTACGGTTGCCATTGCCACGTCAGGGGGCTGCTTTCACCCGCGGCTGCAACCTGGCTCCCGACCAGGCAGGCAGCCAGCAGCAGTCCGGCAATCCACTGCCCCCCTCGATGGACGATCCTGGGCTTAACCCTCACGGTGAGGACCTCCAGGTGTCTCACACACGCAGTACTTCCACTCGTTTGACGATCTCCGCCAACAAGGACTGGAAGCGCGGGACATACTCGGGATGAATCTTGACCAGCGTCCGTCCCTGCGCGACCCCTTCGGCGATGGCGCGCTCGAACGGGATGCGCATCAGCACGGGCAGCCCCGCATCCGCACAGAATTCATCGACGGCCGTGTCGCCGATGCCATCCCGGTTGATGATGACGCCTGCCGGAATGCCCAGCTCTGCGGCAACATCCGCGGCCAGGCGCAGGTCATGCAGCCCGAAGGGGGTCGGCTCGGTGACAAACAGCAGGTAGTCAGCCCCGCGCACGGTCTCTACGACCGGGCACGAGGTGCCCGGCGGCGCATCGAGGATGGCCACGCGGCCCTCAGCCGCGGCTGAGGGCAAGGCCCACTGCTTGAGCTGGCGGATGACCGGTGTTGCCATCGGCTCTCCGACGTTCAACACCCCGCGCGCAAAAGGGATCCCGTGTGCCGCGGCGCCGGCCTCGAACACGCCGATGGCGTGCGGCTCCTCGCTGATGGCGTTCTCAGGGCAGACCAGGGTGCAGCTGCCGCAGCCGTGGCATAGCTGTGAGAACACCAGCGTCCGTTTACCCAGCACGACGATCGCGTGATACTGGCATACCTCGGCGCACCTGCCACACCCGGTGCATTTCGCGGCATCCACGCGCGGGATCTGGATGGCGACGTCCTGGCGGCGCTGGAAGGTTGGTTCCAAGAACAGGTGCGCGTTCGGCCCTTCGACATCGCAGTCGAGGAAGGCCGGGGGCACTCCCTGCGTGTCCGCCGCCAGGCTCAACGCCAGGCTGGTCGCCACCGTGGTTTTCCCTGTGCCACCCTTGCCGCTGGCGACCGCGATGCGCAGGGGCGGAGTCGCCCCGCCCCTGCTTTCACCCACCCCGGCCAGCATGACGTCCTGCTCCGATCGGTGCGTGGACCTCTTGCAGCTTGCCCGCCAGGCAGTTGGCGACAGCTTCGCTGACGGTCTGGCTCGTGCCCAGCAGGTACATCTTGACCTCGCCGGCTGCCAGCGCGATGTAGGCATTCGGGCCGAAGTCGCCGCTGATGGCGGCCTCCGCGCCCTGCTGCGCCACGAACTGGGCGGCCTGCGAGCCCGCGCCGCCGGCCGCGTTCACGGCCTCGTTCTGATGAGCCTGCCATTGCATCGTGTCGGTGTCGACCACGACGAAGTACGCGCCCCGGCCGAACCGGGGATCGACCGGTGCTTCCAGGTCGGGTGCAGTGGCTGTGACGATGAGCTTCATTTAGGTGTGACCTCTATTCTTTGACCATGCGCGTGCCGCACTTCGGGCACGCGATATCCATACAACGTTGACCGATCTCGTGAGCCTGCCGATGGCCGCATTGCGGGCAGACGCAGTCGCCGCCGGGGCCGGAACCCGGCCGCGTTCCCCGGCCGCTCCCCCGTCCGCCGCCCCTTCCACGGCCGCCACCGCCGCCACCGCCGCGGCCGCCACGTAACAATCGACTGAACATATGTGCCTCCTGTGGGGCGGTGGGCATCGTTGCCTCACCGCCCCATGTCGCAGGGCACTACGGCTGCGGATTCCCGCCGCCGAGCGCCTCGATGCGCCGCTGGATGGCTTCCAGTTGTTGTGCCAACCAGTCTGCCTGGGTCCGTAGCTCGGTCATTTCCTGCTCGGGCGCCGCCTGCACAGGCGCTGCGGGTGGGGTGACACCCCCACGCGCCCACGCCGGCAGGCCGGTCGCGTAATACATGTTGCGCCAGCCGCGGCCGCCGCCGCCTGCGCGATAGCCCATTCCCCTTCCGAACCCGGGCGCCGCATTGGCGTATCCGGGCCGGTCATAGCCGGCACACCAGCCGGCGCCACGGCCGGTCATCGGGCCGGCCCCCATCGGTCCTGTGCGATCTCCCCTTGGCATGATGTTTACCCCTTTCCTGGGTTGCGCGATTTCCTCCGTGGAAATCTGCGTGTGGTTGACTGACGTCGCTTCAGGCCCCGGGCAGCGCCATCTTGCGGGCTTCCGGGGTGATTGCTTCAATCTGCTCCGAGATCGGCTCGAAGGCCTCGGTCGGGCAGTACTCGATTTGACCCGCATCACACAAGCCGGCGATGCGGGGGTCGATGGGCAGGCGGCCGAGCAACGCAATGCCCAGTGCGTCGGCCATCTGCTCGGTGTGGCTCGGTCCGAAGACCTCATACTGCTTGCCGGTGTCGGGACAAGTGAAGTAGCTCATGTTTTCCACCAGTCCCAGCAGCGGTACGTTCGTCTGCGCGACCATCTGGGCGGCCTTACGCACGACCATGCCTGCCAGGGCCTGCGGTGAGGTGACCAGCACCACGCCGCTCATCGGCAGCGACTGGAGCACCGTCAGCGAGGCATCCGATGTGCCCGGCGGCAGGTCGACAATCAGATAGTCCAGTTCGCCCCAGAGCACGTCTGACCAGAACTGGCGGATTGCGCCGCTGATCAGCGGACCGCGCCAGATGACGGCTTGGTCTTCGCTCTCCAGCAACAGGTTGATGGACATCACGCGGATGCCGGTGCGCGTTTCCGCGGGCAGGATCGCCAGTGGGCTGGAGCCCGGCCGCGCGCCGTGCGGGAAGAACATCCGGGGGATGCTCGGACCGGTGATATCTGCGTCCAGCACGCCCACCCGGTGCCCGTTGCGCCGCAGCGTGACGGCCAACAGCCCGGCGACCAGGGATTTGCCCACCCCGCCCTTGCCGCTCATGACCGCAATGACGTGGCGCACGTGGTTGTGCTGCTCTGCTGCACCTTCCGCGGGCTCTTTCTGGTTCAGCCGTGCCCGCTCCTGGGCCGTCATCTCGCCCAGGGTGATGTCTGCATTCTGGACGCCGTCCAGCGCCAGCACGGCTTGCCGGGCCGCAGCGACAATCTGGTCGCGTAGCGGGCAGGCCAGGGTGGTCAGGGCCAGCGTGAACGCCACCGTGTCGCCGGCCAGGTGCAGGTCCCGCACCATGCCCAGTTCCACGATGCTGCGCCGCAGCTCCGGGTCCACGACCGCGGCCAGTGCTCGAAGTACTTCCTGTTCCGATGGCATCGCCGCAGCCGGGATGCTTCTGTCCTTGCTCATGTTGCTTGAGTCCTTACGCCTGAGCTACGCTCCGGCCTTCTTGAGCTCATAGGGCCAGGTCGCGATACCGCCTTCCATGAAACTCACGTCCGAGAAGCCGGCGCCGCTAAGGATCCTCTGGGCCTCGTACCCACGCAGGCTGACCTTGCAGAAGGTGATGATCGGCTTGTCTTTCGGCAGGTCACTGAGGCTGCTGCGCAGCTTGCCGAGAGGCAGAAGTTTTACGCGCGAGTCCTCGATTCGCACTGCCTCGTACTCCTGCGGCGAGCGCACGTCGAGCAGCAAGAAGTCTTCACCCTTCTCAATCCGGGCCTTCACCTCGGCCGCGGAAACCTTCTGCGTAACGCCATCGAGGATGTTGCGCAGGACATTGGCCGCCGTGATGACGTTGTCCAGGGCTTCCGAGTACGGTGGCGCGTACGCTAGGTCCAGGTTGGCAACCTGGTCGACGGTCGCGCCCAGGCTGAGTGCGGTCGCGAGGACATCGATGCGCTTATCCACATCGCCCGGTCCGATGGCCTGTGCGCCCAGCACTTTGCGGGTCTTGGTATCAGCAATGAGCTTGAGGAAGATCTGTTTCGATCCCGGATAGTAATGCGGCCGGTCGGCTGCCGGCGCCAGGCAGCTTGCAACCTCATAGCCTTTTTCGCGCGCCTGCTGCTCGGTCAACCCGGTGCGCGCCACGTTATAGCCGAACACCTTGACGATGGCTGTGCCCAGGATGCCAGGGAAGCTGTCGTCGCCTCCGGCCAGATTGGTGCCGATGACCCGGCCGTGTTTGTTGGCCGTTGAACCCAGGGGCACATAGCTCCACTCGCCCGTGACAAGATTCCGGCTCTCGACGCAGTCACCGCCGGCATAAACGTCGGGATCGCTGGTTTGCATTCTATCGTTCACCAGGATGCCCCCGTGTGGCCCGACTTCCAGCTCAGCATCGATGGCAAGCTGCGCATTGGGCCGGACACCAACCGCAATAAGGGCCAGCTGAGCCTCCAGGACCCGCTTGTCGGTCACGACACGCTCGACGCTGCCGGAGTCCCCCTGCAGCGCGACGACCTTCTCACCGCAGGCGAGATGGATGCCTTGCTCTTCGAGATGTTTTTCCAGGAGGACCGCCATCTCGACATCCAGCAGGCCGAGCAACACATGCGGCAGGAGCTCGACCACTGTTACGTCCAGCCCATGTGCGCGCAAGGCCTCAGACATTTCCAGGCCGATCAGTCCGCCACCGACGATAACGGCCTTCTGAATATGGCCGGCAGCCAGTGCATCGCGAATGGCAGAAGCATTGCGTAGCTCGCGTAGCCCGAACACGTAATCGAGCCGTGTGCCCTCAATCGGCAGCATGACCGAGCGGCCGCCCGTGGCAATGACCAGTTGGTCATAGGGCAGCGTTTCGCGGACGCCCGTATCGAGTTGGACGATGTCTACCGTCTTAGTCTCACGGTCGATGCGAGTGGCACGCGTGTTAAGCAGAGCACGGATGCCCTTCACGGAGCGGAAGAAGTTGGGGTTGCGCGGCACGCCTACGGGCGTGGATGTCAGGTCGCGCAGCTCGTCAACCTTGCCCTGAATGTAGTAGGGGAGTCCGCAACCAGCGTATGAGAGGACGCTGCCCTGCTCGACGATGGTGATGTCGGCTTCAGCGTCGAGCCGGCGGGCCCTCGCGGCTGCTTTGCAGCCACAGGCCACCCCGCCGACGATGACGATTTTGTGTGGTGCACCCATGTTGTCTACTTGCCCTCTGCATGCCCGTGGTCATGGCCGTGCGCCACGCTCTCGCTGCACGGCGCCCAGCCGCCCAGCCCGCCGCTCTGCAGAGATGCCAGCGCCTGCCCCACAGCACCGGATGCACCGGTGACCGGCTGGATGCCATACTGCTGGAAGAAAGCGGCCGCGCGGCCACCCATCCCGCCCGTGAGCATGACGTTGGCGCCCTGGCTTTGGATAAAAGCCGGGACCTGTCCCGGTTCGTGGTTCGGGAAGAACGGGTTGGCGATGACCTGCACCGCCTGGACACAATCGCCTTCAACGTCCACCAGGGTGAAGAAGGGGCAGCGCCCGAAGTGCTCTGCGACCGGTGCGTCGAGCCCGGCGTTCGTCTCGGATGAAACCGCAATGCGCATGTAAGTCCTCCGTAGTGTGTGTTGATGGGTTTTCTATCGTTGCAAACGCGGTGCTTCAGGCCCCGCGCTCGACTCGCAATCAGGCGCGGCCCCGCCGGAAGCGGTGACCGTGCGGGGCGGCAGATACCAGTGGCGGCGTTGCATCCGGTAGCCGGCTGACCGGTTGCGTTATGCGGACATGGGAAGCCTGCCACGCCGCCAGGATCTCCGGCAGCAGTTCGCGCGCGGCCCACACCAGTGCGGTCCCGACTACGGGCCAGATGCGGCGTTGCGGCTCGGCCGGCAGCACTTCGATGCGCGCCGGCGACACGGGCTCCAGCGCCGGCTCACTGCCTTCAAACATGGTTATCCTCCTCAGGCTCAACCCGTGTCCTGGCGACCTGGGTTGCGCTCTGCCGCGCATAGGCCTCGATGAACTGGTCGATTTCGTCGCGCGTGCTGCGCAGGTCGTCCATCCACGCTGCCAGGTATGCCTCGCCGTCCGCGGTGACGCTGTAAACCCGCCGCGGCGGGCCGGAGCCGGCCGTGTCCCATTGTGAGCTGACCCAGCCGGACTCTTCCATTTCGCGCAAGATGCGATACACCACGCTCGCATCCACTGAGCCGGGCGTAAAGCCAAACTGCCCCAGCGCCTCCAGCAGGTTATATCCGTGGGATGCGTCTCCGCGCAGGAGGAGTAGCAGGCATGGTTCCAGGAACCGGCTGATGCGTCGCGGGCTGGCGCCACCGCGGAAGCCGCGTCCCGGTCCCCCTCTTCCTCTTGGCATGGTTGACACCTCTCAAACTCGTAAGGTCTATGGAGATACTATCACTATATGTGCGAGTTGTCAATAGGTGCAAGTACCGAATAAGCACAAAACAGGGCTAATGTTACTTAGGTCGCCAGAGTTTGTCAAGTATAGTAGTTGACATTGGCAAGGGAAAGGCTATAATCCAAGTCATGCTGTGCGGCTTTTGGTCCACAACGAACCGCACGCCGTACTCATCCAGACAGGTGATCCTATGACGATGTCGGATACCGAGTTATCGCTCGGTGCGCGGCTGCGCAGTTTACGTAAGGAACGTGAGCTGTCCCAGCGCGAGTTGGCCGAGATGGCGGGCCTGTCGCCCAATGCAATCTCGCTCATCGAGCGGGATGAGATTTCCCCCAGCATCGCCACGCTGCAGCGTCTGGCCGGGGCACTGGGCGTGAAGATGAGCTATTTTTTCGAGGCTGAGGCCCGCGCCCGTGTACTGCATGTACGCGCCGGCGAGCGGCCGGCAATCCGCGGCACAGGTCTCACCATCGAGGGCTTGGGCGCGCGGTTGGACGGGCAGCAGATGGAGCCGTTCTACGTTACCCTCGCACCCCACGCCGATATGGGAACAGGACAGGTTGCCCATGTAGGCCACGAGTTTGTCTGTGTGCTCGCGGGCCAGGTGTACTATGAGATTGATGGTAAGGCTTATCTGCTGAATCCCGGCGATTTCTTGCTGTTCGAGGCCGGGCTGCCGCACCGGTGGAGCAATCCCGGCGATGACCCGGCCACGCTGGTGCTCGTGCTGCAGGCGCCGGAGGACGTCCAGGGACCCGCGCGGCGCCACTTCGCCGATTACCCTTCAGTGACCCATCTGGACTGATTGTGCGTGCTACGTGGCACGCGGGCGCCCATCCCATTCCGGAGTCTGCCATGCGCATTCCTGCCTTCCTGAGAAAGAACGCCACCTGGCTCATCGGCCTGGTCGCGATCCTCGCCGTGATTCTGGTTCCGCTGGTGCTCCTGCGTCCGCAAACCACAGAGGCGCGGGACAATCCTGCCGCCAGTGTGCCGACGCGGGTGCCGGAGACCGACCATACGCACCTGCTGAAGGGGCCGTATGCCACCGGGCCGGAGGTCACCCAGGCTTGCCTTGCGTGTCATCCCGATGCGGCTGCCCAATTCATGGCCACCACCCACTGGACGTGGGAGAGTGCGCCGGTGATGGCCGAGTGGCGCGGGGAGATGGTGACCATCGGCAAGAAGAACCAGATCAACAACTTCTGCATTAGCGCGCAAGGCAACGAGAACAAGTGCATGAGCTGCCATGCCGGGTACGGCTGGGCGGATGACACATTCGACTTTGGCAACCCGCTCAATGTCGATTGCCTGGTCTGCCACGCGGACCGCTCGACCTACGGCAAAGGCGACTACGGCTATCCGCTCGAAGGTCTGGACCTGGCCGCAGCCGCGCAGAGTGTGGGGCTGCCCACGCGCGAAAACTGCGGCTTCTGCCACTATGACGGCGGAGGCGGCAACAACGTCAAGCACGGCGACCTGGGCAGCGATCTCAACTATCCGTCCGATAGCCTGGACGTGCATATGGGCGGGTTGGATCTGTTGTGCATCGACTGCCACGCCACCAACGAGCATATAGTCAAGGGTCGCATGCTGGCAGACAACCTGACCATCTTGCCGGAGGAACAGGTGCAATGCACCGATTGCCATGCCGATGCGCCGCACGAAGACCAACGCATCAACGCCCACACTGCAAGCGTGGCGTGCCAGACCTGCCACATTCCCGCGGTGGCGATCAAGAATCCCACCAAAATGACCTGGGACTGGTCCACTTCCGGATGTGATTGTCCCGAGGACCCACACACCTACTTGAAGATCAAGGGGAATTTTCGCTACGAGACCAACGTCACCCCCACCTACCGCTGGTTCAATGGCAGCAACGCTTACCGCTATATCCTGGGCGACGTGATCGATCCTACCCAACCTGTCATGATGAACGAGCCGGCGGGCGATATCACCGATCCGGCCGCTAAGATTTATCCGTTCAAGACACACATCGCCAGGCAGCCCTATGACACGGTCCACAATATCCTGCTGGCCCCGCGGACGGCCGGTGAGGGCGGTTACTGGACCACTTTCGACTGGCCTTCGGGGCTGGCGCTGGGGGCCCAGGATGCGGGCATCCCCTTCTCCGGCGAGTACGACTTCGTCGAGACCTGGATGTACTGGCCATCCACGCACATGGTGCAGCCCGCAGCCGAAGCGCTGCAATGCGAAGCGTGCCACGGGCCCGACGGCCGTATGGACTGGCGTGCCCTGGGTTATGACGGGGATCCCCTCGAGTGGGGCAGCCGCAAACCGGCAAGATAAGAGAGCAGCATGAAGACATCGCATCGCCTTCGCCTATCGGTCATCCTGGGAACGGTCCTGCTCACTGCCGGGTTAAGCCTCAGTGGGGCCGCCGCTCAGCCTGCCGCACGCCCGCTCCCACAGGCTGCGCCGCTGCACCCGCAGTTCGCCCTGCTGGATGCCCAGGAGGTCAACGTCTTGCGCTCGGGCCAGCCGGTCTCGACTCTCAAGACGTGCGGCGCGTGTCACGACACGGAATTCATCCAGTCGCACAGCTACCATGCCGCGCTCGGCTTCGACGACATGGGGCCGGAAGCCGCCGCGCTGACCGGCCGGGCCTGGGATACGGGTGCCGGCGCGTTTGGCCGGTGGGATGCGCTGCGCTACCGCCACCTTTCTGCTCCGGGTGATCCGCAGCTTGACCTCGGCACGCCCGAGTGGGTCATGAGCTTCGGCGACCGCCACGTGGGAGGCGGGCCCGCGCTGTATGCCCGCGACGGCAGCCTGCTGTCCGAGCTGCCTGCCGACGCGACCAACCCGGAGACCGCGGTGCTCGATGCCTCGACGGGTGAGGTCACGGCCTGGGACTGGGCCGCGTCGGGCGGGGTAGAGATGAACTGTTTCCTGTGTCACCTGCCGGCGCCCAACAACGACGCCCGCGTCGCTGCGCTGCAAGACGGCGCGTTCCGCTGGGCCAACACCGCCACCCTGTTGGGCACCGGCCTGGTGGAGATGGAGGGCGCCGCATATCGCTGGCAGCCCGCGGCGTTTGACGCGGAGGGCCTGCTCAAGCCCGAATTCGTGACCGTGCAGGACCCGGGCAACGCCAACTGCGGCCAGTGCCACGGGCTGGTTCACACCGGTACGGAGACCCCGTTGTCGTTCGCGGGGGCGGCCGATACCTCCTGGAACGCCAACGCAACCCGCCTCAGTGCCAGCGGCTACGGCCACAGCCTGACGACCGGCCAGATTATCGCGGAGCAGCACATCTCCGATTCCGGCTTGAACCTGGCAGGGAAGGATGCGCTGACCCGGCCCTGGGACATCCATGCCGCACGCCAGCTCCAGTGCACCGACTGCCACTTCTCGCTCAACAACCCGGTCTACTTCCAGGAGAGTGCGGCCACCCGGCCCGACCACCTGGCCTTCGACCCGCGGCGCCTGGATTTCGGCGAGTACCTTGAGCGGCCGGTGCACGATTTCGCCAAGGGCGCCACTGCGCAACACACGGTCGCGCCTGAGCTGGCCGACACCATGCGCCGCTGCGATGGTTGCCACGACGCGGAGGCGACGCACAGGTGGCTGCCCTACACGCGACGCCACCTCGATACTGTCTCCTGCGAGAGCTGCCACATTCCGCAGCTCTACGCGCCTGCCTTGCAGAGCGTGGACTGGACCGTCCTGCTGCCGGATGGCGAGCCGCGGCGCGAGTTTCGCGGGGTCGAGGGCGACCCCCTGGCCGCGTCCTCCCTCGTGACGGGTTACCAGCCGGTTCTGCTAGCGCGCGACGATGTGGACGGCAAGACCCGGCTCGCACCGCACAACCTGGTGACCGCCTGGTACTGGGTCTACGGCGACCCGCCGCGGCCCGTGCGCCAGGTTGACCTGCAGGCCGCCTTCTTCGACGGCAAGCAGTATGCCGCCGAGGTGGTGGCCGCGCTCGATGGCGATGGCGACGGCCAACTCGCCGGCGCCGAACTCGTGCTGGACACCGCGGCCAAGCAGGAGGCCGTGGCTGCCCGTCTTGCGGGCCTGGACCTGGCCTCGCCCCGCATCGCCGGCGACGTGCAACCCTACGCCGTGAGTCATGGCGTAGCTGAGGGAGCCTGGGTGACGCGTGAGTGCACCGTCTGTCACGGCGGAGCCTCGCGGCTGACGCAGACGCTTACACTTACGGGTGCTGGGCCGTCCGGCGTCATACCGACCCTGCTGTCCAGCGACAATGCGCAGTTGAGCGGCAAGCTCGACACCACTGCCGGCGGATCGCTGCATTACCAGGCAACTCCGGCAGCTGAGGGGCTGTACATCTTCGGCCAGTCGCGCGTCTCCTTCGTGGATGCATTCGGTCTGCTCGCCTTCGCGGGCACGTTGGCAGGGGTCGCGGCACACGGTGGGCTGCGCATCCTGAGCGCACGGCGCCGGTCTCGCCCGGAGACCGCGCTCAAGCGGGTCTATATCTACAGCGCCTACGAACGATTCTGGCACTGGCTCCAGACCTTCACGATCGTCGGCCTGCTGTTCACTGGCCTGATCATCCATAAGCCCGATATCTTTGGCCTGTTCGCCTTCAAGTCGGTGGTGTATGTCCACAACGTGCTGGCAGCCATCGTCATCATCAACGCGGGGCTCTCGCTCTTCTATCACCTGGCAAGCGGCGAGGTGAGGCAGTTCATTCCCCGGCCGAGCGGCTTCTACGACCAGGCCATCCTGCAGGCCAAGTACTACCTGCGGGGCATCTTCAGGCAGGAGCCGCACCCCTTCGACAAGACCGCGGAGCGCAAGCTCAACCCCCTGCAGCAGATTACCTACTTCGGCCTGCTCAATGTCTTGCTTCCTGGCCAGATGATCATCGGTGCGCTGATGTGGGGCGCACAGCACTGGCCCGATCTGGCCCAGCGCGTCGGCGGGCTGCCGCTGCTGGCCCCGCTGCACACGCTCATTTCGTGGCTTTTGGCCGCATTCGTCGTCATGCATGTGTATCTCACCACCACCGGCCACACCCCGCTGGCCCTGATTCAGGCGATGATGTTGGGATGGGAGGATGTGGAGGCTCACGCGCCCGAAGGGGCGCATGACCACCGGGAAGCGCTGAATCCCGCGCAGGAGGCGTCCTATGGCAGTTGAAACCGGCAACCCCGCGGCCAGCCGGGCCGCCCGCTTGCGGTCCGCGCTCTTCGCGCCGCGGCCGTCCCGACCCTACATCCATCCATATCTGGGTGGTGCACTACTCGGCGTGGTGTTGTTTGCCTCGTTCTTTCTGACCGGCAACGGCTTGGGTGCTTCGGGCGGGTTGAACAACATCATCGGCTTCTTCGCGGACCTGGTCGCGCCCGACCACATGGACCAACTGCCTTACCTGGTGAAGATTGCCGGGGGCGACAAGAACCCGCTGGATTCGTGGACGGTGTTTGGGGTGGTAGGCACGCTGCTCGGCGGCTTCCTGTCAGGCTGGCTTAACGGCCGGCTCAAGGTGGAGACCGTGCGCGGTCCGCGGATTACGCCGCGCACCCGGTGGGCCATGGCCTTCCTGGGTGGAGCCATCATGGGTTACGGCGCGCGCTTTGCGCGCGGCTGCACCTCCGGCCATGCGCTGTCCGGCGGCGCGGTGCTCTCTGCGGGTTCGTGGGCTTTCATGTTCGCGATTTTCGCCGGCGGCTACGCGCTGGCCTATTTCTTGCGCAAGTTCTGGAATTAGAACGGCCTACGTAGGAGGCACGATGGCGCCCTTCCCCCTGACCCTTTCGACGTATCTCGGCCATTGGGGCCAGTACATCGTCTATCTCCTGATCGGCGTGGCCTTCGGCTACGTCCTGGAGAGCGCCGGCTTCGGCAACTCGCTGAAGCTCGCCGGGCAGTTCTATTTCAAAGAACTGACGGTGCTAAAGGTGATGTTCGGCGCCATCGTGACCGCGATGGTGCTGATCTTCGCCGCCACCGGCCTGGGGCTGCTGGACTACAACCTGATCTATGTCAATACCACCTACCTGTGGCCCGACATCGTGGGCGGCCTCATCATGGGCGTGGGCTTTATCGTCGGTGGCTTCTGCCCCGGCACATCGCTGGTGGCGCTGGCGACGCGCAAGATCGATGGCCTGTTCTTCGTGTTGGGCGGCCTGTTCGGCATCTTCCTTTTCGGCGAGACGGTGGACTCCTTTGCCGGGTTCTGGAACTCGTCGTACCTGGGCCGGCTCACCCTGCAGGATTGGCTCGGGCTGCCCGTGGGTGTAGTGGTGCTGGGCATCGTGCTGATGGCCCTCTTAATGTTCTGGGGCGGCGAGCATCTCGAACGCATCTTCGGCGGCCGCGACCTGAAGCGGGAGCCTAAAGCGCGCTACGCCGGGGCGGCTGCATTGGCCCTGGGCGCCGTGGCCCTGATTTTCATCGGCCAGCCGACCTCGGCGGACAAGTGGCAGGCGCTGTCACCGGAGAAGGAGCCCTTGCTGGCCGAACGCGCGGTCCAGATTCATCCCGGTGAGCTGCTCGATGCGATGCACAATGATGCCCTGAAGGTGGTTCTGCTGGATGTGCGCAGCGAGGCCGACTACAATCTCTTCCACATCGCCGGCGCGCGCCATGCGATGCTTGATACGCTGCCTGGCCGGATTCCGTCTCTGCTGCTGGAGCCCGCCAACACAGTCTTTGTCACGATGAGCAACGACGAGTCTGCTGCGACCGAAGCCTGGAAGCTGCTGACTGCCGAGAGTGTGCCGAACGCGTATGTGCTTGGAGGCGGCGTCAATGCCTGGCTGGATGCGTTCGGCAGCGCGGACCCTGCGCTGCGCAAGGTGACAGCCGCGGCCGGGGATGACCGGTTGCGCTACGAGTTCACGCTTGCGGCGGGCGCCCGCTCGCCGGCCGCAACCCCCGATGCGGAGCAATTCGAGGTAGAGTACACGCCCAAGATTCAGTTGAAGCTCAAGCAGGGACCTTCCGGCGGCGGCTGCGGGTAAAGCAGACGCTCGGGCGGACGACGCACTGCCCTGAGCAAGGATACGTCCGCTAATCCGGCGCTTCAAGAGTTGTTCCGCAAGAGGCGTGTCGCGTAGCCTGCACGGCACGCCTCTCGATGCTCCGGCTTGACCGCTGGGCATTCACCCGTGCACCTTGCATACCCTTCGGTGCGTATAGAGAATATCGCACGCGCATCGACTCAGAGGGAATGGGTGCCCCATGTTGAAGAGCTTGCCCCGTCTCAACGCGACCCTACGCTGGTTCATGCTGGCCATGGTCCTGGCGAATGTTGGCTCCGAGATGCTGTTCACGCTGCTGGCGGTGTATCTCGCGCAGCTCGGCGCGAGCGTGCAGCAGGTGGGCCTTGTCTTTTCCATCGCGGCTATCGTCCCGCTGCTCCTTCAGATCATCGGAGGCTGGCTGTCCGACACCATCGGGCGGCTCCGGACGATCGCGATCGGCAGCGTGGCCGCCTCGTTCGGCTATATACTGCTGCCGCTGGCGCCGTCATGGCCGTGGGCCATGCTCGCGCTGTCCCTCGAATACGTTTCGGGCTCCATGGTCGGGCCCAGCTTCAGCGCGTTCATCGCGGAGCAGTCGGGCGAGGCAGACCGGGGACGCGTGTTCGGCCTGACCAAGGCCATCTACCTCACAGTGGCCGTCATCGGCCCGCTGCTCGGCGGCCTGCTCGCCCAACGCTATGGCTTTCGCGCGATGCTCTGGATCGCTGCCGTGCTCTACGTGAGCGCTTCCGTTATGCGTGTCTGGATGGCTACGACCGCGCGCTTCGGTGCGGCGACGAGCTCCGAGCGGCCCACCCTGGCAACCCTGGGCAATTCCGTGCGTGGCATGACGGCCATGCTGGCGGCGGGTGGCCTGGTGGCCTGGATTTTGCTCACCGACGGCGTGTCGGACGTGGCCTACGCGCTCTCCTGGGACCTGGCGCCGCTGTACCTGGTCGAGGTGGGCAGCCTGGACCCACAGCGCATCGGTTGGCTGGCAGCAATTCGCGGCGTTGGCATGATCGGGGCAACGCTGGCTGCGGGGTGGCTCTCTGACCGCTATGGGGAACGCAGGATTATCGCGACCGGCTTCTTCCTACAGTTCCTGGGGTTCATGGTCTTCATTGTGAGCCGGGATGTGGTGAGCTTCACGCTCGCAGCCACGGTGCAGGGCCTGGGCTTCGGCACTCTGATCCCTGCATTTGACTCGTTGGTGTCGAAAGCGATCCCGGAGAAAATGCGGGGGATCGCGTTCGGGCTGTTCGGCACCAGCATCGGGCTGATCTCGCTGCCTGCCCCGTGGCTCGGCGCGCGGTTATGGGAATGGGTCAGTCCACAGACGCCGTTTCTCATCACCGGCCTGTCCGCCCTGATATGCGTGCTGCCCGTGTGGGCTAAGTTCGCACTGCCTGCGAAGCCTGAACCGGCCTGATCCGGATGCGGTCGCAGCATCTCTGTCGGTGCCGTCGCGCCCGCCGGCTGACACTTGGCTGCCACAATGCGGTGCTATAATGTGCCATGATGAGCAAGATCCTCGTAGTAGATGATGAACAGGCCATCGTGGACCTGCTGACCTACAACCTGGTGAAGGCGGGTTACACGCCGGTTGTTGCGCGCGACGGCGCCGAGGCGCTCCGTCTCGCCGGCCAGGAGTTGCCCGACCTGGTCATCCTCGACCTGATGTTGCCGGGTCTGGACGGGCTGGACGTCTGCCGGGAGCTGCGCCGGAGCAGCGACAGTGAGCTAAGAAACGTGCCGGTGATTATGCTCACGGCGCGCGACGAGGAGATCGACCGGGTTGTCGGGCTGGAGCTGGGCGCGGATGACTACGTCGTCAAGCCGTTCAGTGTGCGCGAGCTGATGGCGCGTATCAAGACCGTCCTGCGGCGGTCTGCAACCCAGGCGGCCGCTGCGGATGTGGTCATCCAGGCCGGCGACCTCCGGCTGGACCTGGAACGACGGGCCGCGTCCTGGCGCGGTGTGCCCTTCGAGTTGACCGCCGCGCAGTTCGAGTTGCTCCGCATCCTGGCGGCCCGGCCCGGCCGGGTGTTCACCCGCGAAGAGCTGCTCAACCAGGTGTGGGGCTACGACTACTATGGCGACACCCGCGCAGTGGATTCGGCGGTCAAGCGCCTGCGCGCACGGCTGCGGGAGGTCGCGCCGGATTGTGACCTGGTCCTGACCGTGCGCGATCTGGGCTATAAGCTGAGCGACACGTGTTGAGACGACTGACATCCCGCCTGGTGCTGAGTCACCTGCTGGTTATTGCGGTGGCAATGGCCTTGCTGGGTTTCCTGCTCCTGTCCCTGGTGCAGGGGTATTTCGAGCAAGCGGTTCGCGACAGCCTGCTGGTTCAGGCGCGGCTCGTTGCGCGGGCGCTGACGGCTTCGCCCCCGCTCGGCTTGAGCAACGTCGAGCAGGCCCTCCTGCCCGCTGCCTCCAACACCGTGCAGCAGCAGGCCCAGAACCGCGCGCCGGCGGTACAGCCTCCGTTCGGCCTCGACAACGCCACGCTCCAGATCAGCTCGCAGCTCGACACGCGCGTGCGCTTGGTCGATGCCGCGGGCGCGGTGGTTGCTGACAGCCGCGGGACGGATGCCGGGCTCGACCTCGGCTCGGACTCCCTGGTGTCTGCCGCGCTCGCGGGCCGCGAAGAAGCCCGCGCGGCCGCGGGCGAGATGTCGGTCGCTGTGCCCCTCTCGACCGGCGGGGCCGTCTACCTGAGCCAGCCCCTCTCTGACCTCGCGGCAGTGCTGGCCGATCTGCGCGCCCGGCTCGCCATTTCTGCCGCAGTCGCCCTGGCGCTCTCCGCGCTGGTTGGCCTGGCGCTGTCGCGTGCCATCGCCCGGCCGGTCAGCGAGCTGACGGTCGCGGCTGACCGCTTGGCCCGTGGCGATTTCGACTATCCGCTGACCGTCACATCGACCGAGGAGCTGGACCGCCTTGCCCGCTCCTTCGGCGCGATGCGCGACGAGCTGCGCCGCACCCTCCAGGCGCGCACCGACCTCGTGACCAACGTCAGCCATGAGCTGCGCACGCCGCTGACTGCCGTCAAGGGGCTGACCGAGACCCTGCGCGATGGCGCGGTGGATGACCTTGAAGCGCGCGACCGCTTCCTCGCCTCCATCGAAGGCCAGACCGACCGCCTGATCCGGCTGGTCAATGACCTGCTCGTGCTCTCGCGCGCCGATGCGCAGGCCTTGGCGCTGCGGCTGGAACGGCTGGACTTGGTGGAGCTCGCGTCGGCCACCGCGGGCGAGCTGGCCGTGCAGGCGGATGACCGCGAGGTGTCGATCATCGTCGAAGGCGGGCCGGCGTTCGTGAGCGGCGATGCGGACCGGCTGCGCCAGGTGTTCATCAACCTGCTCGACAATGCGCTGCGCTTCTCGCCTCCCGGTGGCGTCGTGACCGTGAGCGTGGGCCGGGAAGGCGACCGAATCGTCGCCTCAGTGCACGACGCTGGACCCGGCATACCCCAGGTCGACCTGACGCACGTCTTCGAACGGTTCTACCGCGGGGATCGCTCGCGGCGCAGGTCTGAGGACGGCAGCAGCGGCGCGGGGCTCGGGCTCGCCATCGCACAGGCCCTCGTGCAGGCCCACGGCGGCGCCATCGCCGTGGACAGCGACGAGTACACCGGCACGACCCTCCGCTTGACTCTCCCTGCCGCCTGATTGGTCGAATTCGGCCCGCACCCCGCCCGTCTCCTGCCACCCTGCTGACACATCCGCCTGCTATTCTGTGGCTTGTAAGATCCCTGTTCGAGGAGGACGACATGCACAAGGCAGTTTCATTCGCGGGCGCGGCGCTGGCTCTCGTAGCCGGCCTGCTCGCCTGGCCCATCGCGGCCCCGGCTGCGAGTGTCCAGGCTGCGCCGGCCAGCTCCCCCGCACTTGCAGCAGATGGCGGCGCCATCCACACCAGCGGCAGCGCGGTCATCCGGGTTCAACCTGACCGTGCCACGATCCGGTTCGGGGTGCAGACCTTCGGCTCCAGCCCGCGGTCATCCCAGGCGGAAAACGAGGCTATCGTCAAGCGCGTGCTGGAGGCGCTGCGCAACGCAGGCATCGAGGCCAAGGACATCGGCACCGATTACTTCTCCGTCCGTCCCGAATATGACTACCCGTCGCGCGGCCCGCATAAGCTCGTGGGCTACTGGAGCGAGAACGGCATCCAGGTCACGCTGCGCGATGTGGGCACGCTGAGCGAGGTGCTCGTGGCCGCGCTCGAGGCCGGCGCGACCTCGGTGGATGACCTGACCTTTACCACGACGCGGCTGCGCGAGCTGCGCGACCAGGCCCGGGCGATGGCGGTCGAGGCTGCAATCGAGAAGGCGCAGGCATTGGCCGGGGCAGCACAGGTGTCGGCCGGCCCGGTGACGGATATCCAGGAGCAGTCCTGGTCCTACTACTACGGCTCGTGGAACAGTCGCGGCCAGTACATGAGCCAGGCGCAGAATGTGATGCAGGAGGTCGCGCCGGTGGGTTCCGCGCCTGCGATGGAGGACGGCGAATTCAGCCTGGGGCAGATTGTCGTCCAGGCGCAGGTGACGGTCGTCGTCGCGATGCGCTAGGGGAAGATTGCGCGTTCCGCAGCACTTGACGGATCGCGGCACGTGGTTTACATTGACTGCCTGGCAGCACCACCCGCCAGGCAGTTATGCATCCCCCACTCCACTCAAGGATAGACATAATGGATAAGCCGTGCTTCACACCGTCACAACTCACCTGCTGTGCGACTCGTATTCTCACGGCCGCCCATGTCCCACCGGACGTGGCGGAGCAGGTTGCCGCCTCGCTCGTGCGGGCCAACTTGGCCGGCCACGACTCGCACGGCGTGATTCGCCTGCTCCAGTACGTGCGCGCGGTGGAGAAGGGGGAGATTGACCCGGCCGCGACGGTCGAAGTGGTGCGTGAATCCGCCACAACGGCGCTGCTGGATGCGCACTGGGCGTTCGGCCAGGTGGCCGCGCGGCGGGCGATGGAACTGGCGATTGCGAAGGCCGAAGCGCACGACCTCGGGGCGGTCGGCCTGCGCAACTCTGCGCACATCGGCCGGCTCGGTGAGTATGCGCTGCTGGCGGCCGAGCGCGGGCTGATCGGCTTCCTGACCTGCAATGCCTCGCAGTTCGTCGCGCCGTACGGCGGGCTGGACCGCGTCTTCGGCACCAATCCCTTCGCCTATGCGTTCCCGACGGGCGGCCAGCCCCTGCTGGTCGATTTCGCGACGACCCCGGCTGCCGAGGGCAAGCTGCGCGTTGCCATGGCGAAGGGTGAGCCGATCCCCGAGGGTTGGATCCTCGACCGGGACCGCCGGCCCACGACGAATCCGGCCGACTTCTACGACGGCGGGGTGATTCTGCCGCTGGGCGGCTACAAGGGCTACGGGCTGCTGATGGTCGCTGACCTGCTGGGCGGTGCGCTGACCGGGCATGGCTGCACCGCGCTGCCGGAACACACCACCGGCAACGGCGTCTTCATGATGGCGATTCGGGTGGAGGCGTTCTGCGCGCTGGAGCAGTTGACCGGCTCGGCCGACCGGCTGTTCGCGCTGGTCAAGTCCGGCAATCGTGCGCCGGGCTGCGAGGAGATTCTGATTCCTGGGGAGCCGGAATTCCGCGCGCAGGCGCGGCGGGAGCGGGAGGGCATCGAGCTGCCCGCGGATACGTGGCACGGACTGGTGGCCCTCGCGGCGGAGTATGGGGTCAGCGAGGCCGAGCTGCTCGCCTCGAACTCCTGACCCCGACACGCTGGGGCCTGGCGGCGAAAAGGAACCGCGAAGACGCCAAGAACGCGAAGTAATAGCTCTTAGTCTTCGCGCTCTTAGCGTCTTCGCGGTTCACTTCCCGCCTCCCGGTCAATCGCGGGACAGGTGCAGATTTGACAGCGGCCGGAGCGTGACCCGTTCCTGCGCGGCCTCTACAGCCGCGACCGACGGCAGCCCGGACCCGATGTGGCCGATGGCTGCTACGGAGAAGGCGGTTGCCAGCCGTGCGCACTCGGCCAAGGGCAGGCCGCGCAGCCTGCCCGCAACGATCCCCGCGACCATCGCATCCCCCGCGCCGACCGTGCTCTTGACCTCGACCGCGGGCGGGACGGCCCAGACAGCCTCATCGCCTTCCAGAAAGATGGCGCCCTGCGCCCCCATGGACACCACCACGCTCGCGATGTTGTGCCGCTGCATGAGCGTGCGCGCCACCTCGATGATAGACGCGGCAGTCTCCAGCCGTTCCCCGGCGAACTCCCCCAACTCGTCGACGTTCGGCTTGATGAGCCACGGCCCCGCGGCCACGGCCTGCCGGAAGCCCTCGCCGCTCGTGTCGAGCACGACCTTTGGCGCACGCCCCGCATGCACGCCGGCCAGCGTGCGGATCATCTCCGCATAGATGCTCGCCGGCACCCCCGCGGGGACGCTGCCCGAGAGCACGAACCACTCGTGTCCGGCGGCCAGTTCCCGGAGGATATCAAACAAGCGCGCAATGTCGGCCGGGTCGGGCGTCTGGCCGGGGAAGTTGATGTCCGTGGTCTGGTGCAGCACGGGGTCGGTGATCTTCACGCCGATGCGGGTGGCGCCCGCGATGCGCACGCAGCGGTCCTCGATGCCCTTCTGGCTGAACAACTGGCGGAATATCTCGTCATTGGCGCGGCCGAGGAACCCGGTGACCGTCGCGGGCTGGCCGAAGTCGGACAGAAACGCGGCCACGTTGATGCCCTTGCCCCCGGCATCCATCTGTGAGTGTTGCACGCGGTTGACCGTCCCCGCGGCGAAGTTGGGGATGGTGATGGTCTGGTCAATGGCCGGGTTGATGGTAACGGTGACGACGCTGTGCGCCTGGCTCATGGGCCTATATCCTCCCCGCAGTAGCCGCCGGCGGTGGCATTCGGTGCGCACAACCAGTGCGCACCTGCCCCGATTATACGCCATAGGCCGCAAAGAGGCTCATCGATTGCTGGCTGTTCGCTGCTTGAGCGCCCAGCGAACAGCCAAATCTACCCGCCGAGATGCGGCCAGTTGTTGGCCCCTGTTCTTATTGGTCAGGCGTGGCCGCGAAGATGTTCGACGAATTGGTGGGTGGCCTGGCTGTTTACCTTAGCAATCCAGTGAGGACATGCGATGCAGTTGCTGGCAGTACAGCCATGGCAGGCGTCATCCACCCTGTGGCGAGGCTTGAAGACTGACTTGCTTTCTCTCTTGGTGATGTGGCTCAGCTTGGCATCGTCTGGCATGGCACAGCTCCTCCTCTGGCAAGATCAAGTCCCACCCAGATAAACGAGCCTGGATGGATCTTTGGGGCATCGCGTTGTCAGGCGGATGCCATCATCAGGAAGAATTCGACGACGGTGCGGCTGCATCGCCGTCGCCATTATTGCTGTTGGCTGGAGGCAAGAGATGCGGGAAAGTAACCAAGGGCGATTGCTGAGTACCGGGGGGGGCAGACAGGTCGCCTGACCCTCAGCGACCTGTCTGCCCCGTTCTTGCGGGCTGTTATTGCGACTGTTGAATCAGTGGCAGATAGAGTCTGTGCGTGTTTCCTTCTTCGACTACGATTTCAGTGCTGACAGGGCCTGACCACTCTCCTCCCTCAGTGCGTGCCTGGAACGTGATCACGTGGCGACCCGGGCTCAGAGATGCGGCGGGGAGTGAGAAAGTGTTGACAGCGGCGAGTGGACCGTCGATGCTTGACAGCCAGAGGTACTCAGCGATTGTCTGTTCGCCTCCGATGCTGTCAACTGCTATTCCCTGGAAGAGGATCTCTTCGTCCACGGGCGTCTCTTCGCTTGGATAGAGGATGAAGACCGTTGGCGCATCAGGCCGGACGTCTAGCGTTGGAGCAAGCGGCGCCGCGCCAGCCAATGGTGTGACTTCTTGACCCGCATCGCCTTCACCGATCAGGAGCGTCGATTTGTCTTCATCGTTGGGCGCCAGCGGCGCTACCTGTTCGACTTCTTCCGCTGGCTTGTCCCCTGGGTCAGGTGGGACGAGCGGGAGGACAAGTGCACTATTGTCATAGATCTCAAACTCCCATAGCGAGTAGCCCCACGAGGTGCCACGTTCAAAACCATACATCAGGACGTAGCGTGCTCGAACAGGGTTGAAGTTAATCGTATTGGTGCCACCTTGTCCATTGTTTGTCCAATAAGCTTGCATCCAGCAAGTGCTGCACATGCTTGACGACCGGTAGTAGATGCCGAAAGCTTTACCGTGGGCAGCCTCCCACTTGAGCACCACCTGATTGAAGGTGCGATCCTGTCCGAGATCAACCTGGATCCATTCTCCATGGTTGTAGCGTGACGACCAGCGAGTGCCCGTGCTGCCATCGGTCGCTCTCGGGGCTTCCAGCCCGGGCGCTTCCACAGACGACGCCACGGTGGGTTTTCCGCGCGCCAGGTTGGCATTGCTCATCGAGGCGAGGGACAGGTTGTACCTTCCCGATGAGCTAAGATTGTAGCTGCGTGCCAGAATGCGGTAAGTGCCTCCGGCCGGCAGCGTATAGATAATCCACGAGTCACGGTTGCCGAGGCCATCGTCGTTCTGCGCCACCTTGACGCCAGCTGCGTTGTACAATTCCAGGTAGGCATCAAGCTGGCCGTCAGTCTTGCGCATTTGGATGCTGACCGACCGGCCGGCGGTGCCGGAGAAGTAGTACCAATCCCGATCGTTGTTCGGGCTGATCGTGCCTTGCAGGGTGTTGCCAAAAGCGATCCAGCGATTGTCGTCGGGATCAGCCGTGCTTTCGCGCTCGAGGCTCAGGCGATAACCGCCGGTGGAACTGCTATAACCGCGGGCAATGACCTTGTGCCGTCCGTTTTGCCGTAGGGTGATTGCAATGCGGGAATTTCGATCACCGCCGTTGTCGTCATCCTGCCCTAACAGCGAACCGTCCGGGTTGTACAACTCGATGTAAGAATCGAGAGTGCTGGCTCGCTTGTCCATGCGAATAGTGATTGCTTGACCGGATGATCCATCGAAATCGTAGTCATCGCGATCCCCTGCGGGATTGACCGTGCCATCCAATGAGCTGCCGTACGTGATCAAGCGGCCATCATCCGGATCGCCTGAGGCTTGTTGTTGACGCGGCCAAGTCAAACCGGCGATTGCAGCTCCGCCATGCTCGTAGTATTCCATACGTAGCGTGTACGCTCCCGAAGTCAGGGTCTTGTCCCTGGCGACACTGGTTACGGCCATGTCCCGCCATTCATTGATCAGTTGCAGGTCGTTGATCCAGAGGCGCACCCCGTCGTCAGTCCTTGTCGTGAAGCGGTAGGTCCCTGCGTCAAACCAGAATCTCCCCGTCCAGCGGACTGAGAAGTTGTCGCCGGGTATCCTGGCATCGGGACTGCCTGCACCCCAGTCGAAGTTGACCTGACTGTCGCAGCGGCGGAAGATCGGACTGCCCGCCAGATTGATGTTGTCGAAATACTCGCCCAGAAACTGACCGTCGCTGCAATGCGTTGGCCCTGATGCCAACGGCCTCACCCTGACCGAGGAGGTACGATCATGTTGGATGGCGTCGTTGCCGAAGTCAGGATCATCACGGATGAAGGTGCTGTTCTGGCCCTGGTAATTGTCGTGCTCAAAAACGACAGCTTCGTAGTCGCCAATGATGCGCAGGGACGAAGCTGCATCGTTGCCCAGGTACCAGTTGCCAGGGTTGGGCGAGTCCGCAGTGAATTTGCTGCACCGTCCGGCGTAGTTGGCGTGTTCGTACAAGTAGACTCCCGGTCCGTTGTCGCAATTACTGCTGCCCGAAGTTCGCTGGCGAACCCGGATGGACGAGGTCCGGCCACTGCGGATTGCGTCATTGCTGAGGTCAGGATCATCGGCAATGAACGTGCTTGAGGCGCCCTGATACCCGCCATTCTCGTACAGAACGGCCTCATAACTGCCAATGATGCGGATCGCCGATGCTGTGTCGTTGCCGATGTACCAGTTTGCCGGGTCAGGAGAGTCGCTTGTGAATTTACTGCATCGTCCGGCATAGTTGGCTTGTTGGTAGAGATAGACGCCAGGCCCACCATCGCAATTGCTGGTTCCCCCGGCATCACGGCGTCTTACTCGAATCGCAGATGCACGGTCGTGCCCAATTGCATCGTTACCGAGGTCGGGATCATCGGCTGTAAAGGTGCTGTAGCTGCCGCTGTAGCCAGCATTCACATAGAGACTCGCCTCGTAGTTGCCGATGATCCGGATCGACGAAGCCTGGTTGTCTCCGATGGGATCATTCCCCAGGTCAGAGTCGTCGCCGGTGAATCGAGTGCACCTTCCAGTGTGGTTGGGGTTCTCATACAAAATCACCCCCTCACCATCTGCGCAATCGGTCGGGTTCGGCGGTGCGCTGACTGTGATGTGCGCATTCTGAGTCCTATTGTTCGTGCCCCCAGGCCCGGTCACGGTCAAGTTAATGGAATAAGTGCCGGCGCGTGCGTAGATGTGCTCATGGTATTCACTGCAGGAGTTGCCGCTGTTTCCATCGCCATAGTTCCACACGCAGCTGGCGATGTTCCCCTGAGATGTGTTGTGCATCCTGACAGTCAGAGGGGGCTGTCCCGTTCGCGGCGCGGCGTCGAAGTTCGCGGTGGGTGGCGCACTGTTGACGGTGATGTAGTTCGTACGCGTCTTGGTGTCGGTTCCACCCGGGCCGCTGACCGTGAGCTGGACAGTGTAAGACCCAGGATTTGCATACGTGTAGTCGTGAACTCCCTGACAAGAGTTGCCCGTGCGACCGTCGCCGTAGTTCCACTGGCAACTGGTGATATTCGCCGTTGAAACGATATGCATTCTGCTCGTTAGTGGGGCCTGTCCGCTGATCGGCCACGCATCGAAGCTCGCGGAGGGCGCCGGCGGCAGCACTGTGAAGGCGCGATTGGAGGTCCAGCCGCTCCATCCCTGGCTGTTATAGGCTTCAACGTGCCATTCGTAGGTTCCTGCAGGGAGTTGGCCAATATTCCAGTCGGTGTTTGTGCGCCGGCCGGAGTTGTGATGCCCCGTCGGCCCCCAGTATTCGGCCGCATACTCGGTCGCGTTGTCCGCGCCGCTCCAATCCAGAACGACAGCGCTGCCTGCTGCCAGGGTCGCTCCGTGAGCAGGTGACTGGAGGGCGGGCTTGGAGGGTGGGCAGGCGTTACGGTTGAAAACCTCGACAGACCGGATGGCGAGCTGCCAGCCGTGATCCTGGAGGTTGGTGACCGATCCCATCCAGCACCGCGAGTCTCCGCGGTAGCCATTTTCCCGCCACGTGATGATGGACCAGCCGGAAGGCAGCTTCATCGAGTAAGCGCTGGGTGAGATGTTGTCGTGCCGGCCTGTACCCCCGCTCCAGAACCGATCGTCGTAGTTGGCGCGCCGGAAAAGCTCGACCTTGTCGCTGGACGGCGGCGGCGCGGTCGGACAGACATTGCGATCAAAGACCTCGAGCGACCGAATCGCGAGCTGCCAGCCGTGATCCTGGAGGTTGTTGACCGATCCGGTCCAGCAGCGCTCATCACCGCGGAACCCCGTCTCTCGCCACGTCTTAACGGACCAACCGGAAGGCACCTTCATTGAATAAGCGCTGGGTGAGATGTTGTCGTGCCGGCCTGTGCCCCCGCTCCAGAATCGATCATCATAGTTGGCTCTGCGGTAGAGCTCTACCTGGTTGCCTGAGGGGGGAGGAGCGCCAGTGCCATCATTCCTTACTGTGGAGTATGGTGTCTTTTGTTGACCGTCGCGTTCGATGTACCCACTGTCATAGGTGCCACTGCCTGACGCGACCGTCCAGCCTGACAATCTCGTGCCGTTGAGTTCTGCATATGCACCATTGTAGAGTAGGCTGAAGTGAACATGTGGACCTGTGGCCCGCCCGCCAACACATGTTTCACAGGCAATTGTGCCAATAGGGTCGTTCTTGTTTACACCTCCATCGTTGCGTACATTCCGTAGATGATAATAGCTGGTCATCCAGCCGCTGCCATGATCGATGCGATACCAGCAGTATGCTCCATTTGGATGGTAACCATTACCTGCAGCCGCGGCCACCGAGTAGTCGTTGGGTGGGGCACCGCAGCTGCCGCCAGAAGTATAGAAGTCCATCGATGAAAATGGGCGGCCGAGGCCGCCTCCGTTCCAATTATGTGTTCCATTGAAATACCAAGTTTGCCCTACCGGGAACGGAAACTGCAGCAATTCACTTGGTGGAGCGCTGGGGGCATTGATGACATTGGCTGAGTCCAGCGGGTGATCAGCAGGGAACAGCCTAAGCCAGGTCTGCTGGAATCCATCTGGATTGCTGTCTAGCGAAAGGTGATCTAGTTGGGCCTTCGTGTGTGTAGGGGCCCAGGCCGCCCAAACTGCAAAACTGGCCGAGCTAGTCTTGTCGGTAACAGCGAGCGTTGTGCCATCATTGAAGTCAAGGATTATAGACTCAGGCGCTGGCATCTCAGTACTTCGAGACCCGGCTGCATATAAGTGTTGATAGAAGCTGTTTGCTAGTCTAGTAACGAGATCTTCAAGTTGCTCGTCCGTTACCATAGGTGCATCAGAAGCCCCACGTTCAGTCTCGCGTGGCTGCGCCCCTGTTACACGCATTCCATCCATCTCCAGGAGAGTCAACACCAAACGGGGATTGACACTGGCGTATAGACACCAAGCCTCGATGGCATCGGCTTGATTGAGCAGAGGGCTGCTAATATCTGTCAGGTAACGATGCAAGTCAAATCCGTGAACGTTAGGCCCAAATACGAACTGGCCATCTGAGATGATGTGGGGTACGGCGGGGACAACGGTGCTTGTGGGCAAGGCATCAGGCAGAGGCGGGTTTGCTGCGTCATTGCCGCCAGCGCTTGTTATGGCTGGTGTCATGCTGGTGCATAGGACTGCCACTAGTAACAATATGGTGTATAGAGTGCGTTTGACGACCGCCATGGTAATCTCCTTTGCTCAATGACTCTTGGGCCTTTTCTTGCCAACAGCCGAGCTGAACGGTTTCTTACTTCTGATACGATAAACGTTGGATGTCTCGTTTTTTGCGTACATTTCTGCGCAAATCTAGCTGATAAGGAATGGTTGTATTTGTCAGTTCAAAAGGAATTCTCCCGCATTTTTTTGTGAAGGGAGACCGTCGGGCTAGGTCGGCGCCAGTACACGTTTCTGGAGCAAATCGAAACTAGCGCGGCCATATATCGTACGTTTGATCAACTTGAGCCGGTTGATCTGGCCTTCCACCGGGCCGTCAAGTAACGTCTCATGAAGTGGGGTAGATTACCATGTGCTTCCAGATATTCGCTGGCAGTTGGTTAAGGATCTGAAGCGTGCTTACGGCTGACGCCGCCGCGCAACTGCTAGACTGGTCCCTGCCTGCTGGGAGGATAGAGCGCCGGTGGCGAGCGACTCGAGCGCCCAGGCAGGCGGGAACTACGCAGGGCAGGCGCCTACCGTCTGCCCTGCGGTGCGCAGCAGACGCAGTTCCCGGGCCAGCGCTAAACGCTGGTGGGACGGTTCAGCACGTCTGGGCAGCCGCGGCCGGCCCCCGGCTATCGGACCGGGGCCAGCCGCGGCAAGTGGCCTTCTTTGGGCAAGCTCGCCTCCTCGGCGGCGGGTGTCAACACCCGCCGCATCGATTCCTGGCTGAAGTAGCGCCGTTCGGCCTCCCACTCGTCGGATTGCTCCACCAACAGCATGCCGACCAGGCGCAAGGCGGCATCCGCGTCCGGGAACACGCCGACCACATCGGTGCGCCGGCGGATTTCCCGGTTCAGGCGCTCGAGCGGATTGGTCGAATAGATGCGGCTCCAGTGTTCGACGGGAAAGCTCATGTAGGCCAACAC
>CAZTMA010000044.1:0-13160 GCA_964614645.1 uncultured Anaerolineales bacterium
TGGGCCGGCGATATGTAGGGGCTCTCCAGATACATGCCGATGAGGCGCGCGCGGCCGGGGCTCGCAGCCTGCCACCGCCGGCCAAAATCCAGGCAGGCGACCGCATCCGCGATGCCAACGCTGCCGAGCGTGCCGACGACAGAGGTCACGCCGGCCCGCGCATTCATCGTGAGGATCCGGTCAAAGGCCTCCGCGGTCGGCTCGTTGAAGGTGTGACCCTGCCCGCCGTGCGTATGGATATCCACGAGGCCCGGGGTGACGGTGCGGCCACCGAGATCGATGGCTTCTGTCTCCGAACCCAGATCGGCTGCAGCAGCCAGGCCCACGATACGACCGGCGTCCGGCCCGTCCAGGTCGATGACCAGCGCCAGGCCATCCGTGATGCGGTCAGGCAGCACAAATCGACCGTTCGTGAGGGCTATGCGGGCGGCGCTGGACGCCAGCCCTGGTGAGTGCAATTGTGTGGTCATGTCCCTCTACCGCTCTTCCCTCTGCACGGCCACCCCGCGGGCAGCCAGGTCGGCCAGCACGCGCTCGAAGCAGCCCGGCGCGGCCCCGACGTACTCCGGCGGGCAGATGCCCGGCCGCCGGAACGCGCCCGCCAGCACCAGCCGCGCGATGGCCGTACAGGTATAGCCGGTCGTGCGCGCCATGGAGGACACCCCCATCTCATCGGTGCGGTCGAACAGCCGGTACATGACAGACCGTACTGCACCATCACCGTGCGCAGTGACGGTGGCCTCCAGCGCCGTGAACTCCGGCTCGCCCGGCGCAAGCCGCCACCGTTCGGCTAGCACGGCGGCTGCCACGTCGATGGGCCGGATTGCCACTCCGGCGACCTGCACCTGCTCCACGTCGAGGAAGCCGCTGTCGCGCAAGACCTGCACATATTCGATATGGCCCGGATAGCGCAGCGTTTTCTCCGCCATGTTCGGCACGTTCATCGTCCTGAGCAGGGTGCGCAGGCCGTCGGTGTTGAACGCTTCGAGGGTGCCGACCGGCTCGATCTCGACCAGCTCCGGGTCAGAGAGTGCGGGCCGGGTGACGACCGCACCATGCTCCATCAGGCGGGCAGGCCGGGTGTATTCCTCCAGGACATCCACCAGCGAGAACGGCGCCTTGTACGCCCACGGCCAGGTCCGCTGCACCGGCAGGCCCCCGACCAGGCAGCGAAACGAGTCCACCGTCAGTCCCTCCGCCGCCATCTTGCCCGCCTCGTAGCCTATCACCAGGTTGCTGAGGCCCGGCGCCACGCCTGCATCGACCACGGCGGTGACACCGCGCGCCTGCGCCAGCGCGTCGAGTTCGAACGGATCCTCGGGGAAGAAGGAGATGTCCACAACAGCGACCCCGGCCTCGATGACCGCCCGCAGCGTGGCAAACCCCATCCAGCCGGGCACGGCGCCGATGGCCAGGTCCGCGCCGGCCACCGCGTCGCGTACTGCGCCGGGATCGCGCAGGTCCGCCACGCGCGTCGCAAGGGGATGGCGCGCGGCCAGGCCCTCCAGCCGTGCCGCATCCGCATCCACCGAGGTCACCGCACACTCGCGGCTGAGGTCGCCGGCGATGGCACTGCCGACCATGCCTGCACCCAGGACTACGACGTTCTTCATCTGGTTCTCAACTCCTTCTTTGCCTCAACCGATCCCTGCGAGCACCAGCTCCTCGGCGCGGTGGCAGGCAACGAGGTGGCCGGGTGTTATCTGCCGGTACTCCGGCGCGGTGGTCCTGCAGATATCGACGCAGTACTGGCAGCGCGGATGGAAGTAACATCCCGTCGGTGGGTGGGCCGGGCTGGCAACCTCGCCCGGCAGCTCCACATTCCCGGATCTGACGCGCGGGTCTGCCACAGGCAGTGCAGCCAGCAGCGCGGCAGTATAGGGATGCCGCGGGCGGGCGAATAGCTCTGCCGCAGTCGCTGTCTCCACGATCTTGCCGACATACATCACCGCAACGCGGTCGCAGATGTGCTTGACGACGCTCAGATTGTGCGAGACGAACAGATAGGTCAGGTGGAGCCGTCGCTGCAGGTCGAGCAGCAGGTTCAGGGTCTGCGCCTGGACTGAGACGTCGAGCGCCGACACAGGCTCGTCAGCGACGACCAGCCGGGGGTTGAGCGCCAGCGCCCGCGCGATGCCGATCCGCTGGCGCTGGCCGCCGCTGAACGCGTGCGGGAAACGCTGCATGAACTCGGGGCGCAGTCCGACCAGCCGCAACAGCTCTGCCACGCGCTCCTGGCGCTGCCGGCGATTGCGCATCCCCGCGATGTACAATGGTTCGCCCACGATGTCGAACAGCGTCATGCGGGGATTCAGCGACGCGTAGGGGTCCTGGAAGATCATCTGTATCTGCGCACGAATGGGCTTGAGCTGCGCGCGATTCAATGCCGCGAGATCAACGATATCCCCGCCGGCCGCACGGAACAGCATCTGACCGGAGGTGGGCATGAGCGCGCGCAGAATACAGCGTGACGCCGTCGTCTTGCCGCAGCCGCTCTCCCCCACCAGCCCCAGGGTCTCGCCCTCGTTGATAAGGAGGTCGATATCGTCGACGGCCCGGACGTAACCGGTCGTCCGGCGCAGGAAGCCCTGCCGGATCGGGAAATACTTCCGCAGGTTCTTGACTTCGAGCAGCGGCGAAGAGCTGGGCTGGGTCATGCAGTCACTTCCGCGTTCTGGTACAGGAAGCAGCTTACCAGTTGCTGCCCCTCCACCGGCGCCAGCGCCGGCGCCGCCTGGTCGCAGACGCCGGGCATGAACTGCGTGCAGCGCGGTGAGAAGGGACACCCTGGCGGCCGGTTGAACGGGTGCGGGATCGACCCGCTGATCGTCGGCAGGTCTATGCGGGGCGCCGTATGGATGCTCGGGATGGATTCCAGGAGCGCCTGGGTATAAGGATGCTTGGGTGCGTGGAAGATCAGGTCGACCGGACCCTGCTCCATGACCATCCCCAGGTACATGACCATCACGTAGTCGGCCATCTGCGCGATGACGCCGAGGTCATGGGTGATGAAGATGATGGCCGAGTCCCGCTCCTGCTGGAGCCGGCGCAGCAGCCGGAGCACCTGCGCCTGGGTGGTGACGTCGACGGCAGTCGTCGGCTCGTCCGCGATCAACAGCATGGGGTTGCAGGAAAGCGCCATCGCAATCATGGCGCGCTGGCGCAGGCCCCCGCTCATCTGCCACGAGTACTGGTCGAGCCGCTGCTCGGGCGACGGCATGCCCACATCCTTGAACTGCTGGAGCGCAATCTGCCGTGCCTCGCGGGCATTGACGCTGCGATGCAGTTGGATCGCCTCGATGATCTGGAAGCCCACGGTGTGGACCGGGCTGAATGCCGCCATCGGTTCCTGCGGGATGAGCGCGATCTGCCCGCCGCGGACCTCGCGCATCTCTGCGCCCAGGGGATTGAGCCGGGCGAGGTCTACAACCTCTGTCCGGCCATCCTTGCCCGTTCGTCGCAGCAACATCTCGCCTGAAACGATGCGGCCGGGCGGCTCGACGATGCGGAGCAGCGCCTTCATGGTGACGCTCTTGCCGCAACCGCTCTCGCCCACGATGCCAAATACCTGGCCCGGGTGGACGTCCAGCGAGATGCCGTCCACGGCCTTAACGACGCCCTCATCCATGAAGAAGTGAACCCGGAGGTCCCGGATGGACAGTAAGGGCTCTGTGGTCTGATTCATAGGCTGCTCAATGGCTATAGGGGTCGGCGGCGTCGCGCAGGCCGTCGCCGACCAGGTTGAATGCCAGGACCGCCGCGATGACGAACAGCCCGGGCATCAGGAGCCAGGAGGCCTGCGCAACCGCCTGCAGCGTCTGGGCCTCCTGCAGCAGGACGCCCCAACTGATGGCCGGCGGGCGAATGCCCAGCCCCAGGAAACTCAGCGACGTCTCGTTGATGATCATGACCGGGATCGCCAGCGTGCTCGTGGCGATGATGTGGCTCATGAACGCAGGGACCATGTGGCGCGTGATGATACGGAAGCGGCTCGCGCCGGCCAGCTCCGCGGAGAGCACGAAATCCTCCTCGCGCAGCGAAAGGAACCGCCCGCGCACCTCGCGGCCGAGAGTCGTCCAGCCGATCAACGCGAGGATGATCGTGATGGCAAAGAATACGCGCGTCGGCGGCCAGTCCCGCGGCAGCGCGGCCGTCATGGCGAGCCAGATCGGGATCGTCGGCAGCGACTGCAGGATCTCGATCACGCGCTGGATCACCAGGTCCGCGACGCCGCCGAAGTAGCCGGACACGCCCCCCAGCAGCACCCCCAGCACGACGCTGAGGACGACGGCCACGAGGCCCACGGTCATCGAGGTGCGCGTGCCGAACATCAGGCGCGACCACTGGTCGCGTCCCAGGCGGTCTGTGCCGAGCAGGTAGACGCCATCCTCCGATGCGGGATCGGCCACGCCGAACAGGTGCCGGTTGGTCTCAAACAGGCCGAACGGGCGGTAGCTGTACCCCTCTGCGAAGAAGCGCAGCGGGATGCGGCGCTCGGGATCGACCGTCCACTCCATGCGCAGGGTGACCGCATTGCGCTTGCCTGCCACCACCGGCACCGATGCCTGTAGGCGGCCGTCGGTGATCAACGACAGCGGTTGGGGCGGAATGAAGGCCAGCCGCGACGCGGTTTCCTCGGGATCGTGGGTGGCAAAAAAGTCCGGGAACAGCACGACGAGGTAGAACAGGACCAGCGCAAGGCCGCTGAGGACGGCCAGCCTGTTCTTGCGGAAGCGCCACCAGACGAGCTTCCAGTTGGGGGCCACGGAGACACGATCTTCGGCCTTCGAGTGCGATACCAGCTCCGCGGTGGAGGCGGCCGGGAGAGCCTCGGACATCTTACTGCCCTCCTTCCATGCGGATGCGGGGGTCGGCCAGCGCCAGCAGGATATCCGAGATGAGGGTGCCGATGACCGTCAGGAGGCAGTAGATCAACAGGATGCTGCCGGCCAGGTACATATCCTGCTGCTGCAGAGAGCGCAGCTGGAGCGGACCGATGTTGGGCAGATTCATGACGGTCGCCACGATGAGGCTGCCCGAGAATAACTGCGGCAGATACCACCCGATGGTGCTGATCAGAGGGTTGAAAGCCAGACGCACCGGATACCTCAAGATCAGCCGCCACTCCGATTGCCCTTTGGCCCGCGCAGTGATGACGTATTGTTTGTTGAGCTCGTCCAGCAGGTTGGCGCGCATCACGCGGGTCAGGCGGGCGGTTCCCGCGACGCCAAGCACGATGGCGGGCACCCAAATGTGCTTAAGCAGGTCCACGAAGCGGGCCCAACTCCACGGCGCCTGCACGAACTCAGGCGAGAACAGCCCCGTGATGCTGATGCCCAGCTTGGAGTAAGCGAACCACATCAGGATCAGCGCCAGCATGAAGTTGGGCGTGGCCACGCCCACGTAGTTGATGACCGTGAAGAAATAGTCCAGGATCGAATTCTGGTGCGTGGCAGAGTAGATGCCGGCCGGGATGGCGATTGCCCACGTAATGACGAAGGCAAACAGGGCCAGGGCGACGGTCAGGAGCAGGCGTTCACCGATCAGCTCGGAATTGGGGCGCTGGTATTCGAGCGAATAGCCCAGGTCTCCGCGCAGCAGGCCCGACATCCACCGCCCGTATTGGACCATAAATGGCTGGTCAACTCCGAACTGCACCTTGAGCGCATCGACCTGTGCCTGGTCCATGGACGAGCCGGATGAGGCCAGCGTCGCGATATAGCTGGTCAGGAAGTCTCCCGGGGGCGCCTGGACCAATGCAAAGACGATAATCGAAAAGAGCAGGATCAGGAACGGCAGAAGCAGCAGGCGTTGGACGATGTATCTCAGCATAGCGCCTCATCCCTTCCGCCCTCTCCCGCAACGCAGGAGAGGGCGGAAGTCTCACGGAGAGGTTACTCCGCGTAGAACCACGTTTCGGGCAAGCCGTTGCCCGGCGTGCGCAGCGGCCAGTCCTTGGTCAGGTCGCTCGGCACATTGCGCAGGTTCTTGTTGACCACGACGACGCCCTGGTCAGTAGCCGTCAGGCCAACGATCCCGATGTCCCACAGGTTCTCCACGTAGAGCGTGAAGATCTCCTTCGCGATCTCTGCCTGGCGCTCGGGCCCCACGGTCTTGGCCTCATCCTGCAGATCGATCACCCGCTTCCAGTCATCCGGCGGCTCGACGCCTTCCGCGCCATCGGTGTCATACCAGGTCTTGTACAGCGGACCATAGGTCAGGTTGCCGTAGAGATCACGGCGGATATCGTACTTGTTGGACCCGCTGAACATCGTGCCCGAGGTGTCCTGGTTCCACATCTCGGCCTGCAGTTCATTGGACTGGCGCATCTGGAAGTGCAGGTCGCGCTCGCGCACCTGGAGGTCCACCCAGACGCCCACATCTTTCAGGTCACCGACGATGAGTTGGGCGACGTCAGGCATGTTGTTGAGAGCGGTCGTCACAGACATCTCGAAGCCGACCCGCTTGCCGTTGGGCATGAGGCGATAGCCCTCGGAGTCGCGTTCGGTGTAGCCCAGCCCATCCAGCAGCGCATTCGCTTCGTCCGGCTTGAATTCGGTGTACTTGTAGGCAATCTCGTCGCCCGGGTACCACGGATGGCCCGCCTTCACGACGCCCATGCGGGGTTCGCCCGTGCCCAGGAAAACTGCTTCCTGGATTTCCGCGCGGTTGATAGCATAGGAGACTGCCTTGCGGAAGTCCAGTTGCGACCACATGGCCGTCAGCTCGGGGTCCCCCTCGTACGTCTGGTTGAAGATGATGCCGCCATCGTCGCCGCCCAGGCCAGACCAGAGGTAGACCTGGTACTTGCCGGACTTCAGCTCCTCTTCCTTGAAGACGGGGTAGTTCGTCAGGTCGATATGGCGCTCCTGCTGATCCAGCTCGCCGGCGATGGCAGCCATGTTCAGCGCAGCCTTATCGGAGAAGAACTTCACCTCGACCTTATCGATGTAGGGGAGCTGGTTGCCTGACGTATCCACCCCCACGTAGAAGGGGTTGCGCTCCATGATGAAGATCTGGTCGCTGTAACGGTTGGTTGCCTTCCAGGCCGTCATCACCGGGCGATCCGGGTTATCGAACTGGTCCTGCCGCAGGTAGAACAGCTCCGTCCAGGTCTTCAGGCTGGCATCCGCCACAAGTTTGTCCAGTTCGGCCTGGTCCGCATACGTCGCGTGGAACTGCTTGAGGTAGTGCGCCGGCAGGAACATGGGATACTTCTTGTCGCCGGCATCAGCCTGCGCGATCTCCTGTAGGAACAGGGTCTGAGGTTCGGCGTAGGTAAAGGTCACGGCATAGTCGCCCGTCTTTTCGACTGCGATGGTCGAGCCATCCTTGTTGGTGAGCCAGGACGGCACGGTCGGCGTCAGGTCCTTGTTGTTGATCACATCGGTGAACCAGAACATGATGTCATCGGCCGTGAACGGCTGTCCGTCGGACCACTTGGCGCCCGCGCGCAGATTGATGGTCCACTCGGTAAACGTGTCGTTCGGGGACACGCTTTCGGCATACTTCATGACGATGTTCGCGCCGTCCTTGGAGAAGCGCACCAGGCTGTCGTTGACGACGCGGATGAGGCCGTTGCGGTCAGAAGGCCCGAGGAAGCCCCGGCGCCACACCCCGCCATATTGCCCGATCTCGTCGGCCTCAAGGACCAGCGGATTCTCGGGCAGGCGCTCGTCAACTGGCGGCAGCGTGCCCGCGGCCACCATCTCCGCCAGTATAGGCGCCTCGGCGTACTCGCCCGCGACTGCAGGCGCAGGTTCCGGCTCCTCTGGCACGGCCGTAGGCTCGGCAGCCGGCTCGGCTTCGGGAACCGCCGTGGGCTCTTCTGCGGGCGCAGGGGCAGTTGTGGCGGCCGGCTGCGGCGCCGGGGCCGGCACTGCTCCGGTGCAGGCGGCCAGGGCGAACGAAGCAATCAGCAGAAGGCTGAACAGGGCAATGATCGGCTTACGGTTCATGGGTAGTTTTCTCCTCTCCATCTGAGGTAACGTGAATCAAAGACCGGTTGTGGGGCATCGAAGGGTATGAGGAGCGCCTCCTTTCAGGTGGCTGAAAGGTCGGGAGGTGATAGCCTGGGAGGCCACTGCGTGACAGGAGACATCCGCCTCTGGCTGGCGGAAGAAATGACACGTCCTGCCTGAACAACCCGCACGGCACGCGACGTCGGCTATCGTCGCCCGGCCCATCGTCAGCACGCGGCGCGCGGGAACGATGCATACGGGCTGTCACCGCTACACCGCGATGTCACAGGGTTCGCTGGCCGTAAGTATAGAGGAGCCGTTGTCGGGTGTCAAACAGAGCGCACCGCAGCTCCTCACCCCGTCACCTCTTCACCTTGTCACCTTGTCACCTTGTCGCGTATACTTGCCCCATGGCACGCTATCCCGTTCCCGCCGCCCGCCACCGCGTGGAGGAAGTCATCAACCGTTCGCGCTTCATTAGCACGGCCGCGCCGGTTGCCACGGTCGAGGAAGCCCGCGCGTTCATCGCTGAGATGCGTGCGGAATTTGCCGACGCCAGCCATAACTGTTATGCCTTCGTGGCCGGACCGCCTGGCTCCACCGCGCAGATCGGCATGAGCGACGACGGCGAACCATCCGGCACGGCAGGCAGACCGATGCTGGCCGTCGTCCTGGGCAGCGGCATAGGCGATCTCGCGGTCGTCGTGACGCGTTATTTCGGCGGCATCAAGCTGGGCACGGGCGGGCTGGTACGCGCCTACAGCGGAGGCGTCAAAGCCGTGCTGGCCGAGCTGCCCGTGAAGGAAAAGGTCGCCCTGCGCACGTTCCTCGCATCCGGGCCGTACAACATGGTGACGCCGGTGGCGCGTCTCCTGCCCGAATACGAGGCGCGCCTGACGGGCCAGGATTTCGCCGCGGACGTGACCTGGGAGATCACGCTGCCCGAGGAACGCGCCGAAGCGCTGGCCGCGGCCCTGGTTGACCTGAGCCACGGCGCCATCGAGGTTGTGCTATAATGTGCTTTATCTGTGCGTCGATGCCCGTTTGACGGAGGAAGTCAAGGTGCCCCGAACTTATCGCTCACGTATCTTTCTGAGTGTCATGATCATCGTCCTGATTGCCGGGTGTGGCGGACCTGCCGCACCGGCGGAATCACCCGTGACCACGCCCGTCATCCGCGTTACGCCCGAGCCGCTGACGACGGTCGCGCAGGAGACCGCTGCAACGAAGGAGCCAACCCCGACCCCGCCCGCGGCAACCGAGCCGCCTGCCACCCCTGCTCCTACCGCCACACCGCAGCCCAAGCCGTCGCGCGGCGCGCTCGGCCTAGAGGTCGAGGCCAGCCTGCCCCCGCAGTCCGGGGAGCAGGTCCTGGCCGTGCTGGCCGGCAGCGGCCAGGCCGAGGTTGTGACGTCCGAGGCTGACCTGCGCCTGGCTGCGCAATCTGCACCCGACGCTGCAGTGGCCTGGGAGCGCGTGTACGTGCCCGTGGACCGCATGTCCTCCGTGCTCGATGGCACGACGCTCGATGAATTGAAGGGCGTCTGGACGGGCGAAGTCGCCTCGCCAAACTACACGAGCATCTACGTCCCGGATGACATTCTGCCCGACCTGACCGCGCTGCTGGGGGCGCCGGGTGCCGCCGTCAAGCCGCAAGCCGCGGATGCAGTCACCGCTGCCCTGTGGGGCGACCCGATGGGCTTTGCCATCGTGCCGTTCGAGAGCCTGAGCGTGAAGCTCCGGGCCGTGAAGCTGGACGGCGCGTGGCCCACGGACAATCGTTTTGACGCGGCGAATTGGCCCCTGACGTCGCGCGCTTACCTCGTCCCCCTTACCGACCGCGGGCGCGAGGCGCTCGCCGGGCTGGACGGCGCTGGCCTGCCGGTCACGAACCGCGACCCCGGCAAGCTGACCGTCCTGGTGATGACCGGCGTCACCGCGATGGCGCGCAACTCGGCCGTTGCCACCGACCGCTCCGGTGATGATGGCTTCCTCGCGCGCCAGGTGGGACCTGAGCTGGCTGCGGCCGATATCACCATCATCAGCAACGAGATTCCGTTCGTGGAAGACTGCCAGGCCGATAACAGCCTGAACAATCTTCTCCTCTGCTCCCGGCCCGGCTACTTCCTGAACCTGGAACTATCGGGCGTGGACGCTATCGGGCTGACCGGGAACCACTGGAACGATTTTGGGTTCGCGAACGCGCTGTGGTCGCTCGAGTTCTATAAGGGCAAGCAGTTGCCGACCTACGGTGGCGGAGCCAACGAACAGGATGCGCGCAAACCGCTCATCCTGGAGCACAACGGCAACCGGCTGGGCTTCCTCGGCGCGAACGAGTGGGGCCCGGAGTGGTATCGCTCCGCCACGGGCGAGCAGGTGAGCGCATGGGCCGGCCCGGACTATCCCGGCTCGGCGCGCTTCGTGCGCGACCAGATGAACGCGGATATTGCCGCGCTCAAGCCCAAAGTAGACCTGGTATTCGCAGAGGTGCAGCACACAGAGTTCAACGACGCGGGCGACTACCAGTACCAGCCCATCCCGAGGCAGGAAGAGGACTTCCGCTCCATGAGCGATGCAGGCGCGGACGTCGTGACCGGTGTCATGGCACATACGCCGCAGGCGGTAGAGTTGCGCAGCGACAAGTTGATCCTCTACGGCCTGGGCAACCTCTATTTCGACCAGACGTGGAGCTGGCCGACCCGCACGGCGCTGGTCGCGCGGCATACCATCTACGACGGCAAGTTGGTCAATACGGAGTTGCTCGTTACGGTGATCCAGGAGAACTTCCAGTTACGCTGGGCCACGGTGGAGGAACGTATCCAGGTGTTGAAGATCGTGTTTGATTTGAGTCGTTGGTAGTATCAGGCAGATGAAAGTGGCAAGATGTTGAAGCGATTTCTGACGAACGAAGAAGAGACCCTGCTCAAGGAAGAGCGCCAGCAGTTAACGCTGCTGCGCGGGCCGTTGACCCACCTGGATGCCTCGCCCGAAGATCTGGCGCTGCTTGACCGCGCCCTGTTGCAGCTCGACGAGCTCTTCCTGCTGGTCATTGTCGGCGAGTTCAACAGCGGCAAGTCCGCGTTCATCAACGCGCTGTTGGGCGAGCGATTCCTGGTCGAAGGCGTCACGCCGACGACCGCGGCCATCCACATCCTCAAGTACGGCGACGAAGCAGAGCACATCGAAGCCGATCGGGATATCATAGTGGCGACCTACCCGGTAGAATGGCTGCGCGACATCAACATCGTCGATACACCGGGCACCAATGCTATCATCCGCCGCCATCAGGAAATCACCGAGGATTTCGTGCCCCGCGCCGACCTGGTCCTGTTCGTCACTTCCGCAGACCGGCCCTTCAGCGAGAGCGAGCGCATGTTCATCGAGCGCATCCGCGAGTGGGGCAAGAAGGTCGTCTTCATCATCAACAAGATTGACATCCTCGAGGGCCAGGCCGAGGTCGAACACATCATCCAGTTCGTGACGGAGAACGCGCGCAAGCTCCTCGGCCGCGTACCGACGGTGTTTGCGGTGTCAGCCCGCCAGGCGCGGCAGGCCAAAGCGAGCATTGACGCCGACGAGCGCACCCGGCTCTGGCGCGCCAGCCAGTTCGAGCCCCTGGAAAGCTACATCCTTAAGACATTGGACGAGAAGGAACGGCTGCGACTGAAGCTGGCCAACCCGCTCGGCGTGGCGCAGCGGCTCGTGCAGCGCTACCTGGAGATTGCAGAGGCGCGTCGCACACTGCTCAAGGAAGACGTGGCGACCGTCCGCACCATCGACGCGCAGCTGGCCGCCTACGAGCAGGACATGCGCCGCGAGTTCAAGTACCACCTGAGCCACGTCGATAACGTGCTCTACGGCATGTCGGTCCGCGGCAACAACTTCTTCGACGAGACCATCCGCATCCAGCGCATCTTCGACCTGGTCAATGCGGACCGCGTGCGCGGGATGTTCGAGCGCGAGGTCGTGGCCGACACCTCCGCTGAGGTCGAGGCGCACACGCGCGACATGATCGACTGGCTGGTGGACCAGGATTACCGCCAGTGGCAGGGCGTGATGGATTATCTCAACAAGCGCATCGCACGCCACTCCGGCCAGATTATCGGGCAGGTCGGCGGCACGTTCGAGTCCAACCGCCAGCAGCTTCTGGAGTCCGTGGGACGTTCGGCGCGCGAGGTCGTGGCAACCTACGACCACCAGGCTGAGGCGCGCGAACTGGGCGAGTCGGTGCAGCGCGCGGTCGCGCAGACCGCCATCGTGGAGGTCGGCGCGATCGGGCTCGGCGCGCTCCTGGTCAAGGTGCTGGCGACCGCGCTGGCAGACGTGACCGGCGTGCTGGCAGCCGGCGCGCTGGCCGCGGTCGGCTTCTACGTCATCCCCAACAAGCGCCGCCGGGCCAAGCTGGACCTGCAGGAGAAGATCGATGAGCTGCGCAGCCGCCTCAACGCCGCCTTGAGCGGCCAATTCGAGGATGAGCTGGGCCGCTCGCTCGCCCGCATCCGCGACGCCATGGCCCCTTATACGCGGTTCGTGGAGACGCAGCAGGCCACCCTCGGCACAACGACCGAGGCGCTGCAAAAGGCGGAGCGTGAGCTGGAAGGCCTGGCGCAGCGCGTGGCGGAAGGTTAGGCCGTCAACGAGCCGAGGCCACGAATGCGGACCTGAAGGTTTGTAGTCGGCGCTTCAGCGGCTGAGGGAAACGTGCGGATCTGGTCCTCAGATCTTGTCATCCTGAGTAGCCTGTAAAGCAGAATTCTGTCACCCTGAGCGGGTCTACCGCTCAACGCCGAGGACAGCCGCCTCTAGCGAAGGGTCTCTGCGTGGGGCGCAAGATGCTTCGCTAGAGCCTCGCTGCGGCGATAGAGGTCTCCTTAACCCGCTCAGCATGACAGCCTCGCAATCACAAAAAACACCCTTGCAGACCACTGAGTAGCCTGGAGGGCAGAATTCTGTCACCCTGAGCGGGTCTACCGCTCAACGCCGTGGACAGCCGCCTCCAGCGAAGGGTCTATGCGTGAGGCGCGAGATGCTTCTCTAGCGCCTCGCTGCGGCGATAGAGGTCTCCTTAGCCCGCTCAGCATGACAGCCTCGCCATCACAAAAAACACCCTTGCAGACCACTGAGTAGCCTGGAGGGCAGAATTTTGTCACCCTGAGCGGGTCTACCGCTCAACGCCGAGGACAGCCGCCTCTAGCGAAG
>CAZTMA010000044.1:13260-20096 GCA_964614645.1 uncultured Anaerolineales bacterium
TGTCACCCTGAGCGGGTCTACCGCTCAACGCCGAGGACAGCCGCCTCTAGCGAAGGGTCTCTGCGTGGGGCGCAAGATGCTTCGCTAGAGCCTCGCTGCGGCGATAGAGGTCTCCTTAACCCGCTCAGCATGACAGCCTCGCAATCACAAAAAACACCCTTGCAGACCACTGAGTAGCCTGGAGGGCAGAATTCTGTCACCCTGAGCGGGTCTACCGCTCAACGCCGAGGACAGCCGCCTCTAGCGAAGGGTCTCTGCGTGGGGCGCGAGATGCTTCGCTGGAGCCTCACTACAGCGATAGAGGTCTCCTTAGCCCGCTCAGCATGACAGCCTCGCAATCAAAAAGAACGCCTATACAGACTACTGAGCGAAGCAAAAGGCCTGCCCTGAGCAGAGTCGTAGGGGGCTCGCCTCCAGCGAAGCACTTTGGCGCCCTCCTTCACCCATCCATCCAATCAGTGCTCAAATCACGCCACTCCGGATTCACTGATTCAATCAGCGCCACTTTCTTCGCCCTCAACCACCCCTTGAGCTGCTTCTCTCGCTCGATTGCGCTGCGCACGTCCGGCGTCATCTCGTAGAACACAAGCCGCGTGATGTTGTATCTCTGCGTGAAGCCGGGCACGAGCTTATGCTGATGCTCGTACACTCGGCGTCTCAGGTTATTAGTCATGCCGATATAGAGAGTCCGCGAGCGATTCGTCATAATATAGACGTAGTATTGGCCCATGATCACTTCGAACGGTTCATAAGGGGAGAGGAAAGAGCGAGATGCTTCACTGACGGCTTGTCGCCACGAACCCTGAACCGCCACCCCGTTCAGTAGTCCGTAAGGTTGGTTTCTGTCACCCTGAGCGAAGCGAAGGGTCTAGCCTTCAGCGTCAGAGATGCTTCGGCCTGACTGATTTGGCCCTCTGCCCCAGGTTAGGGACTCGGCCTCAGCATGACAAAATACAGCCTTACAGCGCATTCAGCATGAGAGAGGAGACTATCCCGGAGCGGCAGAGCTCCAATGAAGGCCACCCTGTTCCACGAGCCGCCCCGCACGACGAGTCCGAACCGCCTGACCCGTTACCGGGCTTAAAGAGCATAGCATGTATCTGCCCCGCAGCCAAATCCGCCCGCGGTGGGGGGCTTCGCCCCCCACACCCCCCATCAGAGACCAGAGCCCAGAGCGCCAGAGAGCAGAGCTAACGAACAGGGACGCCCACCACCACCCGAAACCCGAGGTAGCCGTACCGGTAGATAGGATTGCGCCCGGCGCGCACGCGGGCCGCGGCATTGACTGCAAGGTTGAACCACGAGCCGCCCCGCACGACGCGCATTGCGTCGCCTGCCGGCTCGCAATAGGCAGGGTCATCATACGAATTCAGACACCACTCCCACACATTGCCGCTCATATCCTGGATACCGAAGGGCGACGCACCGTGCGGGTACATTCCCACCGCACTGGTGCTCTGCAGGTAATGTGTGCCGCGTTCGCCAACGGTCTCATCTATGTTGGCGCGGCCGCTCTCGTATTCTGACCCCCACGGGTACTCCCGGCCATCGTGCCCGCGCGCGGCCTTCTCCCACTGCCACTCGGTGGGCAGGCTGATGCGCCAGTCGTCCTGCCGGCGCAGCGCCTCCGGCAACAGGTCGCGGTGTGCCCTGGCCTGCGCGGTCAGCCAGCGGCAGAAGGCCACCGCGTCGTACCAGCTCACCCGCTCGCGCGGATGGTTCCAGAACTCGAATGCCCGCTCGCGCGGATGGTTCCAGAACTCGAATGCCCGGTCGCCGGGCGCCCGGCGGTGATCGTCGTCCGCGCTCAACCCCTCCCACCACGCCGGGTTGCAGAAGCCATCTGACGCCTTGACGAACGCCTCGAACTGGGCATACGTGACGGGATAGCGCGCAATCCAGAAGGTTGGCTCGGTGCGCCGTTCGCCGTCGCCGTAGATGAAATCGCGCTGCCCCGTCTGAGGGTCTATCTCAGGGACAGGCACCCAGCCGATGTCGGGCAGTCCATCCGGCCGCAGGCCGGCGCCCTTGCGCGTGTCGTGGCCCGGGAAAGGCCCGCTGCCCAGGAGCTTACCGGCGATGAAGCGCTGTTCAGGCGTAAAGGTCTCGTGATCCGTCAAGGCCTGCTCCGCCGCCTCACGTACCGTAGGGAAACAAGCAGCCCCTGGATCACGGCGCCCTGGGCGGACACTGAAGAGCTTATGCCGTTCGGCAACCTCCAACATCAGCATGGCAACCGGTCCTGACTCACGCACCTCATCCAGGTAAGGTTCAACCAGGTCGGCCATCAAGGTCCACGCTTCACGTTCCCGCTTCTGAGTACGGAGTTCCGCGACAGCGAGCTTCGACACATTCTCCCACAGGTCGGACCGGGCACGCACCCGTTTGAGCAAGCCGTCGGGAAAGCGCCGGTCGTCTGGGATCTCGGGCGCGTGTTTGGCGATATCCTCCGCCCGGCACGTCAGATGACAGGCGGCAAGGTGCTCCTGAAAGCTGCGATGCAGGAAGTGAAAGTGATGGGACTTGGGTGACACAAGCAACCCCGCGCGTTGTTCCAGGTACCCGGGGAGGTTGACCTTGACAGCATCGTAGCCACCCTCCAGGAAGATACCGAGCAATTCCTTACCATGGAAGATCGTCGTGTCCTGCTTGGGTTGGCTCTGCTCATGCACCGTGCAGGCCAGATGCTCCAGGACCCAACGCAATTCATCAGGCGTCACCCCCAGTTTGTCGACGACAGACGGATCGGAATCTCGACGTCGCGTCCAGCGGTCCAGCAGCAGTTGAACCGACTCGCGGTACAATTCTGCCTCCGTCTCCGGCAAGTCGCGTTCGGGCCGGCCCAGCCACAGCGCGGCCAGCATTGTGAAAAACATAGGGTTGGCGCGCAAGCCCTTCTCGATTTTGCGCTCCTCTAAGACCTTGATGAACCGTTGCGCTTCCTCCGCCGCATCGAAACCCTCAGGAAGCGCCTGTTCGAAAAAGGCACGCGCCAGCTCATTCAGGCGGCGGAGGTCTAGTGGGGTCAGCCGCGCCCGGCCAAACGAGGGCAGTTCCCACCCACCGTCATAAGCATGTGGCCGGCTCGTAACGATAAGCCGCAGGTCCGGATACACGTCTGCCAGAGCGGCCACCAATGCCTTAACCTGTCGTTGCCGGCGTTCGTCGGTTGCAGAGTCGATTTCATCGAGGCCGTCTAGCATCAAGAGGGCAGTGCCGTTACGACAGGCGGAATGAAGCTCGGGCTCGAAGGCGGCCAGGCCTTCTCCCAACACCTCGTGCCGCACGTAGCGCCAGAAATCTTCCAGTGATGGGTTGCGTGCTTCATCTTGGGGGCATTCAGGCAGCCTGGGGAAAGCTTTGTTCACCACATCGCGCAGTTCGACATAAATCGGGATGTACGTGCCGAGCAGCCAGTCACGCAAGGCATCGAGGCTGGCGTTCTTTAGAACTTTGGGATCACCCGCGCGGCGTAGAGTCTCACCGGCCAGGCAAAGCGCAAGATGGCGCAGGAAACTGGACTTCCCGCTGCCAGGTCCGCCAAGAAGCACGAAACGGGATTGTACGCTGGCTGCGTCGTGAGCCTCCATGTACCAGGACTTCTCGCCGTTCTCCGTTTTCGTCCCGGCAGCCTGGTCTTCCAGGATTTTGCCCTGAATGCCCTTGCAGCCGCCCCTCTGACAGCCCGCCACGCCGTAGACGATCTCGTCCAGCTTTTCCTTGCCTACACGCAGAGCGGTCCACTCATGCGATTTTGCGGCAGCCTCAGTCGATCGGCCGGTCGCTTCGCCTGCTTCACCCTCCATCGCTGCCAGCAGCGCGGCCTCACGTCCGCCTTCTCGCATCCCCTCCTTAGAGTCTTGTTTGACCCACCAATCGACGATCTTATGATCCTCGACCTTAACCACGATGCTGAGGTCCACGGCCAGCGGCACGTAAACATTCACCAGGCTGACTTCATCATTGCGATCTTTCAGCATATCGGCCAGGTGCACAGTGGCCCACGGCGTGCCGAACAGCCGGCGAAGATATTCGCGATGCAATGGGGTCAGGGTAAGCCGGGGAGGGGCCGGGGCTGTCAGAATCACCTTCGCCGAGTCTTCCAGCCAGTCGGCATAGTAATCATCGATCGCCTCAGCAACAATGGGCTGTTTCTGGCTGTGCAAGGTCGCCTTGGCCATGTCAACGGCATTCTGAATGCTGCGCCCGGCCGCAAGCGCGGCATAGAGCGTCGGGGTGAACCATTCGGCCACGGCCGTATCGAAGACCGTGTTGTTCATGCCAATGGCACAGCCGATCACGTCAGCAGCCTTGTCTGCCGACGCGGCCGTGTTGCAGCCTGCCAGCACGACCAATTGCAGCTTCGAGGTTGCTTCAGCCTGATGCGCGGCCAATATATCGGCCAAATGCTGTGGGCGTAGGAGTTGGAAGGTTGCAACCTTGCCGGGTTTGTTGAAGACTAACGCTCCGTGCTCATCGCCATGGCCTGCGAAGTGCAGGATCTGCGGCTCGTGTTGCAGCAGCGACTTTCGCACATCATCTACCGTCGCAGCAATGACCGGAATCACCTCAAACCAGCCGGATTCCTGTGCCAACTCCTGAAGTTTACGTAGTTCCGTGTCATGGTCGAGCGCGGCGGTGCGAGGCGGCGAGGCCTTGATGAAGAGTACCTTGATCTTGGTGACCGGGTCAGGCATGGTGGAGGCTCCTGGCGATGCGGCTTGTAGGTCTGGCGCATTATAGCAGGATGTGTTGTGCCACGGCAAGCGTTGGTTCGTAGTAGGCGCTTCAGCGCAGCAGGTGAGACGGGGCGCTGAAGCGCCCACTACGAACCCCCGCAGTTTGACGCACTAGCCCCTCCGGCATATCATCACCCCATGACGCTTACCCTCCGCCTGCTCACCGACACGGACCTGGACGCGCTGCAGGCCATCTACGACGCCTGCCCCACGGACTTCCAGCGGCTCATCGGCCGCCCCGCGCCGCCGGACCAGGCCGCACGCGACTTCGTGCAGGCGCTCGGCACGCCGGGGCGCTTCCAGTTCGGTGTCATCGTTGGGGCCGAGCCGGAAACAGCCCGGCTTATCGGCATGGTCGACTGCAAGCTGGACGACGAGACACCCGGGCTGGCCCACGCGGGCCTGCTCCTGCTCGCCCCGCCGTACGACGATCCAGATATCCGCGGCCTGACCCTGCGCATGGTCGAGCGCTGGCTCGCGGGTGCGTATGGCGTTAACCGTATCGAGGCCAGTGTGCCCGCCCATGATCCGCCGGAGCTGGCCTTCTGGCAGGCGCAGGGGTACGCGTTCACCGGCGAGCAGTATCGCCGCGACCTGCCCGGCTACGCCCCGCGCCTCCTCGTCCTGGCGAAGGCTATCAACGAATGCTGAAACGAACACGCGAATTGCCACACGCAACGACAATTCGTGTATTCGCTCCAGCGCCGCAGCGCCATTCGTTGATGGCGGCCGCCCCCCATCCTACCCCCACAAAACACGCCTCGAAATTGACCCAACGTCTCTTTTCTGCTAGAATAAAAGTTCGGTAAATACCAGTCGCGACCGGATCGAGGTAATATGGGCCAGGATAAACTCGTCGTGCGCGGGGCGCGCGAACACAATCTCAAGAACATCGACATCGAGCTGCCGCGCGACAAGCTCGTCGTCATCACCGGTCTGTCAGGTTCGGGCAAATCGAGCCTGGCGTTCGATACCATCTACGCTGAGGGGCAGCGCCGCTATGTCGAGTCGCTGTCAGCCTATGCGCGCCAGTTCCTCGGCCAGATGGAAAAGCCGGATGTGGACCAGATCGAGGGCCTCAGCCCGGCCATCTCCATCGATCAGCGGGGGGCCAGCCGCAACCCGCGTTCGACCGTCGGCACAATCACCGAGATCTACGACTACTTGCGCCTGCTCTACGCGCGCATCGGCATCCCGCACTGCCCCAGCTGCGGCCGGGAAATCAGCGCGCAGACCGTCCAGCAGATTGTGGACAGCCTGCTGGAATACCCGGAGGGCAGCCGGCTTCTGCTCCTCGCGCCCCTCATCCTGGATCGCAAGGGCGAGCACAAGGGCGTCTTCGAGGATATCCGCAAGGCAGGGTTCGTGCGCGCACGGGTGAACGGCGAGATGCACGAGGTCGAGAACCCGCCGGAACTGGATCGCTATAAGAATCACACCATCGAGGCCGTCGTGGACCGCCTGGTCATCCGCCGGCCTGAGCCGGACCAGGAAGAAGCGGAAAAGACGCGGCTGGCTGACTCAGTGGAGACTGCGCTGCGGTTGGGTGACAGCGTGATGCTGGTCGCGGACATTACGGACCCGGAGCATGCCCACGACCGTCTCTTCTCAGAACGATTTGCCTGCCCCGTCTGCGGCTTCAGCCTGCCAGAGATCGAGCCGCGCACCTTCAGCTTCAACAGCCCGCACGGCGCCTGCCCCACCTGCACGGGCCTGGGCAGCATGATGGAGTTCGACCCGGAGCTCATCGTCGAGCGCAGCCGCTCGCTGAGCGATGGCGCCATCCGCCCGTGGGATCGCGACACGCAGACCATCTACCATGCCATGCTCGAATCGGTCGCCAAGCAGCATCATATCCCCTTCGATGTGCCGGTCAGCGAGCTGAGTAAGCACCAGATGGACACGATCCTGTACGGCGGCAAGAAGGGCGAGACGATCTTCGTTCGTTACGTCAACAATGACGGGCATGAGCGATTCTTCCAGACGAACTACGAGGGCGTCGTCCCGAACCTACAGCGCCGCTACCGCGAGACGACCTCCGACTACATCCGGGGCGAGTTGGAGCGGTACATGAGCAGCCGCCCCTGCCCCACCTGT
>CAZTMA010000044.1:20106-35683 GCA_964614645.1 uncultured Anaerolineales bacterium
TGGCCGACCGTGCACCACACCGACTGGTCACGACCGGCAAACGGCTGCGCCCGGAGGCGCTGGCTGTCACCATCACGGGGCTGAACATCGATGAGGTCAGCCACTTCTCCGTCACGCGCGGGCTGGAGTGGATCGAACAACTCGCCGGCGTGCGCGAGGCGGGCGACGACGCACCTCAGGCTGCCTCGAATGGGGATCGCGGCAATGGCGCGCACGGGAACGTGGCAGCATCCCGGCGGGCGACCGCGCGCATCGGCGCGGCCGAGACCGTGTCGCCCGAATCGCCATTGACCCAGCGCGAGTACACCATTGCCCGGCAGATCCTCAAGGAACTGCACGCGCGCATCCGCTTCCTGACCGATGTGGGCCTGGACTATCTGACGCTCGACCGCATGGCCGCCACGCTCTCCGGCGGCGAAGCGCAGCGCATCCGGCTGGCCACGCAGATCGGGTCGCAGCTCATGGGCGTGCTGTACATTCTGGACGAGCCCAGCATCGGCCTGCACCAGCGCGACAATGCGCGGCTGATCCAGACGCTGCTCGACCTGCGCAACCTGGGCAACACGGTTCTCGTCATCGAACACGACGAGGAAACCATGCGCACCGCCGACTGGATCGTTGATCTGGGGCCGGGCGCAGGCGAGCACGGCGGCCATGTCGTCTGCTCGGACTGGACGCCCAGCTTCCTGCAGTGCACCGACAGCCTGACGGCCCAGTATCTGCGCGGCGAAAAGCGCATCGAAGTGCCGAAGATCCGCCGTCCCGGCAACGGCGAGTATCTCATCGTCCGCAACGCGACCGAGAATAACCTCAAGCATGTGGACGTGCGCTTCCCGCTCGGCAAGCTCATCTGCATCACCGGCGTCAGCGGCAGCGGCAAGTCCAGCCTCATCAACGAGGTACTGTACAAGGCGCTGGCCATGCGCATGTACCGGGCGAAGGATCGTCCCGGCCGCCATGAAACCATCGAAGGCATCGAGAATCTTGACAAGGTCGTCGAGATCGACCAGTCGCCTATCGGCCGCACTCCGCGCTCGAACCCCGCGACCTACACCAACCTGTTCACGGACATCCGCGACCTGTTTGCCGCGCTGCCCGAGGCCAAGATGCGCGGGTATAAGCCGGGCCGCTTCAGCTTCAATGTCAAGGGCGGCCGCTGCGAGGCCTGCCAGGGCGACGGCATCATTCGGATCGAGATGCAGTTCCTGCCGGATGTCTACGTGCCCTGCGAGGTGTGCCACGGCAAGCGTTACAACCGTGAAGCGTTGGAGATCAGGTATAAGGGCGCCAGCATCGCGGACGTGCTTGACATGACCGTGGACGAGGCACTGGAGTTCTTCCAGCATATCCCGCCCATCCGCAACAAGCTGACCACGCTGAGGGATGTGGGCCTGGGATACATCCGGATCGGCCAGCCCGGCACCACCCTCTCCGGCGGCGAAGCGCAGCGCATCAAGCTGAGCAAGGAACTGAGCCGCCGCGCGACCGGGAAAACCTGCTACATCCTGGATGAACCGACGACAGGCTTGCACTTCGATGATATCCACAAGCTGCTCCAGGTGCTCTCCCGCCTGGTGGACCACGGCAACACGGTGGTCGTGATCGAGCACAACCTGGACGTCATCAAGTGCGCGGATTGGGTTATCGACTTGGGGCCCGAAGGCGGCGACAAGGGCGGCTACGTCATCGCGGAAGGCACGCCCGAGCACGTCGTCCGTGTCGAGCGCTCGTATACCGGCCAGTATCTCAACCATGTGCTCGCAGGCCACGAAGCCGTCCAGCCCGGCGATGTGATTGCGGCGTTAGCGAAAAACGGTTGAAGGTTTCCAAGTTACAGGTTGCAGGCTGACGAAGGAACCTCGTCTCAAGGTGACCAACCCGCAACTTTGAACTTGTGAACCTGCAACCTCAACGGGGATGCGATGAAGTATTACCATATCTGGACCATCGGCTGCCAGATGAACGAGGCGGATTCGGGCCGCGTGGCCGCGGAGCTGGACGCGCTGGGCTATGCGCCGACCGGCGAGGCACAGCTGGCCGATGTCATCGTACTGAACACCTGCGTCGTGCGCCAGAGCGCAGAGGACAAGACTGTCGGGCGGCTCGCTTCGCTCAAGCCGCTGAAGGATGCAGACCCGCGCCGCGTCATCGCGCTGATGGGCTGCATGGTTGGCGTAAAGCCCAACCCGGCGCTCAAGGCGCGCTTCCCCTTCGTGGATGTCTTCATGCCGCCCTCAGACCCCGGCCCGCTGGTCGGCTACCTGAACGGCGACGAGGTGGACGCGGACGCCCGCGCGCTCGAGGAGGAGCTGACGTTCGCGCGCCACGAATTCCAGGACCGCGGCAGCCCCGAAGCAGCCGCAATCAGGATTCTGGACGACGAATGGAACGCTGAAAACGCAGATGATCATGATTCCCAGGATAGATCTGGACATTATCATGCAGATCATGACGATCAGCGTCATCAGCGTTCTGTTTCTGCTCATCCGCTTCAGAGCATGCGCCACCTGTCGCTGCAAGGGGAGACGCCCGTCACCGCGAACGTGCCGATCGTCTACGGCTGCTCGCACGCGTGCTCCTTCTGCATCATCCCTCTTCGCCGCGGCGTCGAACACAGCCGCCCACTCGATGAGGTTGTAGCGGAGGTGCGCGGGCTGGTGGACCAGGGCGTGCGTGAGGTGATGCTGCTCGGCCAGATTGTCGACCGCTACGGCAAGGACTTCCCCGACCAGCGTCCCGACCTGGCAGACCTGCTCCGCGCCGTCCATGAGATTGACGGGCTGTGGCGCATCCGTTTCCTTACGAGCCACCCGAGCTACATGACCGATCGCATCCTGCAGGCCGTCGCTGATTTACCGAAGGTATGCGAGCAGATCGAGGTGCCCGTGCAGGCCGGCGATGACGACGTGCTCGCAAACATGAAGCGCGGCTACACGCGCGACCAGTATCGTGCGCTCGTGCAGCACATCCGCGCGGTCATCCCGGGCACTGCCGTCCATACGGACATTATCGTCGGCTTCCCCGGCGAGACCCTCGAGCAGTTCCAGCGTACCTATGACCTGCTGGCCGAACTCAAGATCGACAAGGTGCACCTGGCGATGTATTCCCCTCGGCCGGGCACGGTCAGCGAGCGGCGCATGGCCGATGATGTACCTGCCAAAGAGAAGAAGCGGCGCTGGGATGTTCTCGACGCGCTCCAGGCCCAGGTGGTCGGGGAGATTAACGCGCGGATGTTGGGTGAGACCGTCGAGATATTGGTGGAGGACCGGCAGCGGGGCCGCTGGCGCGGCCGGACGCGCACCAACAAGCTGGTCTTTTTCGATTCACCCGATAACTGGCGGGGCAAGCTGGCCCAGGTCCGCATCCTGTGGACCGGACCCTGGTCCATGATCGGTGAAGTAATAGCCTGACAATCGGCCTGACAATCGGCCTGACAATCGGCCTGACAATCGGCCTGACAAACGTCGACACCACCAAGACCTCAGAGGTCTTGGTGGTGTCGACGTTATTGCGGGACCGGTCTAGCCCTGCGGCATCACGGGTCTATGATGCAGAGCTTCTGCCCCACGTAGATCAGATTGACGTTCTTCAGCTTGTTGTGCTGCGCAATCAGCGCGATGGTGCTGTTGTACTTCGCAGCCAGCTTGCTGACAGTGTCACCCGGCTGGACGACCACCCACGTACACGCGTCGCCTGTAGGCGGCGGAGGCGGGGGTGGAGGTGGCGGCTGGACAACCGGCGGCTGACCGCACGGCACCTTCAGCTTCTGCCCCACCAGCAGCACATTCGGGTTCTTCAAGCCGTTCAGCTTGACCAGTTCGGCCACCGACGTGTGGTACTTCGTGGCGATCATGCCAAGATACTGGCCGGGCGCCACGATGTGGATGCAGGTTCCGCCCGGAACCGTCCCGCCGCCCGTGCACGGGGTCAGCGAAATGGCGTCCAGATTGACATCCAGCTCGCGCTGGACGGTGCCCCACTTCTTCAGGGCCCGTACTGCGATCACAACCTTGTCGGATGGCGCCTGGAACTTCGCGGCATACCCGGCCATCGTACCCGGGCTGGTGCGTGTGTAGATGGTGTCCCAGGAGACCTCGGTCCAGGTGGTGATGTCACTCGCCGCGGGATCAGCATCTGCTGCGGCGTAGCCCCACAGCACCCGATAGCGGAACTTATCCTCATCGGGATGTGCGGCTTCCTCGCGCAGCATGCCCCACAGCGCCAGTTCGTAGGTCGCGCCGGCCTTCAGCCCGCCGACTGTCTGGTAGATGCCCGCGGTGCGGTCCGCATCGGAAGCAGCCAAGCCCCACGTATTGATCTCGATGAGCTGGCCGTGCGTGCCGTCCTTGATGACCGGCGTCCACATCTCATCATAGAAGCCATACGCCGCTGCGCCGCCGTTGTGGAACGAAGTCCAACCCTTGCCGACGCCGTTGACGAAGCCGCCTTCGAAGTTACCATTTTGGACCAGGTTCGTGCCGCCGCAGGTCAGCGGTGTGACGACGACCGGCGGGACGACGACAACGGGCGGTGTCGTGCCACCCGGCACCACCACGACCGGCGGCTTGCTCACGGGCGGGATAACTACAACACCCCTGGTCGCCTTGCCGACCAGGCTGATGGCGTCCAGGTTGACGTCCAGTTCCTTGTATGCCGTGCCCCACTTCTTCCACACACGAATGAACAGGGTGATCTTGCCGCTGGGCGCGGTCAGGGTGGTGGAGAAACTCTCCATGCCCGTGGGGGCAGTGCGATTGTCGATCTTGTCCCAGGGGAGCTCTTGCCAGTTGTTGACGGCAGCCCAGTTCTGGCCGCCATCCGCCGTGAAGCCCCACTGGACCCGGTAGCGGAAGGCGTCCTCGCCGGCCTGGGGATCACGCTCGCGCATGAGACCCTGGAGCTTCAGCGTATAGGTTGCACCCGGGACGACGTTGACCGTCTGATAAATGCCTGCGAAACGATCCGACTCGGACGCGGCAAACTGCATCGTGTTGAGTTCAATGAGTTGGCTGTGCGCTCCGTTCGCTACGACGGGCTGCCACTGGTCGTCGTAGAAACCGTAGTCGACGCTGCCGCCGTTCGTAAAGCAGCCCCAGCCCGTACCGACCTGACCGCAACCGGGCTGTTGGGTGAAACCGCCTTCGAAGTTGCCGTTGACGAGCACGTCTTGTTCAGTTGTTGCCAGACCGCTGGCGCTCCCCAGGGTCAGGGTGGCTAGGAGCGCAAGAGCGAGAGCAATACTGACCAATCGTTGCCTGCTCTTCCAGTACCTCATACATCCCCCTTCATTCAGCCCGGCGGCCTCGCTGACCGGGCAACGCTATTGGAGGCTGGACATTCCGACGATCCTCAGATGAGTGCTGCGCGGATTATAGCACACGTATCGCGCAAATGCAATAGTATTTCTGTTGCAAATGTGTCGAATTTGGCAAACTAACAATCCTTGGCACATTAACCATAACGACGCACGCGGTGCAAAAAGGACACGCTCAATTCTTGCAGCGACTTGCCGCGCTCATGACAATATGTGATCGAGCGCGGCCTGTGCCCGGGCGGCATAAGCCGTATAGCGTGCCCGCTTGTCGCGCACCGCCGGCTCCAGATCGGGCAGCAGCCCGAAATTGGCCTTCATCGGCTGGAAGCTGGCTGATTCGGCATGGGAAATGTAGTGCAGGAGCGCGCCGAGCATGGTCTCGGGCGGCAGCGTCAGGGCAGGCTCACCCTTGAGGACGCGCACCGCATTCCGCCCCGCGATCAATCCGCCTGCTGCAGAGCCGACGTAGCCCTCGGTGCCGGTGATCTGCCCGGCAAAGAACAGGCGATCCCGGTCGCGCCACTGGAGTGTCGGCCGCAGTAGTTGCGGGCTGTTGATGAAGGTGTTGCGGTGCATCTGTCCGAAGCGAACGAACTCAGCGTCCGCCAGCCCCGGAATCATGCGCAGCACCCGTTCCTGGTCGCCCCACTTGATATTCGTCTGGAAGCCAACCAGGTTGTAGAGCGTCCCGGCAGCGTTGTCCTGGCGCAGTTGCACGACCGCAAAGGGCCGGCGTCCGGTGCGCGGGTCGCGCAGCCCGACGGGCCGCATGGGGCCGAATGCAAGCGCCATCGGATCGCGCGCGGCCAGTACCTCGATCGGCAGGCAGCCCTCGAAGTAACGCCGGGCCTCGTCCTCCTGCTCGAATTCCCGCAGGCTGATCTTGTCTGCCGCGTTGACCGCCTCCACGAACGCATAATACTCGTCTTTGCTCAGCGGGCAGTTGATGTAGTCTCCTTCCGCCTGTGCGTCCGGCATGACGACCACACTCTCGCCCGGTTGGGGTCGAGTCGACTTATCGTAGCGGCTCTGGCGGAACGCGATGGTCATATCCACCGTGTCGGCATTGACGATTGGCGCCATGGCGTCGAAGAAGTAGAGATAGTTCTCTCCCGCCAACTCGCGGATGCCCTGTGCCAGACCGGACGACGTCAATGGCCCGGTCGCAATGACCGTCGCGTCTGGCGCCTGCTCGTCGGGCAGCAGGCTCGTAAGGTCGGTGACCTCCTCCCGGCGCACGGTAATGCGTGGATGCCCCTCGATGGCAGCCGTGACTGCGCGGCTGAAGCCCTCCCGGTCCACGGCCAGTGCACCGCCCGCAGGCACCGCACACGTGTCGGCGCTGCGTATGATCAGCGAACCCAGCCGCCGCATCTCATTCTTCAGGACGCCGAGCGCCCGGTCCGGCAGGTTCGATCCCAAGCTGTTCGAACAGACCAGCTCGGCCATGTCGCCGGTCTGGTGGGCTGCAGTCGAGCGCCCGGGGCGCATCTCGTACAGCACGACCTGTGCACCGTTCTCCGCCGCCTGCCAGGCCGCTTCCGTCCCCGCCAGCCCTGCCCCGACGACCGTTACCCGTATATCGTTATCTGTCATTTAGACTTCACCTGCTTCCCGTGCAGTATTCGCGGCATGATTGTATGTAAGGCCGGAACATATGTCAAGCGACTTTTCATTGCACCGCTCCACACGGCAGTTTGTGTTATACTGGCGTCATTGGATTCACCCATTCGGTGAGGTTCGTATGAATATCGTAGACATCATCCTCAAAAAGCGCAACGGCGGCGAACTGACGCGCGCCGAGATCGAATTCTTTGTACGCACTTACGTCGATGGACAGACCGCCGACTACCAGGCCGCCGCGTGGTGCATGGCCGTGTACTTCCGCGGCATGACGCCGGAGGAGACCACGCATCTGACCGAGGCCATCGCGTTCTCCGGTGAGACGCTGGACCTTCACGACGTCGCGCCCTTTATCGTGGATAAGCACTCATCCGGCGGCGTGGGCGACAAGACCACGCTGGTGATCGGGCCGATTGTCGCCAGCCTCGGGCTGCCCGTTGGCAAGATGTCTGGCCGCGGCCTGTCCTTCTCTGGCGGCACGCTCGACAAGCTGGAGTCGATTCCCGGATTCAACGTCCGGCTGACGATGGACCAGTTCAAACGCCAGCTACGGGACATTGGTCTGGTCGTCGCGGGGCAGACGCAGGAGCTGGCGCCCGCGGACGGCAAGCTCTACGCGCTGCGGGATGTGACCGGCACGGTCGACTCGCTCCCGCTGATTGCCAGTTCCATCATGTCTAAAAAGCTCGCGGCGGGCGCGGACGGCATCGTGCTCGATGTCAAGGTTGGCCACGGCGCGTTCATGCAGACCGTCCCGGATGCCGTCGAGCTGGCAGAACTGATGGTCAAGATCGGCAAGGGCGCGGGTCGGCGCACCTCCGCGCTCATCTCGGATATGAGCCAGCCGCTCGGCCTGACGGCGGGGAACGCACTGGAAGTGCAGGAGGCGATTGCCACGCTGCACGGCGAAGGGCCGGCGGACTTCCGCGAGCACTGCATCGCCGTGGCGGGCGAGATGCTGCTCATCGCCGGCAAGGCGGATACGCCGGATGCGGCCCGCGAGCAAGCCGCCGCCGCGCTCTATGATGGCCGTGCGTGGGCCAGGTTCCGCGACTTCGTAGCCGCCCAGGACGGCGACCTGGCGTATGTGGATGACCCATCCCGCCTGCCGGCCGCACGGCTCGTCACGCCGCTGCTCGCGCCCTCGGATGGCTATGTTGCAGAAGTAGATGCCCGCGAGGTGGGCCGCGCGGTGGTAGAGCTGGGCGGGGGCCGTGAGCGCAAAGAGGATCCTGTAGACCCTGCGGTCGGGGTCGTCCTAGCGGAGAATGGCAGGGTTGGCGGACAGGTCAAAGCAGGCTCGCCCCTGCTCTGGGTGCACGCGCAGGACGTCGAGGCGCGCAACCGAGCGCTCGAAATGCTGGCTGCCGCCTACCGGTTCAGCGCCGCGCCTGTCGAGCCTCCCCCGCTGATTCACCGGATCATCCGGTGACCCATGTATTAGTCAGGGTTCAGCGACGGGTTGCCATTCACCGCCAATCACCTGGTGCCAGACGAAGGCCGGCTCGAACTGCTGGGCGTCCAGCTCAACGGTGATTTGCTCGCGTGTCGGCCCGAGTCCGGCCTGCACGCTCGCAGCCAAGGCACGGACAATCCGCTCGGCTGCTACGCGTGCCAGCGCAACCTCCGGCAGCTCTGCTTTGACTGCTCCAGATCCACTAAGACTACACGCAATCGCTCGCGTGCCCTCACCGGCCTCCCCTGCCCGCTCCACAAACCACGGCTTAAGGACGTCCGGCCCGCCGATCAGAATTCGCGCAGAGCCCGTCGCGTGTTCGGCCACCAGCCAGGCTGCAGCCTCGGCTGCGTCTCCGGGCCAATAGACCTGCACCGTAACGCCATCCCCGGGAACAGAATTCGCTTCGGATAGGGCCTCGGGCTTAGGGTTCAACGCGCACTCCTGGGTGGCCTTATCGATAGCGTTATTGCTACACGAAGCATCCACTGTGCTCCCCGTAAAACGGGCGATTTCGCTCGCGATGTTTTCAGGATTGGGGCAAAGGGAGAAGACGCCGTTCGGAGCCTGGTCGAGCGGGGCTGCAACGAGCACGGGTATGCCCGTAGCGGACAGGAGCGGTGCGGCCTGCGCCGCAGTGGGCGTTGTAAAGGGACCAATTACGGCCACCACAGCGGGGTCTCTCCCCAGGGCGGCGGCCTGTGCTGCCGCCGCCGCGGGGTCGAGGTCGTCGTTCAACGCGACTAACAGCAGGCGGTAGGAGCCGGGTGTCGCACTGGAGTTGGCGAAGTCAATGACCTCTTGTACTGCGGGAAGCACCGCGTAGCCGAGCGGACGCCCGAGGCCCTCGAATGGAGCGATGAGCCCGATCTTCAGTACGGGTGCAGCATCGCCCGGCATGATGCACGCGCTCAAGACAAGGACGATGGCGCACAGCAGGCTCGCCTGGCTCATTCGTGGAACACGCCCGCGCAGAACCCGTATAGCGCGAATCTTAACGCTGGTACTGCGCGATATTCGCCTCATGCTCGGCCAGCGTCGTCGCAAAGACATGTGCGCCCTCCCCCATCGCCACAAAGAAGCAATACTGCGTCTCAGCGGGCTGTGCCGCCGCCTGGATGGCCGAGAGTCCGGGGCTGGCAATCGCAGTTGGCGGCAGACCCGGACGGAGGTACGTATTGAAGGGCGACTGCACCGCCGCGTACGCCTCCACCGACGGCGGCTTCCACCACCATTCGCCGGGCCGGCCCGCAGCATATTGCACCGTGGGGTCGGCCTGCAGGTACGCTCCGCCTGTCTGGTCGGAGCACGCGCCGCTCACCCGGTTCCAGTACACGCTGGCAACCAGGGGCCGTTCATCCGCCAGGGGGGCCTCGCGCTCCACGATGGACGCCATGATGATGATCTGCTCCAGCCCGCGCCCGGCCTGTTGCGCGGGCGCCAGGACATCGTCCGTCACGCGCAGCTCAAAATTGTCGAGCATCCGGCGCACGAGATCGTTGGGGGTTGCGGGCACGGGCAGCCGGTAGGTATCCGGGAACAGGTAGCCCTCCAGAGAGGACAGGCCTGCAGGCAGCCACGGATAATCGCCGAGGCCCTGCGCCGCCTGGCTGCCGCTGCGCACGAGCGCAAGGAAAGAGTCGCCGTCCATGATGTTGCGCACATCCAGCATGTCGGCCACCTCTTCGGCGCGCATGCCCTCCGGTACAGTGATGACAATTTCTTCGTATCGCGCTCGCTGCAGCACGTCCGCGATTTCCTTCATGGACATCTTCCGGCTGACTTCGAAGTCGCCCGCCGCAATACGCTGGTCGATGCCGTTGTAGCGCATGTAGACGCGGAACAGGTTGGCATCGCTGATGAAGCCCGCTTCTTCGAGCCGCGAGCTGACGGTCAGGGCAGTCTCACCCGACTCGATGGTGAACGGCTGCAACTCGCCGTCATCACTCGCAGGCAGCACCAGCGCCTGTTCCTGGAGCCGCAGGTAAAGGCCGAGCGCGCGCAGCTCCAGCGTCTCGGGCCGCAGGTCGAGCGGCTGCTCGGAGGCCGGCCGCAACAAGGCGACCTTGGGCGGCTCCGGCACATCCTCAAGCTGGGCCGAGACGAAACTCACCAGGACAAACCCTAAGACGGCCAATGCCAGCACCGGCACCAGAAACAACATGAGCCGGAGGGCAAAATGAACCAGTCGCTGAAACACAGTTGATGCTCCGAATTAAGGCTGAGGGCTGCGTGCCCGCCGTGCCTCAAGAAAGTCGCCCAGGATCACCGCAGCGGCCAGCGCGTCGATATCCTTGCGCTCGCCCGCGCCTCGCGTGCCGCTCTCAGCGGCAAGACGGGCCGCTTCAGCAGTCGAGAAGGTCTCGTCCCAGAAGGCCGCAGGGACGGGCAGTGCCCTGGCAAGCCGGCCGCCATAGCGCCGCGCCCAACGGGCTTGCGAACCCTCATCTGCCGTTGCAGAATCATCTTTCGATGCGTCGGCCCTCGCGCCGGAGCCGGGCCGCTCGTTGACCGGCAGGCCCATCAAGACCCCCACCGCGCGCTCCCGGCGGACCAGTTGCACAATCTGTTCGAAGTCGGCAACCCGCGTCGCGTGACGCCGCAACACCGTCAACGGCGTTGCCAGCATGCCCATCTCGTCGCAGACAGCCACGCCGGTGCGCGCCTGGCCCAGGTCAAGGGCGAGCAGCCGTCCGGCGGGGAGGTCAAATGCCGACGCGAGGAGCGCCATTCGCGGCCTACTGCTGCGCCTGCTGCCCGGCAGCCAGCGCAAGTTGCGCGGCGGCGTCCCAATCCACCATTACGCGGATGCGCCAGGGCAGGCTGGGTAGATTGACCGGCACGATGTAGGGCAGCCAGTCCGGCCCCAGGCTGATCTCCGGCCGGGCGGCCAGCGAGAACCGCTCGAGCAGGACCCGTTCGGCCTCCTCGACCGGCAGTCCCCTGACCGCTTCCCGGATATCGTTCGCATCGATGCTGCGCAGCAGCGTTGCCTGGGCGCTCACGGAATAGGCGATGGTGTTCGCGCTCTCCAGCACCGCCGCGCCCGGCGCATAGCGCACCGTCTCCGAGATGAGCCGCGTGCCGGGCGGCATGGCCGCTTGCAGCCGGTTCAGTCCGATTGCGCTTGCCGCATCGCGGTCGACGCCGAGACCGACGGCCTGCACGCTCATGCTGAGGTACAATTCCTCGGCAACTTCGCCCACGAACGGCGTAAAGGTCGGCGCGAGCTTGAGAAAGGTGACGGACTCCGGCGGAATGATCATCGTGCCGGCTACCCGTTCGTTGAGTCGTGCCAGCGCCTCTTCCTGGAGCTGCGCAAAGAGCTGCTCTTCCAGCCGGACCTTGTCCTCTTCCAGTACGACCGCCATCGGCTGCGTCGAGCCGCCAAAGAACCCCTCGGCATTCGCCACCATCACCGACAACGAAGCCGGACCTTCGACGCGCGTCACCGTCCCTGCGCTCACGTTGCCCGCCGGCCCCGCCAGCAGCGCCTCGACCTGCACCGGCACCCGTCCGTTGGGCGGGATGACGACATCCGCCGTCGTGCCGAACTGGACATTATTGCCGGTCGCCGTGGAAACGATGGTGCCGGACGGGATCATGACATCCCGGCTCGTGCGGTTGATGAACGTCACCCGGCCGCGCGACTTCGTAGCCGGTTCGTTGCGCCGGCCGGTCGTCTGCGTGCGCGCCTCTCCCGAGACCTGGACACTCAGTGTCTGCGCGGGGACAATCCCTTCCACGATATCGGGCTGTGCGCCCTGTACGGCCCGCAGAGGCACGTTGATGAGCAGCGGCTCGGACACCGGGGTCAGCGTGATGGCGGCAGCCGGAATGACAGCCATGAGCGCATAGAGCAGCGCACCGAAGATCAGGAACAGGAAGGCAGTCAGGCTGAGGGTGGCCCACCAGGGGCTTGGCCTGCTGCCGAAGGCGCGCAGGAAGGCAAACGGGCGGAAACCGGTTGGCGAACGCCGGGAGAACAGGCTCGCAGGATGCGGCGGCGTGACCTCGGAGGGCGTCGCCGGCCGCACTGCCACGCGACTATCCGCGCGCGGCCGCCGCCAGCGATGTTCCTCCGCAGCTTCGGGCGACCGGAAGGTGCTGATGCCTTCTGCGTCCGCACGCGTGCGCAGCGCCATCTCGGCCGTGACCAGTGCCACGACCTTGCGCGACCGGGCTGCCTCACGGCGCAGCGCGCGCAGTTCCACCTGCGAGAAGGCCAGGCCGGGCGGCACGACCAGGAGCACGCGCTCCTCCGGCGTCGCCTGCACCCTGGCGAGAACACTCGCCAGGGTGTCATAGTTATTCAACTGGTACGTCTGGATCATCGAAACCCGGAAAGTCCGTTATTGCTTGAGTTGCTGGCGCACGAGGTCGGGCACCTGTGCCAGCGCGTCAGCGAGTCGGGACAGGTCACGCCCGCCCGCCTGTGCCAGGTGCGGCTTGCCGCCGCCGCCGCCACCCACGCTGCGCGCCACCGCCTTGACCAGCTCGCCCGCGTGCACGCCGCGCTTGACGAGGTCATCGGTCACCGCTGCGATGATCTGCGGCTTGTCATCCACTGCCGTGGCCAGCACGATTGCCGATGTGCCCAACTTCGCGCGCAGGTGGTCGCTCATATCGCGCAGCGCCTGCACATCCGCACCGGCCACCTGTGCATGGACAACCGCCACATCGCCGATGCGCGTCGCGTTCGCAGCCAGGCCGTCCGTCTGCTGCAGCGCAAGCTGCGCCTTGAGGCGCGCCAGCTCCTTCGCGTTGGCCTGCACTTCGACATACAGGTTGCGCACGGCCCGGTCCACCTGGTCGGCCGGGACGCGCAGCACCGCCGCGGTCTGGTCCAGCAGCCGGAGCCGCGCCTGTGCAAACTGGTGTGCCCCGCGGCCGGTCACGGCCTCGATACGGCGCACGCCTGACCCGATGCTCTCCTCCGAGATGATGTGGAAGAACGCAATCTGCCCGGTGCGCTGCACGTGCGTGCCTCCGCACAGTTCACGGCTGAACGCGTCATCCTCGTCCCAGCCGATCTTGATGACGCGCACATCATCGCCATACTTCTCGGTGGAGAGCGCCACGACCCCTTCGGCGACCGCTTCCTTGTACTTCGCGTGGCTGACGGCGACGGGATAATCGGCCAGGATGGCGTCGTTGACCGACTGCTCGACCATGTCCAGCTCGTCCTGCGTGAGCATGGCCGGGTGTGTGAAGTCGAAGCGCAGGCGATCGGGTGCAACCACTGAGCCCGCCTGGTGTACGTGCTCGCCCAGGATGTAGCGCAGTTCGCTGTGCAGCAGATGGGTGGCCGTGTGATTGCGCATGATGTCCAGGCGCCGCTCGAGGTCCACCTCCGCCCAACACGTCTCCCCGACGCGCGGCTGCCCGATGGTCACCTCGCCCACATGCACGAGCAGGCCCGGCACAGGCCGGCGCACGTCGTCGATGCGAATCTCCCAGATGGGCTGCTCTTCCGCCTCAGACAACGCCTGAGCGCCGCGGCCATTCGTCGGCTGCCCCGCGCCGGTTGCCTCGTCCTCATCGGCATAGGCCGCAATGAAGCCGGTGTCGCTCACCTGCCCGCCCGACTCGAGGTAGAACGGCGTCTCAGGCAGCACAACCTCCACCTTGTCGCCGGGAGCTACGCTCGTCACGCGTCGCCCGTCCCTCAGCAGGGCCACCAGCCGGGTCTCCACTTCCACATCGTCGTCGTAATGGTGCCGGATGCCCGCCGCCTCTACCGCGCCATCGGCCTTCAGCTCGCGCAGCAGGTCGAGATACACCTGGACATCCTGCGTGCCCTGTGCGTCGAAGTGGGCAGACGCGCGGGCGCGTTCCTTCTGCTCGTTGAGCGCGGCCTGGAACCCGACCACGTCCACCGTCATGCCGATTTCGCGCGCCATGTCCTGCGTCAGGTCCAGCGGGAAGCCGTGCGTGTCGTACAGGCGGAAGGCCTCGGCGCCCGGAATCACGTTCTCGCCCCGCGCCTTGACCTGCGCAATAAGTTCTTCGAGGAGCGCGATGCCGATGGTCAGCGCCGTCGAGAAGCGCGCCTCTTCCTGCTCGATGTTGCTGAGGATGAAGTCGCGGCGCCGGGTCAGTTCCGTGTAGTGCGGCCCCATCGTCTCGATGACGGTGCGCGCCACATCCGCCAGGAAGGGCCGGTCGAACCCGAGCATCCGCCCATGCCGCGCGGCCCGGCGCAGAATCAAGCGCAGCACGTAGCCCCGGCCCTCGTTCGCGGGCATGACGCCGTCGCCGATAAGGAACGTGATCGTGCGGCTGTGGTCTGCGATGACGCGGTAGGAGACCGCGCGCTGCGGGTCCTTGAGGTCCTGCATCACGTCGCGGCCGGTGTCCACCTGCGCCAGCAGCTCCTGCGTGCGCCGGATGAGCGGGGAGAAGAGGTCGTTGTCGTAGTTGTTGCGGACGCCCTGCAGCACGCTGACAACGCGCTCGAAGCCCATGCCCGTATCCACGTGCTTCGCGGGCAGCGGCTGAAGTGTGCCGTCGGCGCTCTGGTTGTACTGGATGAAGACCAGGTTCCACAGCTCGATGTAGCGGCGGCAGTCGCCGTTGACCCGGCACTCATGGCCCGGGACGCCCTGCTTGTCGCACGCCTCAGGCCCCAGGTCAAGATGGATTTCGCTGCACGGCCCGCAGGGCCCTGTGTCGCCCATCTCCCAGAAGTTGTCCTTGCGCCCGAAGAAGAGGATGTGCCCCGGGTTGATGTCGGTCTCGCTGCGCCAGTAACCCGCGGCCTCGTTGTCCTGTTCGATGTCGCCCTTGTCGTCCCGGAACGCAGTCGCCCACAGACGATCCTTCGGCAGGCCCCAGACGCCGGTCAGCAGCTCCCACGCCCACGTGATCGCCTCGCGCTTGTAGTAATCGCCGAACGACCAGTTCCCCAGCATCTCGAACAGCGTGTGATGGTAGGGCGAGCGGCCCACGTCGTCGAGGTCGTTGTGCTTGCCGCTGACGCGCATGCACTTCTGCGCATCGGCGACGCGGCGGGCCTCCGGCTCGCGCAGGCCGAGGAAGATATCCTTGAACTGGTTCATGCCGGCGTTGGTGAACAGCAGTGTCGGGTCATCATGGGGCACGAGCGAGTCGCTGGGCACGATACGGTGCCCCTTGCTCGCAAAGAAATCCAGAAACTGCTGGCGGATCGCCGCACTGGTCGG
>CAZTMA010000045.1:0-34751 GCA_964614645.1 uncultured Anaerolineales bacterium
GAGCGCTCCGCCTGGAGCACGCCGGGCAGACCGTCACCCTCGCCGGGTGGGTGCATCGCCGCCGCGACCACGGCGCGCTCATCTTCCTAGATATCCGCGACCGGTCGGGCATCGTTCAGGTGACCTGCGACGCGCAGAGCGCAGCCGCGGCGCACGAGGTCCTCAACACGGTCCGCAACGAATATGTGGTCCAGGTGATGGGCTTGGTCCGGCCGCGGCCTGAGGGCCTGGCGAATCCGAACCTGCCGACGGGCGACATCGAGGTCCTTGCGACGGGTGCGGCGATCCTCAACGAGGCGCGCACCACCCCGTTCTACATCAATGAGGACTCGGACGTGGACGAGGCGCTGCGGCTGAAGTACCGCTACCTCGACCTCCGCCGGCCTGCCGTCCAGCGCAACATCATCCTGCGCCACAACGTCGTCAAGACCATTCGCGACTACATGGCGGACCAGGACTTCATGGAGATCGAGACGCCGGTGCTCATCAAGACGACGCCGGAAGGTGCGCGCGACTACGTCGTGCCCAGCCGCGTGCATCCGGGCGAGTTCTACGCGCTGCCGCAGTCGCCGCAGCAGCTCAAGCAGCTGTTGATGGTCGCCGGCTATGAGCGGTACTTCCAGATTGCGCGCTGCTTCCGCGATGAGGACCTGCGCGCCGACCGCCAGCCGGAATTCACGCAGCTCGACGTCGAGATGTCCTTCATCGAGCGCGAGGACATCATGGGCGTCATCGAGCCGCTCTACATCCAGCTCATCGAGCAGTGGGGCAGCAAGCCCATCCTCCGCAAGCCGTTCCCGGTGCTGACCTACGCGGAAGCGATGGCGAAGTACGGCTCCGACAAGCCGGACCTGCGCTTCGGCATGGAGTTCGTGGATCTGAGCGAGCTGCTAAAGGATAGCGGGTTCGGCGTCTTCTCGGGTGCGGTCGCCGCGGGCGGACAGGTCAAGGCGGTCGTCGCGCCAGGCGCGGCTGCCTACAGCCGCAAGCAGCTCGACGATCTGGCCGAGGTCGCAAAGCGCGGGGGCGCTAAGGGGCTGGTGTCCATTGCGTACCGGGAGGAAGGGCCGCGCGCCTCGGCGAAGGCGCTCACCGACGGTGAGCTGGCCGCCATCGCACAGGCCGCGCACGCCGGGAGCGGAGACCTGGTGCTCATCGTGGCCGACGCGAGCGCGGGTGTGGTCGCCAAGAGCCTGGGCGAGCTGCGGCTGCTGCTCGGCCGCCAGTTGGGGCTGGTGCAGTCCGGAGTGCACGCGCTGTGCTGGGTGGTCGAGTTCCCGCTGCTGGAATGGAGCGCAGACGAACAGCGCTGGACTGCCATGCACCACCCGTTCACGTCCGCGATGGACGCTGACTGGGACCTGCTGGAGAGCGACCCCGGCCGGGTGCGCGCGAAGGCGTATGACCTGGTGATGGACGGCTGGGAGGTCGGCGGCGGCAGCATCCGGATCCACCGCCGCGAGCGACAGGCCGCGATGTTCCGGGCACTGGGCATCGGCGCGGATGAAGCGGAGGAGAAGTTCGGCCACCTGCTTGAAGCGTTCGAGTATGGCGCGCCCCCGCACGGCGGCATCGCCACGGGCATTGACCGTACCGTCGCCATCCTGGCCGGCACGCCGAGCATCCGCGAGGTCATCGCGTTCCCCAAGACCGCGTCCGCGACCGACCTGATGTTCCGCTCCCCGTCGCCCATCTCCCCCGCGCAGCTCCGCGAGCTGCACCTGGCCGTCACTGAGTGAAGGGAACGCAGGGGTCTCGCCACGAATTACACGAAACTAGCGAATTGGACGAATGCCCCCTGCTTGAGAAGGCATTCGTAGAATCTGCTGAATTCGTGTAATTCGTGGCGAAACAATCACATCGGCCTCTCCCGCAGATACACGACAAAGTCGAGGTTGCCCGGCGACGCGCCGTATGCCGTCAGCAGGAGCGCGACCTCTGAGCGGTGCTGTGTCCCGTGGTTGATCGCCTGGTACAGCGCCTGCCAGAGCGGATGCTCGAAGGGCGTGCCCTGCGTTGTCCGGTAGCGCATCGTCTCGTCCAGCGCCTCATCGGTCAGCGCCGCGAGATAGCCGCGCATGCGCACCTCTTCCTCGTGCCACCGCTCCGTGAGTATCTCCAGCGTCGGGTAGTCGGCCTCCGCCAGCGGCCCGGTGGGCGACACGCGCTCCTGACAGCGCATCCGCCAGTTGCGCTCCGCAGAGAGGCCATGCACCAGTGTGGCACGGATGCTGGGCTGGCCCGTGACCAGCGGCGTGACGTACTGCTCCTGCGTCAGCTGCCGGGCAGCCCGGAGCACTCGGTCCCGCGCCCAGTAAGTGTAGTCGTAGAGTGTCAGGATATCGGTCTTGTTCATGACGTCCTCCTGGGCTGCATTCTATATCTTCTTGTTTGCATGGGCCAACACTGCAAGATGCGCACCGATATGGTAAACTATGCCTGTATCAGGAGGTCAAGATGGCAGACAAGTTGATTGTTTCCGATCCGCACGTGATGATGGGCAAGCCGGTGGTAAAAGGGACACGCATCACGGTCGAGTTGATCCTTGAGAAGCTGGCCGCTGGGGAAACAGTTGAGCAGATTCTGGAGGCGCATCCGCGACTCACTAGAGAAGGTGTATATGCTGCTCTCCAGTTTGCTTCTGAGGCTCTTCGCGCAGATGTTGTGTACCCCGTAGGCGAGGGCGCAGCGTGAACTTCGTCGCAGATGAAAGTGTCGACGGCCCAATCGTGGCTCGTCTGAGGTCGGACGGCCACATCGTATCGTATATTGCGGAGTACGCGGCCGGCACATCAGACGATGAAGTCCTTGCTCTGGCAAACCGGCAGCGAAGCATTCTGATAACCTGTGACAAGGATTTCGGAGAGTTGGTGTTTCGCCAGAAACGAGTTGCAGAGGGCGTCATCTTGGTCCGGCTTGGCGGTGAGACCGCGCAGCGTAAGTCCGACTTGGTCTCCCGAACAATAAGTGAGCTCAGTCAGGCACTGATTGGAGCGTTTACAGTCATTTCGGGGAGGTTGATCAGGATCCGAAGCCGCTAGTAGGGTCTTGGCCTTGTCTTGCAAACGAGACCGGCTCGGTGCTTCCCTGGCGGGCTAAAGGGTGTTTTTTGCGTTTTGCATCGCGGGAAAACCTGTGCTATGATCCATCTCGTAGTACCCTGCGGTGCTCGTGATGTTCCAAAAGCGTTTTGAGCCAACATGAAAACTTAGGGAGCTGAGTCTCGGTCGGGAACGCAATAGCTGCGTGAGCCCACGTGCGCAAGCACTCACGGCAAGCGTATTAGCAAAGCAGGAGCGGCCGGCGAAGCACCCACCTGCGTAAGCAGGTTCAAAACAGTTGAGCACACGGCACAGCGGGGGCTGCGGTCCAAATACGGCCGCCGGGGTTTATCCCGGCGGTTTTTTGTTCGGTGGAGTAAGGCGTGCGCAGCCTCATATGCGAAAAAGCGCACGGGGGGCGCCGGGGCAGGGGCATGACCCGCGCCATGCTCCTGCCCCCTTCGCTAGCGTTCAGCAGGTGCGCCCAACACCCGCTCGAGCGGATCGGCTGCCGGCCCGCTTGGCATCTTGGTCGCTGTCCAGCCTGTTCCGGGCTGACTTTGCTGTGGGGCAACGTCGGCCGGTTCCTGGGCCGCGTTAGCGCTGGCCTGGAAAGACACATCGTCCACAAACAAGTTGCTGTTCGCAGAGCTGTCTGTCTCGGATCGTATCTGCACCCACACCCTCTGGCCGGCATACGCGGCCAGGTCGACTGCCTGCCTGACCCAACCGTTGGTGTCGGCGGACGAGCATAAGTTATAGACACGCACCACCGTGTCGTTGATCAGCACACCTCCGAAATCGTACCCACACGTATCGGCCGAGGCAATCCAGTGCCAGTAGACCAGGTAGGGGCTTCCGGCCGGAATCGTGACCTGCTGCTTCACATAGGAGATGTCATCGTACAGGCCACCCAGCCAGGCGGCCCAGGTCCCGCTGTGTGGTTGTATACTACCGGGAAAGCCTGCATTGATGATGAGTGGGTCGTTGTGCGTCGAGTATTGGGTCCATCCATTCGGACCCGCCTCGAAGGTGCCATTGACGATCGGATCTGCGATCGGAGGTGTGACGGTCACAGACTGGGTGTTGCTCCACGGGCCGTTACCCCAGGTGTTCGTCGCGAGCACCCGGTAGTGGTACGTACCCTGGGCCTTGCCTGCTGCCTGCCATGACGTGCCTGTGCCGGGGCCGTAGACCGTCGTGGGGCTGTTGAATGCCGGGTTGTCATCCTCGACCAATGTGTAGCTCACGGCGCGCGGCGCCGCGTTCCATGTGACGGTGTAGTTGCCGTCGCCGTCGCCATTGGCAATTGGGTTGAGGACCGGTGCATCCGGCACGGGCGGATACTTGTGCATGACGAGCGGCAGGTAAGTCTTGTGCGACGCAGGCAGGGCTGGATCAGCGATCGCACCGGACACCACCAAGGCAAAGGGCTGTGGGCCGCGCGGGACATTATAGCCGTGAACGACGATCCGGTATTCACCTACTCCAGGGTTGGCGATATCGATTCCCTGCAGATTGTTGACCCGGTCGTGCGGCGTCGGGCTGATCGGGGATGTCAGTACGGCCTGGAGCATGTAATCTTCAACCGTAAGGGCCACCCAGCTTGAGCCATCGAAATCCCAACTGCGGCCGTCGATCGGGCTGCTTCGATCGTAGCCCCAGTTCAGGATCGAATTCGATAGCTCGATGGCAAGGAAGAAGTCACCCCCGTTGATGCGGATGTTGTGAGCTGTCAGATCGACCGTGTGCCAACCGTTCTTGCGAATCACAGTGGTTCCGCTGGCGACTACACTCGTAGGGCCGCTGGTGTTGCCGTTGTAGACAGACCACTTGACGGTCTGAGGCAGGTTGGATGAAGAGGCGGCGCCCAGGTAAAAGCGGGCGCTTTGCAGGTCAGCGGGGTACTGTGTCGGCGTAAAGCGCACTGCCACCCGCTTTCCGGCTTCCCAGCTATAGAAGCCGGTAGGGGCTCCGCTGTCGTAAGCTAGATGCTGGGTCGCTGCGCGCGGGTTTGCGTTGTTGGGATAGTAGGTGGCGCCGCCCGGCCCCACAATGTGCAGATCCAGGTCATTTACCAGACCGCCGCCAGCCGCGGCTGAACCCGGATAGTCTGTCCACGCGAGTGTCACCCGGAGCGGCTGTGCGCTACTGGTGACGCTGTAGCGGTAGGTGCGACTGTTGCCGGTTGTGAGGCCGGGCTTCTCGTCATGGTAACGCATCGTGCGTGGAGCAGCCGGGAAGAGGCTGGCGCCCAGATCGACACGTCCCCAGCCAGCGGCATTCGTGGGCCGGGAGTTAGCGATCTCCTGCCCGCCGCCTGTGCCGTACTGCCCGGGGGCCATGTTCGCCGCGCCATTGACCAGGGTCGCTTTCAGCAGGGCAGCCGAAGGCGTGATGCCTTTCTGGTCGGTGTAGAACTGGCGGATGAGGGCCGTCGCACCCGCCGCGAGCGGCGTTGCCATGCTCGTCCCGCCGTTGAAGGTGTAGTTGGCGTTGATGCCTCCCCAGCCTTCTTCGCTCGCCACCGAGGAGAGGGCGGAGGCAATGTTAGTTCCCGGTGCCACGATGTCCGGCTTGATACGTCCGTCCAGCGTCGGTCCCCGGCTGCTGAAGGCAGCCATGCCATTCACATTGTTCGAGACATGGTCATCGCGGATGGGATTGACCGGATATGTAGTGAGCCAGGAGCCGGAACCCCACGGGGTATCATATCCCGGCGTCGGGACAGAGCCCGGCGGCCGGTTGTTCTCGCTGGCCCCCACGGTGATCACGTTCTTGGCGCTGGCGGGCGAATTCATGGAGTAGTTGTCGATCCGGCCGTCGGCGTTGCTGTCGGCGGCACTGTTGCCTGCAGCAAAGAGAATGGTGAAGTCCTTGTGATCCCACGCATACTCATCTGCATCTTGGGCTTCAGTCGTGTAGGCGCCGGCATCATTGCTGCCCCAACTGTTCGTGTGGATTCTTGCGCCGCTGGCGGCTGCCTGTGCGAAAAGCTCATTCAGGTCAAGGGGAAGCCCGGATAGGCTGCCGTTGTTGTTGTTCTCGATGGCCTGGAAGACGAGGGTCGCCTCCGGCGCCAATCCGGGGTACGCAGATGCGGGGTAGTTGTGGGCCGCGGGGTTGGCGCCGGAGAGCTTACCGTTCCCCAGCACCGAACCAGCAACGTGGGTCCCATGCCCGGAGTTCACATCATTCCCGCCATCGCCCACCCGGTCATGGATGACCGCCACGCGGGTAGCCCCGCTGCCATTCTCAAAGTCATCGTGCAGTTGTGTGGGATTGGTTGAACCCCGGTCCAGGCCCGTGTCGGCGACCGCGACAATCTGCCCCGTGCCGCGCAGCCCGTGGGTGTTCCATACCACCCGTCCGCCCATGACATCCGTCGCCTTGTTGTTGGTGAGTTCCCAGACCGGTGCAGCTATCCGGGATGTGGGCAGCGCAAGCTTGAGCTTGCTGCCCCAGGCTGTCTCACTGCGATCCAATACCTGACCTCCCCAGCCCTGCACTGCAACGACGGTGGGGGTCAGGGGTTCGCCCGGGAACAACTCGGCCACGATCTCGCGTGCCGGATCGCCAGTCAAGGCCAGCAACCGTTTGCCGCCATTGCTGGTCTGAGTCTGAGCGGCAGTTGCGGTCTCAGAGTAGGAGCTCAGGGCCAGAAGCTCGCTGCTGAGGCGGTAAGCCGGTTGGTAGATGCCTGTCCAGCGTACGCCCATCTGACCCTCGACGGCCGCGCGCGCTTGCGGAGTCAACCTGACGATGTAAGCGAAGTCAGGGATATAGTCGAAGACCGCCGCGCCCGCACCGGTCAGCGTGGCGAAATCCTGTTCGGTGACCGGGCCATCGAACTGGACCAGGTAGTAGGCAGCCGCCTGCGCGGTGGCTGCGGTGGCCGTAGCACCCTGAAGCAATTCCAGTGGCAACCCGGCGGGAGCACCTGTCACAAGCGGGTCAAAGACGGCGTTTGCCAGCCTTAGGGTAATGCCGGCCTGCGATTCTGAGCCTGTTTCAGGCTCGAGCAATCGCGCGGCGGAGGCCTGTGCAGCAGGAATGCTGCTGAAGGTGAGCATCAGAAGCAGAATAAGGGAAAGGGGGCGGCGGAGACGAGTGATCATGCTTCTCCTTTTGAGTGTGTTGCCAGGCATAGAGACAAGGAACGAATATCGAACGTTCTGCTGGCAGGACTATTGAGGAGGGAGGTACCGGCGGGCCAGCACGCTCTTGGCAAATATTATCGCGCCTTGGGCGTGCCGGGTCAAGACCCGTGCAGGCGAGGTTTCAAAAAAGCGCTTGACACACAACGCGGCGCTGTGCTATGCTTGCACCGTTGTTTGATTGACCATCCGACCTAATTCGAGCATAGATTGTTCCCCCGAGGATTTCGTTGAAGCGCGATCGCATTTCAGACGGCGTGTACGTATTCACCAGCGGCATGTATGCCGAAGTCACTGCTACGGTCATCTTCACGGATGAGGGCGCGGTGCTGGTGGATACGCTGCCCTTTCCCCAGGAAACCCGGCATATCCGCGAATTCGTCAACCAGAGGCGCACGACCGTCGCGTATGTTGTGAATACGCATTCGCACGCGGACCACATCTACGGGACCTATCTGTTCCCTGAGGCCGTGGTGGTGGCGCACTACCAGTGCCGCCGGCTGATGGAGCGCTATGCAGAAAGCGCGCTGCACCAGGCCAAGGAGCAGACTCCGCAGCTGGCCGACGTGCAGATACGCTATCCCGAGTTGCTTTTCAACGATGCCATGACGCTGCGCATCGGCGGCAAGACCGTGGAGCTTAACTATTCGCCCGGCCACAACCGCGACGTCATCACCGTGCACGTGGTGGAGGACCGGTTGATGATCGCCAGCGATACGGTCATGCCGGTGCCTTATATCGTAGGCGGCGACCTGGACGACCTGGTGCTGTCGCTGCAGGCCATCAAGAACAAGAGCCTCGAAAACCTCGTGCAGGGACATGGCGAAGTGCTGCTGCGGGGCGAAATCGAGGAAACGCTCGACGCCAGTATCACCTATCTCAAGACCGTCGATCGCCTTGTGCGCGAGCGCATCGCGCGGGGCGTCCCCCGCACGGGCATCTTGGATATCACGATCGAGGAATGCGGGCTGTCGCGCATCCCCCTCGGCGGGCTGGTGCAGAAGCTCCACCACGCCAACCTTCTGACCCTCTACGACGCCTACCGCTCGGGCATCAAGACGCGGCGTGTGGCTGCCAACCAATAGAACGCTGATGAACGCTGATTGGACTGATATACGCTGATACTTCTGTATTAATATGGAAAAAGAGGATCAGCGTTCATCATGTCCAATCAGTGTCATCAGCGTTCTATTAACTCCCTGGACTAGAGCCTTCCACCATCCGCGCGCGCATCAAATAGCGATTTCTCGACGATTGCGAGCGCGTCTTCCACCGTCGCGCTGTCCAGGTCGAGCACCGGCCGGAAGCGGATCGAGCGTTCGCCCGACTTGAGCGCGACTAGCCCGTTCTCCAGCAGCAGGCCCCGGAAGATGTCCCGTGTGTGCGTATCCGGCAGGTCGAAGGCCAACAGCATCCCTCGGCCGCGCACGTTGCTGACCAGGTCCGACCCCTGCGCCAACTCGTTCAGCCCATCCAGCAGCAGTTGTCCCATCGTCCCGGCGTTGTCGACCAGGTTTTCCTCCGCGATAATCTCCAGGTAACGCTGGCTGCGCACCATGTCTACGAGGTTGCCGCCCCAGGTCGAATTGATGCGGCTCGATACCTTGAACACATTGTCCGGCACTTCGTCCACGCGCGGGCCGGCTATGATGCCGCACACCTGCGACTTCTTGCCGAACGCAATCACGTCGGGCCGGACACCCATGTGCTCGATGGCCCACATCTTGCCGGTCGTGCCCATCCCCGTCTGCACTTCATCCACCATGAACAGGAACTCGTTCTCATCGGCCAGCCGGCGCATCTCCGCGAAGAACTCCGGCCGGAAATGGTTATCGCCGCCCTCGCCCTGGATCGGCTCGATGATGAGGCCGGCGATGTCGTCCCCGCGTTCGGTCAGCGCCTGCTTGATTTCGTCGAGCGCGACGCGCTCTGCTGCGGCGGTCTGCGCCAACACCTCATCGGTGATCGGGAAGCGCAGCTTCGGGGTGCTGATGCGCGGCCAGTCGAAGCGGGGGAAGTACTGGTACTTGCGCGGGTCCGCGGTGTTGGTCAGCGACAGCGTGTAGCCGCTGCGACCGTGGAACGCCCCTCGAAAATGGATGATCTGGCTGCCCCGCTCGCCTTTGCCTGCGGCCATGTTCTTGCGCACCTTCCAGTCGAAGGCGGTCTTCAGTGCATTCTCGACCGCCAGCGCGCCGCCGCTGATGAAGAAGAGGTAGGGCATGTCGGCTGGCCTGGCGATGCGGGCGAACGTCTCAACAAACTCGGCCATGTAGGTGGTATACACATCCGCGTTGGCCGGGTTATAGAGCGCAACCTGCGCGATCCGGTCGAGGAAGCCCGCATCGCAGAGCCTTGGGTGGTTGTGGCTGACCGGCTGGCTGGCAAAGTGGGCATAGAAGTCGATATATTCCCGGCCTGTCGCGGCATCGCGCAGGTACGGCCCGTGCGAACCCTGCAGGTCAATCACCAGGTGTTCCCCGTCGGCCAGCATGTGCCGCCCTATGGTTTCATGCACCGCGTGCGGCGGTATCTTGATGGATTCGATCCTGTGTTCCATGAGACTCTCCTTTGAGTGCAACCAAGCATCTGTCCCGGATCATTCGTCGGCGCTGCGCAGCGCCAGTTGTTTGACGATAACGGGTTCGCTGCCCGCAGCCTGGAGCGTGACCGGATTCGTGCCGGCCTGCAGTGTCAGCTCGAACGCCCCGCCGCCGGCGAGCGGCCCGCTGCCGTCCGCCAGGGTCACGTCAAGCGTGGTGCGGCCCGGCTGTTCGGCCACGATCTGCACGGTCGCCGCACCTGTAAAGCTACGCGTGCGGGACATATCATCGAACGGCCCCCAGTCGGGGCCGAGTATCAGGTAGGGCTCCGCAGGCGCGGTCGCAGCGACGGTGTCCTCCTGTAGGGCGTAGACCGTGATGCGCTCGTCCTCGTAGGCTGGCGGCTGCCCGCCGAAGATCTCGGCGGCCGCGGCCTCGGTGTACGCGCGTTCCTCGCCGCCGGGCATCTTGTAGCGGTCCAGTACGACCCACCGCACCTGGAGGTCGGCCAGCACCTGCCGGCCCTGCGCGGCAAGGTCCAGCGCGAGGATATCCGGTCCGAGGTGGCGGAAGTGCTGCAGCACGGGCGCGCGCTCGATGAGCGTGCGCGGGTCCTCCCGGCTGATATACGCAGCGGTGAGCGGCTTGCCGTGGACCGTCTGGTACAGCAGGTAGCCGGGCCGGTCCCAGTTGACCGGCAGGTTAAGCACGCTGCCCGTCTGTTCATCAGCGGCAAGCGTCTCGTACCACTCCGGGGTGTCCGGTGGGCTGACGGGGTAGGGGGCGGGCAGGAATTCGAATACGATGAGCGCGACGGCGAGGGCGGGCGCCCACCGGCCGGCACGTCTGCCTGCCAGCCTGGCGCTGCTTGCCAGCGCCGCAACCCCTGCTGCAGCCAGCACGCCAAGCGCCAGCATCACCATGACGTCGAGCCGGCTGACCGAGCGCATGATGTTCACGAACGGCAGATCCGCCAGCAATCCGTAGGGCAGCGGAATCTCCCCGCCGCCCGGCAACAGCGCAGTGCGCCCGCCGATGTGCAGCACCGGCCCGAGCGACAGGCCAAAGAACACGGCCAGCACTGCGGCCCAAGGGCCCTTCGTGCCGCCTGAGAGACGACCTGGGAAGGTCCTCACCGCAGTGCCCGGCGAGCGCGTCTTGAGCGGAGCGGGCGGGAGCGGAGTCGAAGGACGTGCCTCGCCCCGCCAGCGCGCGAACAGCCCGATCAGCGCGAGCACGAGCACGGTGTATCCGGCAAATACCTGGTGCTCCGACACCGTGGACTTGAATACCTGGCCGCGCGCCCGCGCCCACTCGCCCCAGAGCGGGTGGAACTCCTGCGGCGTCACGAACGCAAGCAGGTCTGCGCTGAGTGTCCGGCTCTGCTCTGCATCCGGCACCATGAAGTCGAACCGCCGTGCCTCGCGCACCATCGGCACGAGCAGCGGGCTGAACAGGACGACCAGCGCCACCCACACGGCCCCTACCGTAAGTACAATCCTGTAGGGGCTGCCTGCGGTCGGCCTGCCTGCACCATCCTGTTGGGAGCGACCGCGGGCAGCCCCTACGGCGTCTCTCACGATCATCCAAACGATCACCCAAACGATCACCACTGCGGTCAGGATGCCGCAGTAGAAGACATAATACCAATCGCATAGCGCGACGAGGGCAAGGAAGAGCGCGGCCATGCCGGCCTCGCGAAGGGGGCGGGTATGGCTGTAGGGCGATCCGGCGGCTGCCACGGTGCGCAGCAGGTAGAGTGCATAGAACGGCAGCCATTCGAGCGCAATGAGCTGCATGTGGCCAAGCAGGTGCGCGGTGTGGTAGGGTGCGAACGTGAAGATGACCCCGGCTGCGAAGGCCGCCCAGCGGCTGCTCGCCGGCCCCAACACCTGTCGCGCGAGCAGGTACGCGCCCAGCCCGCCGGCTGCAAAGCTGAACACCACGATGCTGTTGTATGCGGGCAGCAGCCCCCACGCAAGCTGGACTGGCAGGAACGCGAACCCATTGAACGCATTCAGCGTGTGAAACAACAGGCCGACCCCGGTGGGGTGATAGAGCAGGTTGGTGAACCAGGGGTGCGTGTGTTGTTCCAGCAACGCCACCTTGACCCACCACAGATTCCAGTAGTTCTGCCAGCCGTCGAAGCCGTCGCCGGGGATGGCCCGTGCAAACTCGCGGACGAGCGGATAAGTGAGGGCCAGCGTGAGCAACAGGTAGCCCCCGAGCACGGTGAGCGTGGGCAGGAGGCTGCGCCGGGGCAGCGGATGATGACGAGAAGCCGGTTCACGCAGCGCGCCCGATCCGTTAATCGTGCGAACTTGCGGTTCGCCCATGTCCGTTGCCTCGCGCGCGGCCGTCATGCAGCATCCGCGGCCGCGATGGCCTCTGCCAGCATCTGCCGCCCGCGGGCGCTGAGCGCTTCGACCTCCCGGCCCATCTCCGCACAGTAAGCCGCATCCTTGATGCTCGCGAGGTTGATGCGCACGTTGCGCGCCGCGCCTTCGAGCGCGGCCTGCGCCATCAGTGCGGCGACGACCCCGTCGCTGGATGCGTTGCGGTTTCCGTGGCGGCAGGCTGTCGTGGCCAGTTCGAGGACGTTGACGCATGCCCGCGCAGTCGCCAGCGGGATGTCAGCCGCATGGCACAAGGCAGCCTGGATGGCCGCGGTGCGCGCGGTCTTCTCTTCCGCAGTTGCCTTCGGGAGCCGGTAGGCCTCCATGACCTGCGTATAGGCCGCAGTATCTGCGTCTATCTGGGCCAGCAGCTCGCCGCGCAGCACATCCGCACGTGCCACGATACTGGCCATGGCGTCGTGGTGCTCCGCATACTGCGCGCGGCCCACTGTGAGCCGGCCGACCATCGCAGCCAGCGCCGCGCCGAGCGCGCCTGCCAGCGCGGCCGCCGAGCCGCCGCCCGGAGCGGGCTCGCCGCTCGCCAGCGCATCGTTGAACTCTTGCAGGCTCAAATCCACCAGCCGGTTGTCATTCTCGTTAGCTATGCTTGCCACATCGCCTCCGGACAAGATAAAGAGCGCAGAGAGATAGGTAGGTCTGCTTTGCGCATCCAGCGCCGCGCTCTCCGCGCTCTTTTGGATCCACGGTTGGGTTGGCTCACCATCCTGCCGGGCTGCGCTGCCCGGTTGTTGCATTATACGTGAGAAGGTGAAGTGCTGGCAAGGCATGGACGACAGGCTGCGCACTGCCGGCGTTAACACAACGCTAACACAAACAAAGTACCCCTCTAACATGCGCCCGTTATAAAGAGATGTGCGGTTGCTGACGAATCGCCGGGCCTTGTGCTAGAATGTATTCGAGCAACCTGTTAGCGATATTAGAGGCACGGTTTGAACGAGCACAGGAGGAAATTCCGTGTATTCAGAGACGAATGCTGAGCCACGGTGGCGCCGGGCGAATGAAGCCGTCTGGCAGCCGCCTACGGATGTATATGAGACGGACGACCACGTGGTCGTCCGGGTGGAAATCGCGGGCTTGGCCGAGGGCGATTATGAGGTTACGCTCGATGGCCGCACGCTGGTGGTTGCCGGCGAGCGCCGCGACGCCACACCCAAGCTCGCATTTCAGCAGATGGAGATTCGCCACGGCAAGTTCCGCTCGCAGGTGCATTTGCCCTGGGCGCTGGAAGCCAGCGGGCAGCAGGCCGCCTATGAAAATGGCTTTTTGCTCATCACGCTGCCAAAGGCACAGGTGCGTCGCGTGCCTGTGCGCGTGGCGTAATCATCCGACGGGGAAAGGTCATACGAGACATGACGAATGTAGATAACGAACAGATGGATATTAGCATCCCGGCGGAGCTGCCGGTTTTGCCTCTGCGTGGGGTTGTCGTCTATCCCATGATGTGGCTGCCGCTGACGGTGGGGCAAGAGCGCTCGATTCGCCTGGTGGATGACGCCCTGGTAGACTCAGCCCAGCAGCGCATCATCGGGCTTTTCACCGCGCGCGACCCCAACGTGGAGGAGCCCGCGCCCGATGAGGTGTATGAGGTCGGTACTGCGGCGGTAGTGCACCGGATGTTGCGCGCGCCTGACGGCACCATTCGCCTGATTGTGCAGGGCATCGAGCGCATCCGCACCACCGGCTATCTTCAGGACCAGCCTTACCTGCGCGCCAACGTCGAAGTGGTGCCCGACACGGAAGAGGAATCGCTGGAGCAAGAGGCGCTGATGCGCACGACGCTCGACCTGTTCCGCCGGCTGGTGGCGCTCGTGCCTCATATGCCGGAGGAACTGGAGACCGCGGCCATCAACGCGCAGACCCCGCGGCAGTTGGCTTATCTGGTGGCGGCCAGCACGCGCATGGAGCCGGAGCAGGCGCAGGAGATTCTGGAGATCGATCCCGTCTCGCAGAAGCTGGTTCGCCTCAACTCCATCCTCTCGAAGGAACTGGAAGTTCTCGAGCTGGGCCGCAAGATTCAGACCCAGGCGCAGGACGAGATGACCAAGATGCAGCGCGAGTATTTCCTGCGCGAGCAGCTCAAGGCCATCCAGAAGGAACTGGGCGAGGGTGACGAGCAGGAGGCCGAAATCCAGGACTACGAGCGGCGCATTGCGGAAGTGGGCATGCCCGCGGAGGCCGAGAAGGAGGCCCGCCGCGAGCTGGACCGCATGCGCAAGATGCCGACGCAGGCCGCCGAGTATACGGTCATCAAGACCTACCTGGACTGGATGGTCAATCTCCCGTGGAGCTCCAACACGCCGGACAACCTCGACATCGCGCACGCGCGTGCGGTGCTGGATGAGGATCACTACGGCCTCGACGAAATCAAGGACCGCATCCTGGAGTTCCTGGCCGTGCGCAAGCTGCGGCTGGACCGCCGGAATGCGCAGGCTGAGAGCGGCGAGGCGCCGGCCGAGGATGAGCACAAGGATATGATTCGCCGCGAACGTGAGGGCGTGATCCTCTGCTTCGTCGGCCCGCCCGGCACCGGCAAGACCTCGCTCGGCCAGTCCATTGCGCGCGCGATGGGGCGCAAGTTCGTGCGCCTCGCGCTCGGCGGCATTCGGGACGAGGCCGAGATTCGCGGCTTCCGCCGGACCTACATCGGCTCCATGCCGGGGCGCATCATTCAGAGTATCCGCCGCGTGGAGAGCCGCAATCCGGTCTTCATCCTGGACGAGGTGGACAAGTTGGGCCGCGACCTCCGTGGTGACCCGTCGTCCGCGCTGCTCGAGGTGCTCGATCCGGAGCAGAACGCTGAGTTCCGGGATCATTACCTGGATGTGCCGTTCGACCTGAGCCAGGTGTTCTTCATCACGACCGCGAACTGGATCGACACGATCCCGCAGCCGCTGCTTGACCGCATGGAGGTCATTAACCTGAGCTCCTACACGGAAGAGGAGAAGGTCAATATCGCGAAGGGCTATCTCGTCCCGCGCCAGGTCAAGGAGAACGGCCTGCGGCCCGGCGAGATTACGTTCGAGGAGGCCGCGCTGCGCCGCATCGTGCGCGAGTACACGCGCGAGGCCGGTGTCCGCAGCCTGGAGCGCCAGGTCGGGACCATCTGTCGCAAGGTGGCGACGAAGGTGGCTGAGAAGGGTGACGGCATCGGTCCGGCCGTCATCACCGCGGAGAGTGTGCCGCAGTACCTGGGCCGGCCCAAGTTCCTGGAGGATGTGGCCGAGCGGGTGGAGACGCCCGGCGTGGCCACGGGGCTTGCGTGGACGCCGGTCGGCGGTGACGTGCTGTTCCTGGAAGCGACCAAGATGCCCGGCAGCAAGGGTTTCACCCTGACGGGGCAACTGGGAGATGTAATGAAGGAGTCGGCCCAGGCCGCGCTGAGCTGGGTGCGCAACCGGGCCAAGGACTACGACATTCCGGAGGACTTCTTCACCAAGAACGACATCCACGTCCACATTCCCGCGGGTGCGACGCCCAAGGACGGGCCGAGCGCCGGCGTCACGATGGCGACCGCGCTGGTGAGCCTGCTGACGGGGCGACCGGTGCGCAAGAATCTCGGCATGACGGGCGAGATTACGCTGCGCGGTCAGGTGTTGCCCATCGGCGGGGTCAAGGAGAAGGTGCTGGCCGCGAACCGCTTCGGCCTGACCACGGTCATCCTGCCGAAGCGCAACGAAGGCGACCTCGAGGACGTGCCCGAGGCCGTGCGGGAGAAGATGACGTTTGTCTTCGCAGAGCGGGTCGAGGAAGTCATCGAGGCCGCACTGACCCCGGCCACAGAGGGCCACGAGCCCGAAGCTGCGCCGCCAGTCAACGTACCGGAACCGGAGACCGCGCCGGAGCCGGTGGCTGAAGTGACGGTAAAATAAGAGACGCAACCACGGAAGACACGGAGCACACGGAAGCTAAGCAAGTCAGTATTCCCGCTAGGTCCGTGTCTTCCATGGTTGAGGGATAATAGTGGTGCTCGATCGGAAGGCCGGGACTCAGTTATGAAAGGAGCGCCGATGTGGTCAAGACGAAACGGGAGATCCTGCGCCGGTTGACGCGCTTCAATCGTGAGCGAGGTATTGAGTTCGGCGTGCAACGTATCGGCGTATTTGGGTCCGCAGCTCATGACCGGCTGAATCCGCAGAGCGATATCGATGTCGTGGTTGAGCTGACAGAGCCGGACTTGCTGCTGCTCATCGGCCTGCAGCAGGAGTTACAGGATGTCTTCGGGCGCCAGGTAGACGTCGTTCACTACCGACTTACAATGAACCCGGTGCTCAAGCGCCACATCGACCAGGAAGCGGTTTATGCCCGATAATGATCTGGTGCGTGATATCCTGGACAGGATGCTTCAGGACCTGGCGGCTGACAACAGTGCTCGAACCTCCTGACATCGCCCCCGCCACACTTGCAGCCCGTCTCCTGGCGGAGTATGATCTGCGCGCCAGCGACGTCGAGTTTCTGCCCCTCGGCGCAGATGTCAACACGGCAGTCTATCGCGTCACCGCAGACGATGGTGCGGCGTATTTCCTGAAGCTGCGCCGCGGCGACTTTGACATCGCGACCGTCGCGATTCCGCATCTGCTTCACAGTCGGGGCAACAGCCACATCATTCCGCCCATCCTGACGCGGGAGGGGCAGGTCTGTACCCGGCTCGATCGGTTTGCCGTCATCCTGTCGCCCTTCGTCGCCGGCCATGATGCGTATGACGTGCCGCTGTCACCCGGCCAATGGCGTGAGTTCGGCTCGGCGCTCCATGGCCTGCACGCGGCAGATCTCCCGCCTGTATTGCGCGGCGGTATCCCGGCGGAGAGCTACAGCCCCGAGTGGCGCAACATGGTGCGCCGCTATCAGGATATCGTTGAGCGCACGACCTTCAGCGAGCCGGTTGCGGCGGAGACGGCTGCTTTCCTCCGCAGTCAGCGTGCAGTCATCACGGACGTGCTTGTGCGAGCCGACCGGCTCGGGGCGGAGCTGGTCGCACATCCCTTGCTCTCGGTCCTCTGCCACGGTGACATCCACGCGTGGAACTTGCTCATCAGGCAGGACGGCGCGCTGTATATCGTGGACTGGGATACGCTGGTGTATGCACCGAAGGAGCGCGACCTGATGTTCGTCGGCGCGGGGCTTGGCGGCATCTGGCGCACGCCGGAGGAAGTCGGCTGGTTCTATGAGGGGTACGGTCCGGCGGAGGTCAACCCGGTGGCGCTGGCCTACTTCCGTTACGAGCGCATTCTGCAGGATATCGCCGCCTTTGCAGAGCAATTGCTGGAGAGCGACGCCGGTGGCGCAGACCGGCCCCAGTCGTTACACTACCTGATGAGCTCATTCGAGCCGGGCCAGACGATCGAGGTTGCGTACGCGGCAGACCAGTCGTCTACTGACGTTTCCAGTGCGTATTGCATGTAACCTCACGTGCCAGCTTGACATCTGACAAATTATAAACATAATAGTAATGAAAGTATTGGTTGGTCCACAAGAAAGGAGTGGGTATTATTTCGTGCCCGATAGAAAGCGAATACAGAGGAGCTTCCGGGCGGTAGAAGGCGATTGGCGGCGGGTGGACATCCATTTGCACACCCCCGCATCGGCAGATTGGTTAGAGCCAGGTACGACGTACCTTGAGTGGCTACAGAAAGCGGAGTCACGGGGCCTCGATATTATAGCGGTCACCGACCACAACACAGTGGAAGGGGTCGCGAAATTGCGAGCCGAAATCGAACGGCTGGCATGGTTGGAGGCCAACGACCGCCTACGTCCCCAGGAGCGGCGCGAATTAGATGAGTATCGCCGCCTGGGCGACAAGATCCTGGTGTTGCCAGGGTTTGAGTTCACTGCCACCTTCGGCTTTCACATTCTGGCGATCTTTCCGCCTGAGACACCGTTACGCAAGCTTGAATTGCTCCTGCTGCGTCTGGGCGTTCCCATGGAGCGCATTACCGACGGCAGCACGGAGGTCGGCCCGACAACCGATGTTTTGACTGCCTACCGCCTCATCCGTGAGGCCGGCGGCCTCGTCATCGCCGCGCATGCGAACAGCACGCACGGCGTGGCCCTCCAAGGCATGAGCTTTGGCGGCCAGACCCGGATTGCCTTCACCCAGGACGTGAACCTCCACGCACTGGAAGTCAACGACCTCGAAAGCACCTCGCGTCGCGCGACTGCGCGCTTCTTCGACGGTTCCAAGCCCGAGTATCCCCGGCGGATGCACTGCATCCAGGGGTCCGACGCGCACCGTCTGTCGCGCGATCCGCGCGACAAGAACCGGCTGGGCGTGGGCGAGCGTGTGACCGAGATGTTGCTGCCCGAAGTCAGCTTCGAGGCGTTCCGGGCCCTGCTGGAAGGCAGCGACTTCACGCGCACCCGGCCGTACCGCCCGCCCGCAGAGGCGCCCTTCGATCATGTTGAGGCCGCGCGCGAACAGGGCTCGAACATCGTTCAGGCCTTCCATGAGGGCCTGTCACGTGAAGGTGGACGTCTGCACAAGATTCTGTGCGACGTTGTGGCCTTCGCTAACACGCGCGGGGGCACAGTGTACGTCGGCGTGAGTGCCGCGCGCAAGACCCCGCCAAAGGGCGTCGAGAACCCCGAGGCAACGGCCTCGCTGCTGCGCAAGGAGATTGAGCGGAACGTTGCGCCGCCGATTGAGCCGACCGTGGATATCCTGCAGAGCCAGGGCGTGCCGGTCATCCGCATCGGCGTGGCGGAAGGGCCGGACAAGCCCTACGCGATGAACCAGACGCGCATCTACGTCCGGCAGGAAGGCGAGACCAACGAGGCCGTGCGCGACGAGATCGTGCAACTGGTTCTCTCGGGTCAGAACGTAACGGCAGCAGAGACGGCGGCGGAAGCGGCCGCGGCCCCTGCGCCGGTGACTCAGCCTGTGATGCCGGTCGCTGAAGGCGTGGCTCCGGCGCTGCCCGGTGAAGTGCTGCCTGTCCCGGCCAAGCCGGTTGCGGCGCCGGTGGAAGCACAGCCGGCAGGCGATGGCCTGCCGCCGCCGGCCATCGGCGTCGAAATCGTTGCCATGGAAGAGCGCAAGGGCAGCCGCTACTTCACGATCCGCGACTTGCGCAACGGCAACACGATCCAGAATGTCACGCTCCATTCGGCCCGCAAGCTGTGGAGCTACGCGATCAACCAGCACCTGACCAGCCCGGTGGACCCGGCTCGCGTGCAGTGGGACGGCGACTTGGGTGTGGTGCAGGTGGCGCGTCGGGCGAAGCGACTGCGCTACGACCTGGCGATGCGCCTGCCCGATGGTCGCATCCGCGTGTTCTACGGCGTCACCGCCGATGGCATGACAGGCCCGTGGGCGCGCCTCCTTCAGGCTGAAGACCGCAACGGCGATACGACACATCCACCGGTCGTGGTGCCGGTAGATGAGTACGAAGGCGAGCCCGACGGCGAACCGGAGGCCTCGATATTCGCGCCTGAAGAGGCGACGTACATCGAGACGATGCCGGAGTATACCGAGGCCGACGTGGCGCCTCAGGCGCCACTAGCGCCGAAGCCTGTAGCCGCCCCGCCGGAACTGGACGCCGGGGTCGCCCCGAAACGGCGCACCCGCCGCCCGCGCAGCAAGAAGACGGAGCCGGCGGCCGATGCCACCGCCGTCGAGCCGTTCCTGCCGGTTCCACTGCCGGCGGAGGCGCTGGAAGCTCTAGCGGCACCGCCCGAGGCTGAATCGGTGGCCGTTGATGCGCCGGTCGCGGCCCCGAAACCGCGTACCCGTCGCTCGCGCGCCAGCACGAAACGGGACCAACCTGTCGAGGCGGCAACCAGCGAGCCGGCCACGCCGGTTGAGCCGCTACCTGCGCCTGCCGCGCCGATCAGCGAGCCGCTGATCCCGCTGCCGAGCGAAGGCGAGACGGTCGAAGCGAAGCCCAAGCGCCGCTCCCGATCGCGCAAGCCCAAGACTGAGGTCGCACCGGACCCTGAGCCGGCGGCCTGACCGCAACCATAACCAACCAATACGAAGAGAACCTCGTCCTGTCGGACGAGGTTCTTGTTTGCAGGCGGTGGGAAAGCTTGCGAGAGCGGCCCTATAATTGTTCGCCGCGGCTTCTACAGGACATAAAAGACCAGGACGATCATCAGCCCGAACAGCACCACGGCGATCTGCAAGGGCCGGTCCTTCAGCAGGACGACGTCCGGCGGATCGGTCTCCCCCTTGACGTGGATCAGATACAGGTAGCGAAACAAGCCGTACAGCACGAACGGAATGGTCAGCATCATCAGGTGGTTGGGCGGCAGGTTGGGCGCGGAGAACGTGTAGAGCGCGTAGGCCATCACTGTGCTCGCACTGACCAGGGAAAGCATCTCATCCACGAACCGCAAGTTATACTCGGTCAGGATGCGACGGGTGTTGACCGCGTTGTCCTGCATCAGCACGATCTCCTGTCGCCGCTTGCCGAGCCCCAGGAAGAGCGCCAGTAACACCATGCAGACGTACATCCACGGCGAGAAGCGTTCAGCGCTGACGACGACGACACCAGCTGCCACCCGGAGCACGAAGCCCATTGCTATCGTCAGCACATCCACGATGACGATGTTCTTCAGGACGAACGAATACGCAAGCATCAGGCCAAGGTAGCCATAGAGGACCAGCGTTAGCTTGTATTCGATCCACAGGCTGAGCGGTAGGCAGACAACAGCGATGACTATGGCCGCGGCCCGGGCGAGCGCGGGGTTCAGGGCGCCGGACGCGAGCGGCCGTCCCCGTTTCTCCGGGTGCAGGCGGTCCTTCTCCATGTCCACAAGGTCATTGATGATGTAGACCGCGCCCGACACCAGGCAAAACAGGACGAATGTCGCAAGCGTGCGCAGGAACGGCTCGCGCTGGAACAGCTTGACGTCGAACACAATGGCCGCCCAGATGAAGACGTTCTTCGTCCACTGCTTGGGGCGCATCGTCTTGAGCAGCAGTCGCAGCTGCGTTGGCAGGCTGGTGGTGCTCCGGGCGGAGCGTGCCTCATCCATGGTAGTTCATCTCCTGAGAGGCGGATGATACCGCAAGCACAAATGTGCGTCAACTTGACGAGTATACAGCGCTCGGTGCCAGCTTGCCGGACGGCAGCGCACACATTACAATCGGTGCTGATGGCCCCTGCCAAGTCGCTTCAACAGCGCAGCACCCGGCGCAAAGTGCGCTTAGATGACGCCCTCGTCGCACACGGGCTGGCGGAGACGCGTGTGCACGCAGAGCGGTTGATTCGCGCGGGCCAGGTGTGGCTGGGCGAAGCGGCCAGCGGCGTGCGCGGCGACAAGCCGGGTCAGTTGGTCGCGCCGGATGTCGCGCTGCGCGTCGAGCGGGGCCTGCCGTACGTCAGCCGTGGCGGTCTCAAGCTGGAGGCTGCGCTGGATGCCTTTGGTGTGGCGCCCGCGGGCTGGATCTGCGCGGACATCGGCGCGTCGACCGGCGGTTTCACCGACTGCCTGCTCCAGCGGGGCGCGGCGAAGGTGTATGCCATCGATGTGGGGTACGGCCAGCTCGCGTGGTCCCTCCGCCAGGACCCGCGCGTCATCTCCATGGAGCGCGCCAACGTCCGGTTGCTGGCCCCCCTGCCCGAACCCGTGACGCTCGCCGTGGTTGACGTGTCGTTCATCGGCCTGGGCCTCGTGCTGCCACGCGTCGTGGGGCTGCTCGCGGCCGGCGGCCAGGTCATCGCGCTGATCAAGCCGCAGTTCGAGGTCGCCAGGGGGCAGGTCGGGAAGGGTGGGGTTGTTCGTAACCCGCTGCTGCACCGCGCGGCCATCCGCAAGGTCCTGGCGGAGGCGGCCGCGGCCAACCTTGCGCCCGCGGGGCTGATTCGTTCACCCATTACCGGCCCCGCGGGAAATGTTGAGTTCCTGGCGTGGCTCCGCCTGGGTAGAAGCCCAGCGGATGAAACTGTTGTGAATGGCTGGCTGGACGAGTGGGCAGGTGACGGACCGTCCGGCGGCCATCCGCAGACCGACACCGGAGGGAAGGAAGCCTGATGCCGCACTTAACCCTGGCCCGGCGCAACCGGCTGTTGCTGGTGCTTGCGCTCATCCTCATCGTCCTGCTGGCGTTGTGGGCCGCGCGCGGCGCGCTCTTCCCCTATATCCTGGCGCTCGCGCTGGCCTATCTCCTTCTGCCCGTCGTCAACCGGCTGGAGCAACTGCTCTTGCGGGTCCTGCCCAAACCCCGCACCAGCCGTGCGATTGCTATCCTCTTGACATACCTGCTTGCGATTGCCTTTGTCGTGGGCTTCTTCCAACTCATCGTGCCGATCATCATCCAGCAGTTCCGCCTGTTGTGGGATAACCGCGAGATGTGGATTGCCGGCGGCCAGAGGCTGGGCGAGGACCTTCTCGTGTGGTATCGCGCGAGCATTCCCGTCGATATTCAGGCGCGCATTGCCGCATCCCTACAGGATGTGGTGGCGGCCCTGGGACGCGCATTGCAGGCCGGCGCAATGGCGACTTTCAGCGCCGTCACCAGCACCATCGGCTTTGTGCTCGGCCTGATCGTGATTCCGTTCTGGTTGTTTTACGTCTTGTTCGACCAGTCGAAGGCCATGCGCGGGCTGGTCGGCGTGATGCCAGTCCGCTGGCGCGCCGACTTCCTCAACCTCGTGCGGATCGCTGACAACGTGATGGGCGCATATCTGCGTGGTCAGTTGTTCCTCTGCCTGTTTATCGGCGTGATTGTGACGATAGCGCTCAGCCTGTTGGGGGTGCAGTTTCCGGCGGTCCTGGGGCTGGTGGCGGGCGTCTTCGAAATCCTGCCCTTCATTGGCCCCATCCTCGGCATGATCCCTGCGGTGATCGTCGCGGCCATTCAGGACCCGCTGCTCGCCGTGTGGACGCTGCTTGTGTTCCTCGCCATCCAGCAGGTCGAGAATGTCTTTCTGGTCCCGCGCATTTCGGGGAAGGCCGTGGAGTTGCACCCGGCGATCATCATGGTCGTGCTGGTGATTGGCAACCAGGTGGCCGGGCTGTGGGGCATGTTGCTGGCCGTGCCGCTGACGGCAATCATCCGGGACCTGTTCAAGTACCTGTATCTGCGGTCGCAGGATGAGCCGCTGTCACCGAAGGAGGCGCTGGCCGAGCTCGGCGGGACGCCGATGCAGCTGGACGTGTAGGGGAGTTGGATCACGAAGGCGCCAATGAAGCGAAGGACGCGAAGCGCGAAGAACGCGAAGGCTGGGTTGTGTGACCCCCTTCGCGTTCTTCGCGCTTTGTGCTCTTTACCGTCTTCGAGTCTTCGTGTTCCAGGCGCGTCCCCCGTTCAGTCCAGAGTGGAGAGGGGACGGATGCCCATGTAGATCTGCCCGCTTGCCAGCGTGCGCAGGATGACATCGCCGTTGGTCCACGGCATCTGCTGCGCCAGTTCAGGAGGCGTCAGCGGTTGGTTGCCGTTGAGCAGGAAGATGCGAAAGACGTTGGTGACGAGGCTGTTGCCGCTGCTGATAAATTCTGGCTTGCGGGCACAGTCGTTGCGCAAGGTCTGCAGCAGGGCATCCGCGCGCAGCACTTCCGCCGTGTCCGGGTCGACCCAATCGACGGCCTCCAGGTTGCGGTGATCCGGGAAGCGCGCCTGGCAATCCCGGCACAACTGGCCGCGCACCGCGACGCGCAGGTCCTTGCCGCTGGCCTGCCACCATGCGTTGTCGATATGAAATTTCGTTTCCAGGGAAGGTCGTTTCCAAACTGCCATGCGCAGACTTCCTTTGGTCAGGGTAACACAGGGCCGCTAGGCCGAAAGGCGAAAAGAACCATCGCCGAATTGCTCGAGGCGTTCATCCTGGGTCAGCTCGGCGAAGATCGGCTCCGGCGGTACGCGGCGCACCACGTTCAGGGCGCTGTAGATGGTCTTGGCATGTACGCTGCCCTGTTGGCTCAGGCCTGCCAGGTCAGTGAACACCTCGAAGACGAGATGGCGCAGGGGCATCTCTCGATAATAGACGCTGGCCCGCAGCTCCTGCAGGTCCTTGGTCTTCTCGTCGCCCCCGATGACCATCTGCTCATCGTACTCGCAGGCAATCTCCTGCTTGCGCAGTTGGATGTCGAGTCGATCATCCGTAACCTGGGCCCAGCGCGTCCACTCGCGGCGCATCCGCTTGGGCCGGAAGTCGACGACAATCTCACCGGAGTCGTCGCGGCGCTCCAGGACAATGTGAGTGCCGGCCGAGAGCTTGTGTTTCTCGAACCAGGGGCGCAAACCTGCTATGTAGCGACCATCGTGGTTGACCCAGGCCGGGAAGCGATTGCCCCAGCGGCCGTCGATGAGCGTCACCATCGTGCGCGCGCCGTGGCCCCGCGGGAAGAAGGGCCGCGCCCGGCGGTTCAGCGGCAGCGTGCCTGCGGCAAGGTGCGGGTAGATCAGCAGGAGCGTGGCGGTTGGCGCGGCCGCACGGGCGGCAACCTCGCCGGTCAGGCCGTCCGACCACTCGTCGTCGAGTTCGAAGGCTAACTGGCGCAAGTCTGCGGGCATGGCCGCGCTGTCGTGGCCGGTCGGCTCGAAGCGTAGTGGTTCCGGGATGCTCAGGGCCTCCGGCGGCTCGAGCCGGCAGAGATACCAGCGCCGTTCATCGCCGACACCGACCTGATCAAACCGCCCGTCGGCTGCCAGCGCGCTGTTTAGCGAGAAAGCCAGCGTATCCTCCGGGATGTCGCCGGGCAGGTCGAGGTCGCGCGCCAGGGTCAGGGTATCTACCGCGCTGCCGTGCATTTCGACTGCGGCTTCCGCCAGGTTGAGATGGCCGATGTGGATCTCCGCCAGCAGGTCCTTCATCAGCCAGTGATCCTCGAAGCCGGCGAAATCGGGCTGTCCCGCCAGGGCGTGACTCAGTGTTGCCGGTACGTCGGCTGCGACGCCGCTCAGGAGACGTTCGGGGCTTGCCAGGTCTGCGCCGGCCAGCTGGTCGGGCACGTCAGCATTGAGCCGGTGGGCTGCTTCCAGCCCGGCCGCGAAGTTGCGCTGCCGGCGGTCGGGGCCGAAGTCCACGGTAATGACCTCGAACGCACCGTACTCAGGGTTCTCGCCGGGGCGTACCCCGATGACCTCGCCGAGGCGGAAGTCCAGCGCGGGAAAGATGAGTTTCTCGTGGAGTGCGTAATGCTTCTTCGGCTGGTAGAACACCCCGCGCGACAGCTCTGCTCGCAGCTCGCTTTCCTCGCGGCGGCAGCGTTCCGTGACCAATGCTCCCGCCAGCTCCAGGCTCGTCATAGGGCGCCCGGCATCCAACAGGGTTGTGTGCAGGAATTCGAGGTCCGCGGGGGTCAGTGCGAATGTCTGCCAGTATTCGGCAGTCTGAGTTTTGCGTTGGATCACGCCTGGGCTCTCCTGTGTCGATTACTCTTAGTCAAGCGCAAAGTATACCAGGGAAAGAGGCAGTTGCAAAATACCCGGCCGTTTGGCATGTCGGGCTGGGCCGTACCGTTCAGGCGACCTCCTCATCGTCGACTGACGCGTCCGCCAGTTCGTCCGCCGATGCATCCATCTCGTCGCCGGATTCCTCGATCAGGTCGAGGGCATCGGCCTCCCACTGCTCAGGTACCTGCACTTCCACCCGGCCGAGGCCATCCACGGTCAGGCCGAGCACCAGGCCCGCTGACTCGTACTTGAGGATAACGGGAACGCCCGCCGCTTCCAGCTTGGCGCGCACGACCTCCGCGCCGAGCATGCCCTGTGAGCGATATACCGTGACCAGCTGAAAGTTGTCTGCCATGATGGCCTCCTGAAAGGCAAGTATAGCACAGGTCGGGGCCGCCTTGTGCAAACCGGCCTGCCGTGGCAGAATGCGCCTGCCGTGGCAGAATGCGGACCCATGACGCTATACGCGAGGGGACAATGACGCTGGAAGACGAATCGAAGTGGGTACGTATCAACGAGGAACTGGCCCTGCCTGTGAGCGAGCTGGATTTCCGCTTCAGCCGTTCGAGCGGGCCGGGCGGTCAGCACGTCCAGCGTAGCGATACGCGCGTGGAGCTGCTCTTCGATGTGGCGAACTCGTCCAGCCTGAGCGAGGAGCAGCGCGGCCGCATCCTTCACAGGCTAGGTGGCTACATCGATGGGGAGGGCGTCCTGCGGGTCGTGTCATCGGCCACGCGCAGTCAGCTCAGCAACCGGGAAGATGCCGTGCAGCGGTTTCAGGCCCTGCTGGCCGGCGCGCTGCGCGTTCACCGGCGCCGCATTCCTACGCGGCCGACCGCGTCCTCCCGAGAAGAGCGCCTCAGCACCAAGCGGAGCCGCTCGCGCGTGAAGCAGATGCGGCGGAGGCCGGCGGGTGACGAGTAACGATTGAAGATTGAAGATTGCAGATTACAGATTGACGATGAAAAAAGGATGCTCGATCGACGAGCACGACAGCTGACACTGGTTGGCCTGAGGTTGCCGCGCCCGGCGTGGACTTTCCACTGTCCCCATCTTCAATCTTCAATCTGCAATCGTCCGTCGTCCGTCGTCCGTCACTCCATCGAATGCAGGCCGACTTTGTTGCCTTCGGTATCCAGGAAGAAGGCGAAGAAGCCGTTTTCGCCGATGTCGGTCTTGGGCGCCATCACTTTGCCGCCCGCAGCTTCCACCCGGTCGAGCACCTGGCTCAGGTCAGTGCCGCCGTTGAGATATACGGTCGTACCGTTCGAACTGGGCACATAGCCCTCTCCGGAGACAAGCGCGCCGCTGACGCCGCCCTCGGCGGGGAAGGTTGCCATCATGTAACCTTCGCTGGCTGGCCCGGCCTCCAGTGAGATGCCGAGTATCGCGCTGTAGAATACTGCTGCGCGGTGCATGTCACTTACGGGTATCTCGAACCAAGTGACTGCGTTTGTCATTTCCCCCTCCTTGTTTCCATCAGCAATCCATAACTCGTCACACCAACGGCCATGGATACGGCCGGCGATCTTCCGGCGGATCAGGGAAGCACTCTGCCAGGGCCAGCTCATACGCGCGACGCCGCAGGGCCGCAATCTCCCCATCAAACAAGAGCGGATGCAGCGAGTGATGGAGCTCGCCTTCCGAGTCCTCCAGTGCGTCGGCAAGCCGCGCGATGGGGAAGCGCAGGTCGGCCGGGATCGGCTGGCCCGCAAAGTCCCAGATGACCGTGCGCAGCTTCGGCTCCACGTGGAAGCAGAGGCCCTGGTCGATGGCGATGATGCAGCCGTCACCCGTGCGCAGGCAGTGGCCGCCCTTGCGGTCCGCGTTGTTAGTGATGATGTCGAACAAGGCCAAAGCTTGCAGGCTGCGCTGGAAGCCCGGCTCATCGCGGAAAGTGAAGAAGTGGTCGTCGGCATCGACGTCCACGTAGAGCTGCACCGAGCCGCGGCCATGCGGGCCATGGCGCAAGACGGTCGGCGGGACAAAATCCCAACCGAGCACATGGCAGACGACAAAGGCCGCCACCTCGCGTTTGGCGAGTGTGCCCTTGGGAAAGTCCCAGAGGGGCCGCTCGCCCCGGATAGGCTTGTAGATAACCTCCTGCGTGGTGCCGCCATCGCTGACTCGACCCAGGAAGGTGTAGTTAGAACTCCAGGGCATCAGGCCCTGCAGCGTCAACTCACCCTCGCCGAGCAGCCGTAACAGGCGGTCGGCCTCTGTGCTGCCGCTCGTCCAGGGGACCACGCAATCGCTGTCTGCCGGCACTCTCTTTGGCGTCATGGAATCTCATTCTCCCACCTGCACACTAGCGCAAACCAGCCGCGGCTGCTGTATGCGGTCATACCAGATGGCAGGGTGAACGGATGAACAGGGGTAGAGGTGAACAGGTGAACGGGCGAACAGGTGAAGTGCATGCCTGTCGTTCGCTAAGCCAACGACAGGCATGTCCCTGAGTGACTCACTGGAGATACTCACCGCCGCGGCGTTGTACGGGCAGGCAGAAGTGGCCGAAGTCGTCGATCGGATCTCCGCAGGCCGGGCAGGTGGGCCGGCCGGCTGCAACGACGCGTTCGGTCTGCTGGCTCAGGAGGTAGGCCTGGCCGCGGGTGAGATAGATGCTCTGGCCCGACTCTGCATCAGCATCCTGCTCGATGTCCTCGCGCAGCACCTCGGCGTCGACGAGGGTCAGCACCACCATGTCGTGCAGCCGGTCGTACCCGACGCCCAGGCTGCCGACGCGAAAGATGGGCTCGATCGCCGCGCTAAGGTCCAGGTTGGGCGCAGCAGCCACGAGCGGATCCCCCAGCTCCGGGAATTCCTGGCGCACGCTGGCGAGCAGCTCAGGGATGGCACGACCGAGTGCCCGAACCTGGTCCTTCTCGACCACCCACGAGAACGGCTCATCACCGACGTGGGCCTGGAGCACGAAGATACGGTGTCCCGGATCACCGATTGCGCCCGTGGTGATACGCGTCACGGGGTAGATGTCATCTTCGGAGTACGAGAGCGCCCCGAAGGCGAGCGGTGTATCGATCATATGTCCTTGTGCCTCTTGCAGGCCGAACGGTGATGCGGCGCTGCGTGAATCAGACGCGCGCCGGATTACTTCTTTTCCTCCGCGGGCGTTTCCGGTGGAGGAGGGATATGTGCGCAGTCGTTGATGCGCACGATGGCCGGGCGGAACGGCCCGAACTCGATCTCGCTGATGGATGCAGGCGCAACCACGAGGCGCTGGAACAGGTCCAACGGGATGCCCGCATAGAACGCCAGCGCCAGCTTGATCGGATCCGCGTGCGAGACGAGCGCAATGGTCTGGTGCGCATGTTCGGTGGACAGCTTTTCGATGGTCGCCACCATGCGCGCCTGGATGTCTGCGAAGCTCTCGCCGCCAGGGAAGCGCACCCCGCTCGGATACACCTGGAGTTGCTTCCACAGGTCGAGCTTGTTTAGGTCCTCGATCTTCTGGCCCGCCCACTCGCCGCAGTCGGTTTCCATGATGCCGTCGATGATTCGCACGGACAGGTTCAGCACCCGGCCCAGCGGGGCTGCAGTTTCCTGCGCGCGTTCGAGAGGGCTGGAATACACTGCGTCGAACTTCGTGGTACTCAGCCGCTGCGCCATTGCCTCGGCCTGAGCCGTGCCCTCTGCGTTGAGGTGCACCCCCGGCAGGCGGCAGGCCAGCCGGTGCGTTTTGACATAATCATTGACGCCATGACGAATCAATAAGACCCGGGTGGGTGGGGGTGCCGGCGGCTGCGCGGCCTGGCTTTCAGTTTCAGCGGGTGCGGTTGCCTGTGCAGGGTTTTCGACGGTCACGCGTTCCTCCCTTTATGTGGGTGACGACGGACGGCCTCTGGCCGCTAGCCGTCATATTCAACAAAAACGCCCCGGGCACTGCCGGGGCTTGGTGGAGGTAGCGGATACGGGATTCGAACCCGTGTCTCCGCCTTGAGAGGGCGATATCCTGGGCCTCTAGACGAATCCGCCACTGACGAAGGGCATTATATGGATTTGGAGAAGGTGTGTCAAATCAGGGGCCTGGCGCTCCTGCACCGGAGGTTTTCGTGTTCACGCCCTTCCCTGGTATACTGAGGTGGTTTGCCAGCGGGTACAAATCCCGCCCTGCCACAGATCGGCAGGTAGAAGGAGTGAGTGATGCATACCCCCGAAACCATCTCGCGCGCCCTGGACCGCATTCTGCCGTTCGTGCAGAAGCCGGCCCGCTATACCGGCGGTGAGTATAACAGCATCGTCAAAGATTGGGATGCGACCCCTTACCGGGTTGCGCTGGTTTTTCCCGATGTGTACGACCTCGGCATGTCCAACCTGGGCCTCGCCATCCTGTACGATATCATCAACCGGCAGCCTGACATGCTGGCGCAGCGCGCGTACGCGCCCTGGGTGGACATGCTGGCCGTGATGCGCCGCGAGGTTGTGCCGCTGTACGCGCTCGAGAGTCGCCGGCCCCTGGCCGATTTCGATGTGCTCGGCTTTAGCCTGCCCTACGAGCAGCTCTATACGAACGTCCTGACCTGCCTCGATCTGGCAGGCATTCCCCTGGCCGCGGCTGACCGCACGGACGAGCCGCTCGTGCTCGCGGGTGGGTCGGCCTGCCTCAACCCGGAGCCCATGCACGCGTTCTTCGACGCCTTCTTCATCGGAGAGGGCGAAGAGGCCATCCTCGAAATCACGCGCACCTGGACGGACGCACGCCGGGCCGGGCTGACCCGCGTCGAGACGCTGCGCCGGCTGGCCGCCATCGAGGGCGTGTATGTGCCGTCGCTTTACGAGTCGCGCTACCACCCGGACGGCACGCTGGCAAGCACGACTCCCATGGCGGGCGAACCCGTGTCGCCGGTCGTGACCAAGCGGATCGTGCCCGTGCTGCCGCCTCCGCCGACGAAGTTCATCGTTCCGTTCATCGACATCGTCCACAACCGGGCCGCCATCGAAATCCAGCGCGGCTGCACGCGCGGCTGCCGCTTCTGCCAGGCGGGCATGATCTTCCGCCCGGTGCGCGAACGGCCCGTCGAGGAGGTGCTGGCTGCGGTGGACCAGATGGTCGTGGAGACGGGATTCGAGGAAGTCAGCTTCCTGTCGCTCAGCTCCTCTGACTACAGCAAGATCGGCGAGCTGGTGAAGGGCGTTGTCGCGCGGCACGGCGAGGGCAAGCTCTCCATCGGCCTCCCGAGCTTGCGCATCGAGTCATTCAGCGTGGAATTGATGGAGATGCTGGAGAAGGGCCGCCGGCGCTCCGGCTTCACCTTCGCACCCGAGGCGGCCACCGACCGGCTGCGCGATGTCATCAACAAGCCCATTTCGACTCAGGCGATGCTGGACACTGCGCGCGAGGTCTACAGCCGGGGCTGGACGACGATCAAGATGTACTTCATGATCGGTCATCCGACGCAGACGCTGGACGACGTGCAGGCCATTGCAGACCTGGCGCACGCGGTCCGCAAGACCGGCTTCCAGGCGCTCGGCAAGAAGTCGAGTGTACGGATCGGCGTCAGTACGCTGGTGCCCAAGCCGCACACGCCGTTCCAGTGGGCCGCGCTGGCCGACGAACACGAGATTCGTGCGCAGATCGGCGTGCTGGAACGCCAGTTGCGCGCGCCAGGGCTGGAGTTCAGTTGGAACAATCCGCAGGAGACGCTGATCGAGGCCGCGCTGAGCCGGGGCGACCGGCGGCTGGCCGGGGTAATCCGCCGGGCCTGGCAGCTCGGTGCGCAGTTCGACGGCTGGGGCGACCAGTTCCGGTTTGGAGCCTGGCGTCAGGCGTTTGACGAGATGGGGTTGGACCCCGACTGGTATGCCCGCCGGCCGCGCGATCTGGCCGAAGTGCTGCCGTGGGATCACATCAGCGCAGGCGTGGCCCGGCGCTTCCTGGAAGATGAGTACCGCCATGCACTACAGGGCGCGGTCATCGACGATTGCCGCGAGCACTGCTATTCGTGCGGCATCCTGGGGCAGTTCAAAGACGACCGCCGGGAGGTCGCGGACGAGGCCTGGGGCTGCCCTGCGCTGGGCAAGGATAAAGTCCGCCGGCCCGTCCACGCCCGGCCCGTGCCGCTCTACTTCAACGAAGACATGAGCCCGGACCTCGCGCTCACCGCCGGCCCGCGCGTCCCGCAGCGGAGCAGCAGAATAGAACACAGATGAACACTGATCTGACTGATTGACATTGGTCCTCATGTCTTAATGATGATCAAATAATCAGTCCAGATCCGTCAGATCAGTTAAATCAGTGTCCCATCATAGGTAGCCATGCAAGAGACTTACGTTCAGCGAATGCGCGTGACCTTTGCGACCGACGATACCGTGAAGTACGTCGGTCACCTGGACATGCACCGCACCTGGGAGCGGGCCATCCGCCGCGCACAGTTGCCGCTCGCCTACACCCAGGGCTTCAACCCGCAGGCGCGGCTCCAGTTTGCCGCGGCTATGCCCGTCGGCTTCACAGGGCGCGCCGAGCTGGCGGATGTCTATCTCAACGAGGCCCTCGACCCGCCGGAGTTTGTCTCCCGGCTGACAGCCGCGCTGCCGCCGGGCATCCGCCCGCTCGCGGCCGAGCCGGTCAGCCGGGAGACGCCGTCGCTCCAATCACAGGTGGCAGGTGCGCGCTATTCGGTTGAGGTTGAGAGCGACGAAGGCGGCGCGGACTTCGGGGCGAAGTTGGACGCGTTCCTCGCCCGGCCTGACGCCTGGCGCGAGCGCCGCCGCGGCAAGGATGTGAATCGCTATGACCTCCGCCCGCTGATTCAGGCGCTCATGTACGTGGGGCCTACCGCTCACGGACATGCGTTCGAGGTAACGATGCGCGCTGCGCCGGGCGCGACCGGCCGCCCTGATGAATTGCTGGCGGAGCTGGGCTATGAGACCGTTCCACGGCGAATCGAACGGCTGGAGCTGTTGTTCCTGGGAGAGTAGCTGGTCGGGCGGCATCCTTCGGCCCGCATCCTTCGGGCCGCATCCTTCGACTGGCGGTGAGCCGCCGGGTACGTTGAGCCGTCCACCCGCTCAGGATGCCTCATAATTCGTCATTCGTCATTCGTAATTCGTCGAAAGGAGTTCTCAGTGCGCCTGCTAACCTTCATTCACCACGGCCAGCCGCGCCTCGGCGCGCTCGTCGGAGACGACACCGTCCTGGATGTGGCCGCTGCGCAGGAAGCGGTGACGCGCCAGCCCGTCGACCTCGACACCTTGCAAGAGGTCATCGAGGCAGGTCCTGCGGCGTGGGATCAGCTTGCTGCTGACATCCGCGCGTTTGGCCTGGCAACCGACGTGCTCGTTCCGTTCTTGCACGGGCTGGCGGGGCTGAAGCTGGCTCCGCCGATTCAACCATCGAAGATCTGCGCCATCGGTCTGAACTACCTCGATCACGTGCTCGAAGGCGGCCGTAAGCCGCCCACGCGGCCTATCCTCTTCGCCAAGTACCCGACGAGCGTGATCGGCCCGGAGCATGCGATTCGCTGGGATCCTGCGCTGTCGGACATGATCGACTACGAGGCGGAGCTGGCCGTGGTCATCGGCAAGCCGGCCTATCGGGTCGCGGCCGCCGATGCGATGGACTATGTGTTCGGCTACACCTGCGCGGACGATGTCACCGCGCGCGACATCCAGCAGGATGACGGCCAGTGGGTGCGCGGCAAGTCGCTCGACACTTTCTGTCCGCTCGGCCCTTGGATTGTAACCGCGGACGAGATTGCCGATCCCCACCGCCTGCCGATCCGCTGCACGGTCAACGGCCAGACGATGCAGTCATCCAACACGGATCAGCTCATCTTCCGCATTCCTGAGCTGATTGAGTTTCTCTCACATTCGTTCACCCTGCTGCCGGGCGACATCATCCTGACCGGCACGCCGCCTGGCGTCGGTCACTACGCCAATCCGCCGCACTACCTGCGGGACGGGGACAACGTAATCATCGAAATCGACGGCATCGGTAAGCTGCGCAACGTCTGCCGCGTGGAAAAGGTTGTAAAATAGCGCACGAATGAGTCGTTTTGCGTCAGATACTTGAAAAGGAGCGATGAAATGAAGTACACCCATCTGGGACGGACCGGGCTGGAAGTCAGCCGCCTTTGCCTGGGCACGATGAATTTCGGCCCTCACACGACTGAAGCGGACAGCTTCGCGCTGATGGATCGCGCGCTGGAGCACGGCATCAACTTCTTCGACACCGCGAACGTCTACGGCTGGAAGAAGGGCGAGGGCATCACCGAACAGATTATCGGGCGCTGGCTCGCCCAAGGCGGCGGCCGCCGCGAAAAAGTTGTGCTTGCAACCAAGGTGTACGGCGGGATGGGTGACTGGCCGAACGAGCAGAAGCTCTCCGCCTACCATATCCGCCGAGCCTGCGACGAGAGCCTGCGGCGAATGCAGACCGACCACATCGACCTGTACCAGATGCATCACATCGACCGGCTGACCCCGTGGGAGGAGGTCTGGCAGGCGATGGAGGTTCTTGTCCAGCAGGGCAAGGTGCTCTATGTCGGCAGCAGTAACTTCGCCGGCTGGAACATCGCCCAGGCGCAGGGCGCGGCGCGACAGCGCAACTTCTTGGGCTTGGTCAGCGAGCAGAGCCTGTACAACCTCAACGCGCGCATGGTCGAGCTTGAGGTGATTCCGGCCTGCAAGCATTACGGCTTGGGCCTGATTCCGTGGAGCCCGCTCGGCGGCGGCTTGTTGGGCGGCGCGCTGCAGAAGGCGGCTGAGGGCCGCCGCGCCAATGAGAACATGGAGAAGAACGTCGAGAAGAACCGCGCCAAGCTCGAAGCCTACGAGGGCTTGTGCCGCGAGCTGGGTGAGAAGCCGGCGGACTTAGCGCTGGCCTGGCTGCTGGCGAATCCGGTCGTGACTGCGCCGATCATCGGCCCGCGCACCGCGGAGCAGCTCGACGGCAGTCTGCGCGCGGTGGAGCTTGTGTTAAGCGACGAGACGATGAAGAAGCTGGACGAAATCTTCCCCGGCCCCGGCGGCCAGGCCCCCGAGGCCTACGCCTGGTAGGGTTCTGCAGGTAGGGGCGGACCCGTGTGTCCGCCCCGGACATCGATGGCCCGCAGGGGGGCGGACACACAGGTCCGCCCCGGACATCGATGGCCCGCAGGGGGGCGGACACACAGGTCCGCCCCTGACATCGATGGCCCGCAGGAGGGCGGACACACAGGTCCGCCCCTGACATCGATGGCCCGCAGGGGGGCGGACACACAGGTCCGCCCCTGACATCGATGGCCCGCAGGAGGGCGGACACA